>NZ_JBITFF010000002.1:0-24151 GCF_044455885.1 Streptomyces sp. NPDC051109
GTTCTCCGTGCTCATGGGCGAGGACGTCGAAGCACGACGCTCCTTCATCCAGCGCAACGCCAAGGACGTTCGGTTCCTCGACATCTGAGTCGGCCCCAGCCGGCTGCCGTCCAGCGATGTCCTGCATGAGCATGAGCGGGGCTTGGCGGCAGCACGGCGGGGTGGGGCCATCGAGGGATGTGGCGTGTCCGTTCGAGGGCGGCGGCGGTAGGTTGGGGTCGTGATCGATTTCCTCGTCGGCGCCCCGGTCCCCGGCAGCTTGGACGCCGTGTGGCACGCGGGCTGGCCGTCCCCCAAGCACGATCCCGCCCCCGAGATCCAGGTCCACGCGTACACCCGGAACACGGTGATCCTGCGCCAGAACAAGTCGGTGCACTACGAGGCGCCCTTCCTCTTCCTCCTCTTCGGGAACGAGCGGGCGCTCCTGATCGACACCGGCGCCACCGCCGACCCGGGCCACTTCCCCCTGCGCGCCACCGTCGACGCCCTGATCGAGGACTGGCTGATGCGCAATCCCCGCGCACGGTACGGGCTGACGGTCGCGCACACCCACGGGCACGGCGACCACATCGCGGGCGACGGACAGTTCGCCGACAGACCGGACACCACGATCGTCGGCCCGGGGTTGGAGGAGGTCACGGCCCACTTCGGACTCGACGACTGGCCGCACCGCAGCGCCGAGCTCGACCTGGGCGGACGTGTCCTCGACCTCGTCCCCGGGCCCGGCCACCAGGCCGCCGCGCTGGTCTTCCACGACCGGCACACGGGCCTGCTGCTGACCGGTGACTCGCTCTACCCCGGGCGGCTCTACGTGGAGGACCGGGCCGCCTACGCCGACACGGTGGACCGGCTCGTGGACTTCTGCGCGACCCGCCCGATCACACACATCCTCGGCTGCCACATCGAGATGACCACGGAACCGAACACCGACTACCCCCGGGGCACCACCCACCAGCCGGACGAGCCTCCGCTCCAACTCGCCACCACCCACCTGCACGCCCTGCGCCGCGCCCTCGCGGAGACGGCAGGACGGTCGGGCTCCCATCCCTGCGGCGCCTTCATCGTCGTGTACCGGGACTGACCTGCGGGCCGGCCGCCCCGTCCTACCGCGCGGGCGGGCCCGCGGCCGAGCGGCCCGGCTCACCGGGCGCGAGCCGAGGGTGCGGGGCGGGACCGACCGACCGCGGCCACGGCCTCCCTCGGCTTCCGAGGGCGGGCAAACCCTCACGACTTCGTGCCGACCGCTTCCACCAGCGTGGCCATGACCTCGACCGCCTCGCGGTCCGCGAGGCCTTGCTCCCGACACAGCGAGCGCCACGTCGAGAACGCCACGGCATGACCGATCACCGCCCGCCGGACCGGGGATTCGGCCTCGGTCCATGCCCCGGCCAGCGCTTCGACGTACTTCCGGGTCAACTCCTCCCGGGCCTCGCGGATCGGCTGGGGTACGGCGTGCTGGTCGCGGATGACGAGCGTCAGCATCTGCTCGCCCGAGCGGTAGAAGCGGTAGATGTCAGTGAGCCCGGCCGTCAGCCGCTCGAACGGATCCTCGAACGCGCCCCACACCTCGGGCCGGGGCAGTCTCTGCAGCGACAGCCAGTGTCCCGAGCAGGCCTCGAACAATGCCGTCTCATCCGGAAAATGCCGGTACACGGTCAGCCGAGTGACCCCCGCGCGGTCGGCGATCGCCGCGATGCTCGTCGATGCCGGGCCTGCCGTCCCGTGCAGATGCAGGGCGGCCTCGATGATGCGCTGCCGCGTCCGGCTCACGTCATCGGCGCGTTTGCGCATCTCGTAGCCACGCCGTTTCGAAGAACGCTGCTGTTCACTCAAAACTTGACGTCCCAGGGTCCGCGGTGGAGACTATTTGGATAAACGCCAGTGTATCTCCAAATGCTGTCGGGGAGTGATCGCCATGGCGCAGCCGCCGGCCCCGCCGCTCACCATCGTTCGCCCTGGCGAAGGGCCCGAGGCATTCCTCGGCTCGATCGGCGTCGCCTTCAAGCTGTGGGGGGACGACACCGGCGGCGCAGTCTCCGTCGTGGAGCACCCCTTCCCCGTCGGGGCATTGGTACCGCCGCACCTGCACACCCGGGAGGACGAGTACTCGATCGTCACCGAGGGCGAGATCGGTTTCCGTTCCGGCGACCGTGAAACCGTTCTGGGCTCCGGCGGCTACATCACCAAGCCGCGAGGGGAACTGCACGCCATGTGGAACGCGGGCTCCGTCCCGGCCCGGATGATCGAGATCATCAGTCCGGCCGGATTCGAGCACTTCTTCCGCGAGCTGGCCGAGATGCTCGCCGACGGGCCGCCACCGGCGGAGGACGCGATACCGGTGCTCGCCGCCAAGTACGGGCTGGAGTTCGGACGGCCCGCCTGGCTGCCCGACGTCATCTCCCGGTTCGGCCTGACGCCCCCGCCCGGCGTGTGACGGGGGCGAAGCCCAATCGACCCGAGCCGAGGGGTGCACTTTCGGCAATCGAGATCGACAATCCGTCGGTCAGCCATCGATGAGCCACCGTCATGTTCAGCACGCGGCCGCCGGTGGCGGTGGCGACCAGGGCCCAATACCTTTCCAGGCGAGGGTCGAAGCCGGATGACCTCGACACCAGCCCGTGCAGGTATGTGCGGAAGGCGGGCGTGTCCGACTCCCGTCGGGCGCGCGCGTGGGCGGATACGAAAGCGTTCACCGCATCCCCGGCGCCGGGTGGCAGTCCCTGGGCCAGAGCGGCGACCGTCAGGGCGGCGGCCTCGTCGATCTCTCCGTAGAAGGCCGGGCCGTCCCTCATCTCTTCGTCGTGGTCCTGGGTCCAGCGGGTGAAACCGGGTGTGGAGATCAGGACATGCAGCTCGGCGTAGGCCAGGACCGTGGCGGGCACGGGGTCCTGCGGAGGGTCGGGGGACAGCATGGCGATCATCATGTCGAGTCGGCGCTTGGGCATGGCCGCGGACAGCTCGCGGTACCAGTGATCGGTGAGAGTACGACGCGCCTGCGGGAGCCGCTGCACACGGGAGAGGATCTCCAGACGCCGGAGCCGTTCCTCACTCGTGCACGCGTCCAGGGACTCAAGTGTGGCCTGGCGCCAGCGCAGTTCGGTCAGCCGTTCCTGCACCGCTTCGAGCTCGGTCGCCACCAGCTCGCCGAGGGAGCACTCGCCGGTGACCACCTGCGTGATGGTCGCGATCGGGGTGTCCAGCGCCCGTAGGCGTCTGATGAGACGGATACGCTCCCACGCCTCCGGGCCGTACCGCCGATGACCGCCCGTGCTACGACCGGACACCGGCAGCAGACCGCTGTCCGAGTAGTAGCGGAGCGTCTTCACCGGCACCCCCGTTCCGGTGGCGAGTTCACCGATGCTCCAGGTGTCTTGCGTCACAGTCTCTTGAACCTCCAGTGCGCGGGAGGTCCTAGCGTATTGAGCACTGACCGCGTCGGTCCGCACCGCTCCCGCCGCTCAGGCCTCGTCCCGGCCTGACCGGCGCCGTGCGGCCCGGCACCATGCCTTCCCGACCAGGAACGGTGGGTACGTATGTCCCCTGTCACGCCGTCACGTCCACGCCGAGAGGCCCCCCTTCGTGCGGTGCTTCTCCCCTTGCTCTGCGCGGTGGCCTTGCTCACGGCCGCCGCCGTACCGGCCAGCGGTGCACCCGGTTCCCCGCGCTCCGCTGAAGAGAGCAGCACTGTCGTCCGGACCGATCAGGGCCGGGTACGCGGTGTGTCCCACGGCTCGTACACCACCTTCAACGGCCTTCCCTACGCTGCGCCGCCGACCGGGTCGCTGCGCTGGCGCGCCCCCGCGCCCCCCGCCGCCTGGGACGGTGTCCGGGATGCGGCGGAGCCGGCCCAGCGCTGTGTGCAGATGCCGGCACCGGGTACGGGTGCGGTCGCCGGGTCGGAGGACTGCCTCTACCTCAACGTCACCTTGCCGACCCCGAAGCGGGCCGGAGGGAAGAAGCGGCCCGTGCTGGTGTGGATGCACGGCGGTGCGTTCCTGGGCGGTTCCGGCAGTGACTACGACACCGAACAACTGGCGGTCCGGGGTGACACGGTCGTCGTCACGGTCAACTACCGTCTGGGGATATTCGGTTACTTCGGCCACTCCGCGTTGGGTTCCACGCCACCGTTCGGCCTGGCGGACCAACAGGCCGCCCTGCGCTGGGTGCGGGCGAACGCGGAGCGTTTCGGCGGTGATCCGCGCAGTGTCACGCTGTTCGGTGAGTCCGCAGGCGCCCTCAGCATCTGTGCGCACCTCACCTCGCCGACGGCCGTCGGACTCTTCCAGCGGGCCGTACTCCAGAGCGGTTCCTGCCTCATGTCCTTCCCGCGCGGCGCTCTCGGCCCCGGCACACCGGCGTACGAGCCGTTCGCCCCGGAGGCCGATGTCCAGGCGGCCGGCGCGGAAGCCGCCCGGCAACTGGGCTGCGCTGCGGGCGGCGGAGACGAGGTGCTGGCGTGCCTGCGCGGGCAGAGTACGGACCGTCTCGCGACCGCGCAGCTGATGCAGTCCTTCAACCGGCCCGCCTTCGGCAATGCACTGCTGCCCTCGGCACCCGACCGGGCCTTGGCATCCGGACGCTTCCACCACGTGCCGGTCGTCCTGGGCACCAACCACGACGAGATGCGGATGTTCGGCGGCCTGACCCTCGCCGCGTTCCCGATCCGTACCGAGGACGACTACCGCGCCCGTCTGGTGGACGCCTTCGGGGCCGACGCACCGGCCGTCGAGGCACGGTATCCGGCAGCGCAGCACCCCACGCCCGCTCTGGCCTGGGCCGCGCTGCTGACCGACCGGTCCTTCACCTGCACCACACTGGCAGCCGGCCGGGCCATCGCCGCGCATGCCCCCGGGCTCCCGCTCTACGGCTACGAGTTCAGCGATCCGGACGCTCCGGTCCTCACCGGCCTGCCGGCGAACCCTGACTTCCCGTACGGTGCGGCACACGGCTTCGAGATGCCGTTCCTGTTCTCCTCCCTCCCCACCGAGCGACCGCTGACCGACGCCCAGCGCGCCCTGTCGGACCGGATGGTCGACTATTGGACGAGCTTCGCGCGCACCGGCAACCCGAACACCTCCGACGCACCTCTCTGGCCCCTCCTCCACTCTTCGCCGCCGCTCCCCCGGTCGGTGCAGTCGCTGGCTCCCCAACCAGGCGGAATCCACGCCGTCGACGCACACTCCGCACACCAGTGCTCGTTCTGGGACCGCTTGCCTCGCTGAGCCGCCGGGCCGTCAGTAACGACGGCGCGCTGCTCAAGAGCGGGTTCCACGGGGCGGACCGCGGGCGTTCCTACCGGGCGGGAGTCGCGGGTGCCTGCGGAGCCGGCGTCGGGGATTCGTGCGGGACCGGCTCGTGGCATGCGGCGCGGGCCTCGTCTTCCTCCGCGCGCGGCCAGTGCCGTCCTTCGAGGGCCTCGGCGCTGCGGTTGAGGCGGACCAGGACGTCTGCCAGTTCCCGTATCTCCTCAGGGGACCAGTCGGCGACGACCTGGGCCAGGCAGGACCGGTTCGCCTCACGGTCTCCGGCGAGCCGGCGCCGGCCTTCGGCGGTGATGCGCAGCTTGCGGGCCATTCCGCCGTCCGGGTCCGCGACGCGCTCGGCCAGTCCGCAGCGCAGCAGTGCGGCCGTCTGGCGGTTCACGGTCGAGGTGTCGAGCCCGAAGGCCTCGGCCAGCTGTCCGATGGACATGGGGCCTTGGGTGTCGATCCGGCTGAGCAGCAGGTACGCCGACCTCTCCAGGCGTTCGGGGTCGCGCTCGCGCCGGGCCAGCACCTGGTGCCGCGAGAGCAGCATCAGCTCCCGCTCCAGTTTCTCCAGCACTGCGCCTCCCGCTCCTCTTGGCGCTCCATTATCGCGGACCCGGGGACCGGCGGGCTTCCGGCTCCGCGCGAGGACCGGACCGCAATATGCATGATACATAGCATGTGTAGTATGCACTTCTCGTTGTCACCCTGACGAGCCACAGCCTCAACCCGGAGGACCCGCATGCCCCTCACCACGTCCACCGCCTCCCGCGCGGCCGAGATCCTGTCCCGGCCCGTCACGCTGAACGGCCTGACCGTCCCCAACCGCATCGCGATGGCCCCGATGACGCGGATGTTCTCCCCCGGCGGCGTGCCCGGCGAGGACGTACAGGCGTACTACGCCAGCCGGGCCGCCGCAGGTGTGGGCTTGATCGTCACCGAGGGCACCTACGTCGGTCACGACTCCGCCGGGCAGAGCGACCGGGTGCCGCGGTTCCACGGCGAGGACCAGCTGGCGGGGTGGGCGAAGGTCGCCGCGGCCGTGCACGAGGCGGGCGGCACGATCGTGCCCCAGCTGTGGCACATAGGCATGGTGCGCAAGCAGGGCGAGGCACCGTACGCCGACGCACCGGCCGTAGGCCCCTCCGGCATCCGCGTCGACGGCACCGAGGGGACCGGCAAGGCGATGACCCGCGCCGACCTCGACGACGTCATCGGCGCCTTCGCCGACGCCGCCGCGGAGGCCGAGCGGATCGGCTTCGACGGCGTCGAACTGCACGGCGCCCACGGCTACCTGCTCGACCAGTTCCTGTGGGAGCGGACCAACCGCCGCACCGACGCGTACGGCGGCGACGCGGTGGCCCGTACGAAGTTCGCCGCGGAGGTCGTGGCGGCGGTCCGCGAGCGCGTCCCGGCCGACTTCCCGGTGATCTTCCGTTACTCGCAGTGGAAGCAGGAGGCGTACGACGCCCGGCTCGCGCAGACGCCGGAGGAGCTGGAGGCGATCCTGGCCCCGCTGGCGGCGGCGGGCGTCGACGCGTTCCACGCCTCGACCCGGCGCTACTGGCTCCCGGAGTTCGAGGGCTCGGACCTGAACCTGGCGGGCTGGACGAAGAAGCTCACCGGCCGGCCGACCATCACCGTCGGCTCGGTCGGCCTCGACGGCGACTTCATCCGGGCCTTCGCCGGTGAGGGTGCGGCGCTCGGCGACATCGACAACCTCCTGGACCGCATGGAACGCGACGAGTTCGACATGGTCGCCGTCGGCCGGGCGCTGCTCCAGGACCCGCAGTGGGCGGCGAAGGTCCTCGGCAACCGCTTCGACGAGCTGAAGCCGTACGACCCGACGGCGCTCAAGTCGCTCAGCCGCTAGCCGGAAGCCGGCTGCCGGTTCGGCTTGCAGGAGGCCGAACCGGCAGCCCTCCGGACGGGCTACTCCGCCGGGTGCGGGCGGACGGGGGCTTTGATACTGGCCGCCTGGACGCCCCGACGGCGGGGCGCGGTTTCGAAGGAGTGCCGACGTGAACGCACCGATGGCCGGGGAGAGTGGCTGCCAGCTGATGAAGCGCCTCGCGAAGGAGGCCAAGGTGAGCATCGCCAAGACCCAGGCGCACGCGGACGAGGTCGCGAGCAGGATCGCCGAGCTGGAGGCGCAGGCGAATCCGGACCAGAGCCAGATCAGCGCCTTGCAGCAGACGCTGGACGTGCTCAGGAAGAAGGCCGAGGAGGAGCGCGCGTCGCTGTCGGAGCTGGAGGACGTGATCCGCGAGAACTGCTAGCCCGCTTCCTCCGCGTACCCCACAGGCACGCCGTGGAGGGACCCGTCCGGGCACTTCGGGTGAGCTGAGGGCGCCCACGACCGGCCCCGGATGCGGGCTGCCGACGGTGCCTCGGGAGCGGGCGACGGTCACCCGACCACGTGCTCCCACCGGCCCGGATCGGGGCCGGTTCAGGCCGGTTCAGGCTGGTTCGCGGCCGCTGGTATGGGAAGAAGCCCTGCAGGCGGACGCCACGGCCTCCGTGGCACGCCAGCTCCCAGGTGCCGGTCAGGATGCCTCCGCTTTCGAGGCGGGATATTGCCTCGGTAGGGGAGCCTGGCGGGAGTCCGCCGGACGGGCGAGGAGAAGGATCATGGCAGCGAGACGGACCGTCTACCACGTCTCACCCTCCGGAGAGCGGGCGGCGGCCGCGGGAGTGAAGTGGCAGGTCGAGGGCAGGGAAGGACGCCGGGTCCTCCACGAGCCGCACCGTACGCAGCAGCAGGCCATCGACTCCGCACGCCGCCACGCCAAGGAGCACACGCCCGCACAGGTCATGGTCCACGCCCGGGACGGGCACATCCGCACCGCATACGCCTACGGAGGCACCTTCGCGGTACCCCCCGGCGTAGGCCCCGGCGAGCGCGGCCGCAAGCCGTCAGAGGCCGGAGGCGCCCGCTAGAGCGGCCGCTTCGCAGCCGCCTTCCGGTCTTTGCCCTCTTCACGGGCCCGGGCCACTCGGTCCGGGTCGGCCGGCGGGCCACCGCCCGTGCCGGTCCGGGACGGGACCCCGGGCCGGCGGCCGTGTTCGTCCACCTCCGCGCCCCGATCAGGGAGCAGTTCCGGGCGCGGATCCTCGTCCCTGCCGCTCATCTCCATCACCTCACTTGAACGAGTCCGCCTGCTTGCACGGGCCCAGCGAGTTCATCCCTCGGTGTATTGGAGCGCCTCGTGCAGCGCTTCGGCGGCCGATGGGCGGCCCATCAGGACACACAGCACGAACACGGAGTCCTCGAAGGCCCGGCGTGCGCCGGGGTCGGCGGGCGCTGCGGTCAGACGCAGGCGCGCTTCGAAGAACCGGCCCAGGGCCTTCTCCGCGTCGGCCCGCAGCGGGAGCACGGGTCGTCCGCAGACCGGTGCCGCGGTCGAGGTGCGGGCGGCGCGGACGGCTTGGCGCAGGGACCGCTCGGCTGCGGCCGGGACGGGCGCGCCGCGGGAGGCTTCGCGCATCGCGGCGGCCAGGACGGTCTCGGGCAGACCCGCCTGGGCTGCCGCGACGGACAGGATGCGCTCGGCTTCGCGGGCCGGGGCCGGGGTCGTCGCC
This sequence comes from Streptomyces sp. NPDC051109, assembly GCF_044455885.1. Taxonomy (NCBI): domain Bacteria; kingdom Bacillati; phylum Actinomycetota; class Actinomycetes; order Kitasatosporales; family Streptomycetaceae; genus Streptomyces; species Streptomyces sp. NPDC051109. Next base: position 8,829 of record NZ_JBITFF010000002.1, read on the forward strand.
ATCAGCGTGCCGACCGCCCAAGCGAGCGCCGGCTCGGGCGGCGCGGAGGTGTCGGGGGTCTGCAGGGTGCGGGCGGCGGCCCGGGGACCGGTGGCGAGTGGGATGGACGCGGTCATGGAGATCACTTGCTTTCCGGCGGGCGCGGTCAGGTGAGCAGGGAGCGCGTGGAGGTAAGGCGGAGGAGCCGCTCGACGGGGCGGGCCGCCTCGGTGACGTGGAAAGCGCGGCCGGCCCGCAGGGCGGCGAGGCGGACGGCCAGGAGGGCGTTGAGGCCGGCGCAGTCGCAGAAGGTGACCCGGCTCAGGTCCACCAGAAGGGTGCCACGGTGGGAGACGAGGGCGGTCAGGAGGTTTCCACGCAAAACCGCGGCGTTGTCGCAGTCGATCTCGCCGCTCACACGGACGTGGACCGTCCCGGGCGGCGAGCCCGGGGTCACCTCGATCTCCAGATGTACGGCATCCCGGGGATTCAGCCTGTCGGTGTTCAAGGCCGCGGTCATCACTGCCTCCCCACCACGCTCTGGGGCTGCCACTACTTTCCACCAGTATCGTCGACGTCCGACCGACGCACGTCAAGAAATTCACGAAAATCAGGACGTATGGACGAATGCAGCGGCACGAGGCGCCGGTGAGGGCGTTCAGGGGGACTGTCGGGTCAGGCGGCCGCAGTCCGGGGCCGGCACAGCTGTGCCCGGCCGAAGAGGAGCGCGTAGCCGTTCGGCAGCTGCTGGAGGATGCGGTCGAGGAGGGCGGGGCCGGCGAGGGCGGCGACGGTCGCGAGGACCGCGCCCGTGTCCCAGCGGGTGGTGGCCGGGGTGCCGCCGGTGCGGGCGGCCAGGTCCTTGACGAACCCCCAGCCCGTGAGCTGTTCGGTGGCGGGGATCTCCGCGGTGAAGGTGAGGGCGGCCTCGACGGGCAGGCACTGCGCGAGGTCGACGCGTTCGCATCCGGTGACCTGGCGTCCGAGGGCCGCGAGGACGGTGCGGACGGCCCGCTCGGCGCGCTCACGGGTGGGGTAGGCGCCTTCGTAGCGCACGCGTTCCACCATCTGCTCGAACGTCATGACAGGCAGGGCCGGGTTCGGTCGCGGCTGCTCGTACATGGTGCTGCGGTTGCCTTTCTCTGCAGGTCGTGGCGGGACGCGGCTCGCCGGGGTGTCAGGTGGGCGGTGGGTGGCCGAAGAGGACGTCGTAGCCGGGGGCGGAGGGTCGATCGGATCGCGCCGCGTCCTCCGCCCCCTGTGATCAGCTTGAGATCTGCTTGCGGTCGTCGGCGCTGCCGATGCTGATCTTCCGCGGCTTGGCACGCTCGGCGATCGGAATGCGCAGGGTCAGGACACCCGCGTCGTAGTCCGCCTCGATGTGCTCGGTGTCGAGGGTGTCGGCCAGCATGACCTGGCGGGAGAAGACACCCAGGGGCCGCTCCGAGAGCTCCATCTGCACGCCGTCGGACTTCCCCGCGGGCCGGCGCTCGGCCTTCACGGTCAGCATGTTCCGCTCGACGTCGATGTCGATCGCCTCGGTGCTGACACCGGGGAGGTCGAAGGCGATCACGTACTCCTCGCCCTGGCGGTAGGCGTCCATCGGCATCACGGACGGCTTCGACCAGGTGCCGGACGCGCCGGAGAGCTGCTGGACGATGCGGTCCATCTCGCGGAACGGGTCAGTGCGCATCAACATCGCGAAACACCTCCAGTTGGTTCGGGCAGAAACTGCCAATGCGCTTCAACGTGCTCCCGTTGTAACATGTCATCCAAGCGATGACAACTATGACGTCGTCGTAAGGATGACGCTGATATGGAGGACGGCATGAAAGAGGCCGCAGAGCCGACCACACCCATCTCCTTCCTCGCCGCCGCCGCGGCACTGGAGACCATCGACCAGGCCGTCAAGGACGCTCAGCAACCCTCCGCGAGAACCCGGCCGGCCGAAGCGGCGCCCGCAGCGGACCCGGGACCGCACCCGGCCCTGGCCGCACTGCTGATGCTGCGCGAGATCCGCGAGCAGCTCGCGGGCTGGGAGAGCGGACTGATCGAAACCGCCCGCGGGCAGGGCGCGAGCTGGGCCGAGCTCGCCGGCCCCCTCGGAGTCGCCAGCCGCCAAGCAGCCGAACGCCGCTACCTGCGGCTGCGCCCGGGTGCGGCCGGAAGCACCGGCGAGCAGCGCGTCCAGGCCACTCGCGACTCACGCGCCGCCGACCGGAGCGTGACGGCGTGGGCCCGCGACAGCGCGGCCGACCTGCGCCGGCTCGCAGGCCAGGTCACCTCGCTCACCGGCCTGCCCGACGCCGCCCGGGGCATTGTCGGAGACCTGAACACGGCCCTCGCCGACGACGACGCGGCCCGCCTCGTCCAACCCCTGGCCGACACCCGTCCCCATCTGCGACCCGAGGACGCCGAACTGGCCGCACGCATCGATGCCATGACCCGGCACACCGACCAGCTCCGCCAGGATGCCCACGACCAGCGCAGCGTCTGACTCCCTCCCCCGGGCGAAAGGCGATGCGGACCCCGTCGGTACCAGGACGAGCGACACCACGTGCCCGGCGTGGCCCGGTGGTGCCGACCAGGCGGCTGCGCAAACGCACGGCTCGGTGATCTGCCCGCCCGACCTGGAGCGCATCCGCGCCGTTCTCGGACAGGACCGGCTCTTCCCCGTCGTCCAGGACCTCTTCGCGACCGAGACGCCGCGTCAGCGAGCTGCGCGGCGCCGCGCCCGAGATGTGGATCGAGGTCTCCGCGGCCGACCCGGCGGCCGCGGGCATCGAGGAAGGCGACCTCGCCGAGGCGACCACTCGACGACCTCCCACCACCTGGGATCCGGCCTCCAAGCAGCCCCCGTTCAACTGTCCTTCGTCGCGTGTCGCGTGCCGCGGCTCCAGGGTGCCTCGGCATTCGGATGGGACGAAGGCGCAGGGCTTCGCACACGTTTGGCCGTCCGCGATCCGGGTCAGACGCGCACGGCAAGCAGTTCCCCGCACCCCCAGGGAGTGATCAGCTGTGTCGAAGAACGAGAAGGGCCGGGCCAAGACCGAGCAGGCCGAGGGCAAGCTCAAGGAGACGGCCGGCCGCATGGTGGGCAACGAGCGGCTGACCGCCGAGGGCCGCGGCGAAGCGGCGAAGGGCGATGCCCGCCAGGCCAAGGAAAAGATCAAGGACATGTTCAAGCGGTGACCTGGCCGCACCGCCCGGCAGCGCCTCGGTCCCGAACCCGTCTGGGGTTCGGGACCGAGGCGCGTCCCGACCTTCCCGCCCGGACGATCCCGCACCCGTGGCCCGCACATCCACCGGCCGGCAACCCGCCTGCGGGGAGCGGGAACCGGACGGGCGTCCTCTTGGCCCCGCGTCAGCGGGCCAGCAACTCGTCGAGGAACTTGTCGACATCGAGGAACTCCTCCCCCGCGCCGGTGACGGCGTACGTCTGGTGCAGGAAGTCCGTGAGCGCGCGGGCCTCCACGAAGAGGACGGCGTCTCCTTGCCCCTGCCCGGCGGGGCCCCGCAGCGCGACGCGGAGCTCGTCGACTCCGGCCACCCGCTGAGGGCGGAACGTCACGTCCCCCTCGCCCACCATGCGGTGGAATCCCTCGGCAAGCATCTGCCGGTCGAAATGCCAACGGGCCAGGACCGTGGTGCCGTCGAGGAACGTGGTCCGGACCGCGTACGGGTCCTCGCCGTCGTACGAGAACCGGGCAAGGAGCGGCACACGGCCCCTCACCGCTTCCAGATGGACGGTGATCAGAGCAGATATGAGGGACATCGACGGGCCTCCGGGATGGGCTGCACGGTTGCACTCGTCTGCCCCGCCTCGCCCCCGGCACACTGCCCGTCAGGAGATCGGCCGGGAAGGCCGTACGGTCCGAAGGCTCAGCCCTCCACCCCCGTGGAGCCGTGGGAGGCACCGACGGGCTTGGATTCCGGGGATCCGCGCTGGCGCAGGTAGACGGAGAGGATGGCCATGGCGGCCACGGCCAGGAGTTCGGACTGCCAGTTCTGCAGGGAGCGGTTCCAGAAATCGGCCGATCCCAGATAGGCCCCCCAGGAGACGGGCGGCTGCAGTCGGCGCAGTTGCTGCTCGTTGTAGGCGGCCGTACCGGCGATGGATTGTGTGAGCCAGGAGAGGAAGAACAGCAAGGCCATCACGGTCCCCAGGGAGCGTGAGTACAGTTTCTGCCGCCAGTCCTTCGTACCCGCCCAGCGGGGCGAGTCGGCCTGGGCGTGATCGCCGATGCGCTGCTCCCGGTCGGATTCCGGTCCTGCTTTGTGGAGCTTCTTCGATTCGGGTGAGCCGCGTTGGAGGAGCCAGACCGTGCCGAAGATGTAGAGGAAGAACTGGAGGAACTCCGACTGCCAGTTCTCGCTGACGTCGACGGCGAAGTCGGACGACATCAGGTATTCACCCAGCGTCAGCTGCTGCAGCCCGTCGACGGCGAGGTCCTCGTTGAACCCGGCGTGCCCGGCGAGTGCCTGGCCCGCCAGGACGAGCAGGAACGCCCCTCCGAAGGCGAGGGTGAGGCTGTTGTCCCGCCAGAAGCCTCCCCGGTGGTGCTCCCGCGCTCCGCTCACCGGCACACCGCTCCGATCGTGATGAAGCAGCCCGGGCCGCCCAGGACGGCCAGGAGGCGGGCAGCGAACACGAAGCGCACGTCAACCGCCCCTCAGCGAGCACCGGTGGGGCCGATCGCCCTGTGGTACTTCGAGCTGCCGGCGCCGCTGGGTTGGCGGCGGCCGCCGCGTCACCCGGCCAGGGAGCTGCGGGGCGCGCCGGGAACGGTGTGCCCCGTGGTCGTCGCGCAGCAGCGCGGTCACGTCCATGTCCGCCTCCTCCACCACGGCACGCGGTCGAGGCGACCGGATACCGACGGCCACCATCTCTTCGCGGTCGCCGGACGCCCTCGCTGGGGGCGCCGGACACGCAGGAGACCGCCCACCCGGAGCAGCGGCCCGGGTGGGCGGTCTCGCACGCGGTGGCGGATCTCGTGAGTCCTGCCCGGCCCGCGGGCTGCGGTGGCGCGTCGGCCCACCCGCTGGTTGCCTGGGGTGACTGGCACCCCAGACCCGAGGAGTGATCATGAGCGGCGACAGCCAGCCGAGCGAGCGAGCCCAGCAGATGCGCGCCAAGGCCGAAGAGCTGGAGCAGGCGGCGCAGCACGCCACCGATCCGGCAGAGCGGCAGCGGCTGAAGGACAAGGCCATGCGCATCCGGGAGAAGACGGAGCAGGAGTACGGCAGGGGCAGCGGGACCATGGACCCCATGTAGACCAGCCCGACGGGTGGTGACCTGCTGCCCTCAGGACAGTGGGGGCAGGGACGGCGCCGTACTCGGCGGCGCGTCCCGTCCCTCCCGTGGGGCACCGGGCATGCTCACGCGCGGGGCCCCTGGTCACCGGTATGGCCGTCCGGCGTCTGCCACGAGTCCTCGTGCTCACGCGCTGCGGGATTCTGCTCGGCCGGCCGGGCCGGGGCCCGTCGCCGCGCGCTGCGCCTGCTGCCGTACCAGAACGCGCCGATCAAAAGGACGACCACCACCACGCCGGCGAATATGAGGAAGAACGCTCCTTGGCCTTCGGCCGCAAGGATCTCGGTAGGAATCATGGCTGGCGCCTACCCGAAATCGGCCGGCTTACGGGTGTCGCCACCGCGACGTGCGGTCATCGCCGGCTCCGGCTGCAGGCGAGGGAGCCGTGGCCGCAGACGAGCCAGCGTTCGGCGTACGGATGGTCGCCTGTACGAGGCATCCCCACCGGCGAACAGTGTCCCGGCCGCCCCACCGGGTAGAGGGGGTCAGGGCAGTCGGCTGCCCCCTCGGTGGACGACGCGAAGGAGACCCGGTGGACGGGATCGTACTGCTCAAGGAAGACCACAAGACGGTCGAGAAGCTGTTCAAGCAGTTCGAGAAGGCGGGCGACGACGCGCACGCCACGAAGCGGAAGATCGCCGATCAGGTCATCGAGGAACTCACCACGCACACCTGGATCGAGGAGAAGATCTTCTACCCCGCGGCCCGCGAAGCCGCCCCCGACACCAAGGACCACGTACTCGAAAGCATCGAGGAGCACCACGTCGTTCTGTGGATGCTCTCCGAACTCAAGGATCTCGACGCGAGCGACGAACGGTTCGACGCCAAGATGACGGTCCTCATGGAAAACGTCCGCCACCACGTCGAGGAAGAAGAGAACGAGTGGTTCCCCGAGGTCCGCAAGGCCATGGGACGCAACCGCCTCACCGAGCTCGGCGAACAGATGGAAGCGGCGAAGAAGGCGGCCCCGGCCGACCCCTTGACCGTCCCGAGCGCGAATCAATAGCGCCGCCGGCCACCCGGCCCGGGCCCGGCTCCCCCATTGGCAGGCCAGTCGTTCGGGTGCACTCGAAGCCAGGGCGGGATGACGACGCGACACCGGGTAGGCGTCGGGTATGAACTCACACGTGCCCGACATCACGACCACGGCGGGGCAGACCGCAGTCATCGACACGGCCTCCACGTGGTGGCTGACGGCCCTGGACCGGCTTGAGCGGACGACAGTGGCCGACCCTGCGGTCAGGGCGCTCCAGCGGGGAATCCGTTCGCTCCCCCTGGGCGGGATGCGCGATCTGCTGCGTGGCCGGCCGCTGGGCCACCCCGTGCATCCCGTGCTGGTGCAGCTACCCATCGGATGCTGGCTGTCGGCCGCCGTACTGGACCTCGCACCCGGGACTCGGCGGGCGACGACGACCCTCACCGCCGTCGGCCTCGCCGGGGTCGCCCCGGCAGCGGTCGCGGGCTGGGCGGACTGGGCGGACCTTCCTCCCGAGCAGGCCCGGGTCGGATTGGCCCATGCGGTCTCCAACGTGGCTGCGGTGGCCTGCTACGCCGTATCCCTGAGTTCGCGGCTGCGAGGCCGTTCGGCGAAGGGCCGCCTGTGGTCCGTCGGCGGCCTGGCCGCCGTCGCCGTTTCCGGCGCACTGGGCGGACACGTGGCATATCGACAGGCCGTCGGAGCTCACCCCGGCACATGAGCGGGCCGGTGCTCCCGCCCAGCGCGGTAGCGGCCGCCGGTAGCCGGTCGACCGGGTGCGTCAAGCACTGAAAGCGGGGCACACGAGGTTCAGGCGGAATGCACGACCGCCGGGCACGACGTACGGAACACGGAACAAGGAGGTTCGGCGGACGAGCATGTGCCGCCGCGCCCCATTGACCGAGGAGTTGTTTTCGCGTGACTGAACATGTGTGGAGTTACCAGCCGACCGCGGGCCACCTGGCCGGTACGGACCTGACCGGCTACAAGGTCGAGGCGACCGACGGGAGCATCGGCAAGGTCGACAAGCACTCCGACGAGGTCGGTGACGCCTACGTGGTCGTCGACACCGGCGTATGGATCTTCGGCAAGGAGGTTCTGCTGCCGGCGAGCACGGTCTTCAAGATCGACCCGGAGGTGCGGAAGATCTTCGTCGACCGCACCAGGGAACAGATCAAGAACGCCCCCGAGTTCCACCGGGACAAGCACCTCGGCGACGCCGGATACCGGGAGGAGCTGGGCACGTACTACGGCACCGGCGCCCCCTTCGGCGGCCGCCCCGCCTGATCCGCTCCGCGCATGACGACGCCGGTTCCCGCACCCGTGACGGGTGCCGGAACCGGCGTCGTCTTCGTTTCCCGGCTCACGGCGGGAAAGGTCTTCGCATGACGGCTTTCGCCTGCGCCGGAGCTTGATCGACAGTGGGTGCATGTGCTCCACAACGGTCGCCGGGTCAACCGAGGACGGCCCCGGCGACGACTGCGCACGCGTACGGCGTCTGCTCGCGCGTGCCGGTTTCGAGACGGTTCCGCAGGACGGCAACGGCCTGCGCGTCTGGGCGGCGCCAGAGGGCGTCATGATCGGATGGGCCGCTCAGGAGATACTGCGGCCGACCATCCAGGTCCACGGCCACGAAGAGGACCTCTCCCGGTTCACGGCCCTGCCGGGCCTGCACACCGCCCTGCGGACGGCTCTGGCGGTGACCCTGCGGGACGGCGGCCTCGACGTGGCGGTCCGGGGCGAGCACCTCCTGGCGGTACGGCCCCAGGGCGCCCCGGAAGCCGGGCCGACCCCCAACCGCACCTCGTAGGCCCCTGACGCACCCGGCCCGGCTACCGGGCGCGGCCGCCCTCCTCCAGGGTGCGCCTCGGCGACTGCCCGTACGCCGCGCGGTACGCGGCGGCGAAGCGGCCCAGGTGGTGGAAGCCCCACCGGTGCGCGATCGCCGTCACGCCGGCCCCGCCGGCCGCGTCGCCCGCCACCAGGTCCGCGTGCGCGAGGTCGAGCCGTACACGGCGCAGGTAGGCGGTCGGCGTCGTGCCGAGGTGCCGGCGGAAGGCGTACTGGAGCGCTCTCGGGGTGACGCCTGCGGCCGCGGCCATCTCCGTCAGACCGATCTCCGCATCGGGCGCGGATTCGATGAAGGCCACGGCTCGCCTGACGGTCTCCGGAGTCGCGTCGCGGGTGTCCGCCAGTACGGGCGCGGGGTGCGCGGTGTTCGGGAAGGTGGTGAGCACTTGGGCGGCGATCATCCGGGCGGCGGCGTCCACCACGAGCGGTTCGCCGGCCGCGGGCCCGGCCAAGAGGCCCGACTCCAGATACTCCACGGCCTTCTTCCACTGCTCCGCCAGGGCCGGGGAGACGGGGGTGAACCGGGTGAACCGCAGCGGCGGCGCTGGCCGGCCGGGCAGGCGGCCCGCGGCGTCTTCGACGAGTCGGCGGGGCAGCGACACCGCGCGCAGCTCGGCCACGTCGACGTGGCCGGTGTACGGCAGGTCGGGCTGTGAGATCGCGAGGACGTCGCCCGGTCCGGCCGCCAAGGCATCGTCGGCGCATTCCCGGCGCATCCGGCCGCTGACCACGTGGGTGATGGCCACGGCGCCGAGCGGATCGCTCGCGTACGTGTACTCGGTGGCCAGGGCGAGCGTGCTCAGCGTGACGGGACCGGCGAGGGTACGGGAGTAGCTGAAAGTGCCGTTCGGCACGGGCGACTTCATTCGCAGGCTCGTGCCGTAGGCGGATCTCATCCAGTCCCGGGCGGCTTCCAGGTCCGTGGTCCGGAAACTCGTCCGGCCCGGCGCATCCGTTCGGGCATGCTGTGGCATTGCGGCAGCCCTCCCCCTCAGGCAGGCAGCACGGCAGGAAATCCTGCCCGGTCCGGCCTTCCAGAATACGGTGCTCCGCCGGCCCGGCACCGCTCGGCGGTGGCCGTTGACGGTGGGCGGTGGCGGAGGGCGGCTGGCGGTCGGCCATGGGCGGTTGACTGTGAGACTTCGGGACAGAAGCGCGACGTGCTGAAGATACTTCTCGTGGTCTTGCTCGCCCTGTTCGCCGCATGTGCGTCGGCCGCCGCCGTACTGGCCACGCCCTGGTTCGCGAGCCTTGCCGTCCCCCTGGTACTGCTCGCCCTGGTGGCCGTACACGACCTCGTACAGCGTCGGCACTCGATCCTGCGGAACTACCCGCTGCTCGGACACCTCCGCTTCGCCCTGGAGGCGCTGCGGCCGGAGATCCAGCAGTACTTCATCGAGCGGAACTTCGACGGCCGCCCCTTCGACCGGGACACCCGGAGCATCGTCTACGAGCGGGCCAAGGGCACCGACGCCGAGGAGCCGTTCGGCACCGAGCTCGACCCGTACCAGCCCGGCAGTGAGTACCTCACACCGTCGATGGCGCCTCGGGCGGTGCGGACGGATCCGCCCCGGGTACGGATCGGCGGACCCGACTGCACCCGCCCGTACGACATGGCCCTGCTCAACGTCTCGGCGATGAGCTTCGGCTCGCTGTCGGCCAATGCCGTACTCGCGCTCAACGCCGGCGCGCAGTCGGGACGCTTCGCCCACGACACCGGGGAGGGCGGGCTGTCGGAGTACCACCTGCGCCCGGGCGGGGACCTCGTCTGGGAGATCGGCACCGGCTACTTCGGGTGCCGGACCGACGAAGGGGGCTTCGACGAGCGGCAGTTCGCCCGCAAGGCTGCGTACGAGCAGGTCAAGTGCGTGTCGTTGAAGATCAGCCAGGGCGCCAAGCCGGGTATCGGCGGTGTCCTGCCGGGAGCCAAGGTCAACGCTGAAATCGCGAAGGTCCGCGGCGTCCCGCAGGGCAGGACCGTCGTGTCCCCGCCGTTCCACCGCGTCTATTCCACGCCGCGCGAGCTGGTCCGCTTCCTGGCGCGGATGCGCGAGCTGGCGGATGGCAAGCCCGTCGGCTTCAAGCTCTGCGTCGGCTCGCGCCGGGAGTTCCTCGCCGTGTGCAAGGCCATGCTGGAGGAGGGCACCACACCGGACTTCATCATCGTCGACGGGGCGGAGGGCGGAACGGGCGCCGCACCGCTCGAATTCGCCGACCACGTCGGTCTGCCGCTGGGCGACGGACTGATGACCGTACACAACGCCCTCGTGGGGGCAGGTCTGCGCGACCGGATCCGGATCGGGGCCAGCGGGAAGATCGCCACCGGTAGTGACCTGGTCAAACGCCTCCTCCAGGGAGCCGACTACACCAATGCCGCCCGCGCCATGATGTTCGCGGTCGGCTGCATCCAGGCCCAGCGGTGCCACACGAACACCTGCCCCGTGGGCGTCGCCACCCAGGACGAGCGGCGCGCCCGCGCCCTCGACGTCGGCGACAAGGCGCAACGCGTGCAGCGCTTCCAGGAGGCCACGGTCAAGAGCGCCCTGCAGATCATGGCGGCGATGGGAGTCGACGAGCCGTCCGGGCTGCGCCCGCACCAGCTGGTGCAGCGGGTGGACCCGCACACCGTCCGCTCCTACGCAGAACTGCATGAGTGGCTCACACCGGGACAACTGCTCGCATCAGCGCCCGAGGGCTGGGCATCCGACTGGCGGGCGGCCGACCCGGACCGCTTCACCCACTGACACGCGGGCCCTCGCCCCTGGGGGCCGCACGCACGGAAGGGCACTCCTGTGGCACGTACCGTCGCCCACGTGATCGTCGACGCACTCAAAGAACTGGGGGTCCGGCACGTCTTCGGCGTCGTCGGGGACGCCTTGAACCCCCTGACCGACGCCATTCGCACCACCGACGACCTGGACTGGGTCGGCTGCCGGCACGAGGAGGCCGCGGCGTTCGCGGCCTCGGCGCAGTCCCAGCTCTCCGACACCCTCGGGGTGTGCATGGGCACCGTCGGCCCGGGCTCCGTGCACCTCCTCAACGGGCTGTACGACGCGGCCAAGAGCCGCACGCCGGTCCTGGCGATCTGCGGACAGGTCCCCCTCGCCGAGGTCGGCAGCGACTACTTCCAGGAAGTCGACAACGACCTGCTCTTCCGCGACGTGGCCGTTTACCGCGCCACGGTCACCTCCCCCGACCAGATGCCGCGGATGCTGGAGTCGGCCGTGCGCGCCGCCGTCACCCAGGGCGGCGTGGCCGTCCTGACCGTCCCCGGCGACCTGGGCGACCAGGAGCTGAGCGAGGACCGCCCCACGCGCTTCGCCCTCGCCGCGCCCCGCACCCGCCCCGACGACCCGGCCCTCGCCGAGGCCGCCGAGCTGCTGAACTCAGCCTCCCGCGTCACGCTGCTCGTCGGCCGCGGGGCGCGCGAGGCCCGCGCCGAAGTGCTCCGGGCGGCTGAGCTGCTCGCCGCACCCATGGTGCTCACGCTCAAGGCCAAGGAGGGCTTCGAGGGCGACAACCCCTTCCAGGTGGGGCAGACCGGCCTGATCGGCAATCCCGCCGCGGCGCACGCGCTCGACAGCGGCGACGCGCTCCTCATGCTGGGCACCGACTTCCCCTACCGCGACTGGTACCCGACGGGCTGCAAGGTGGTGCAGGTCGACAGCCGCGCGGAGCACCTGGGCCGCCGGGTTCCGGTGGACGTGGGTCTCGCGGGCGACGTCGGCGCCACCCTGCGCGCCCTGCTGCCGCTGCTGGAGGAGGCTCCCGACCGTACGCACCTGGACGGCGCCCGGGACCGGTTCGTACGGTGGGAGGAGGGGCAGAAGCGCCTGGCCGACCCGGGCCACGAGCACCGCTGGGCCGGCAGGCTGCGGGCCGCCCTGGACAACCGGGACCACGAGATCCGCCCCGAGGCCCTGGCCGCCGCGGTGGACCGGTACGCCGACGAGGACGCCGTGTTCACCTCCGACACCGGCATGGCCACCGTCTGGCTGTCCCGCTTCGTCAGCATGCGCGGGAGCAGGCGGCTGATCGGCTCCTACAACCTCGGCTCGATGGCGAACGCCATGCCGCAGGCCCTCGGAGCCCAGCTCTGGGCGCCCGACCGGCAGATCGTCGCCTTCTGCGGCGACGGCGGGCTGAGCATGCTGCTCGGCGACCTGATGACGATCAAGACGTACGGGCTCCCGGTGAAGCTCGTCGTCTTCGACAACCGCCGGCTGGGCATGGTCAAACTGGAGCAGGAGCAGGCGGGACTGCCCGAGTTCGGGACGCAGCTCGACAATCCCGATTTCGCCGCGGTCGCCACGGCCCTCGGCCTGACGGGGATCCGGGTCACTGATCCGGCCGAACTCCACGACGGTGTGCGCCGGGCGTTCGAGACCCCGGGGCCGGTCCTGCTGGACGTACTGACCAACCCCGAGGAAGTGGCCGTGCCGGGCAAGCCGACCGTGGCCCAGGGGTGGGGCTTCGCCATCGCCAAGATCAAGGAGTCCCTGTCGAGCCACGAGGACTGAGCGAGCACCCGGACCGGCGGCGGTCGGCGTGCCCAGCCCGGCCCCGGGTGCGCGCCGCCCACCATCCGGCACACCCGGTGATCGGCCGGCCGCGGCGGGTATTCGGACCGGTGGACGCCGGCCGGCCCGCGCAATGTCCGCCTGTCAGGCGTCGTCCGGGTGGATCTGCTCTTCGCGACCGATGCCCGGACGGTGGCTCTTGGCGCGGTGGCCCCCGGCATCCGCGTCGTCGTCCGCGTGCCCCCTGACGACGGCATCGTCCGCCCGGCGCCGGGCCTCACGGTCGCCGCTCTCGCCCACGGCCTCGGACGGTGTGGTCCGCGGGCGTCCTTTCGACTTCTCCTGGTCCGCCATGGCGTCCTCCTCAGATGGTCCCTGCCTCCTGCGACTACCCCACGCCGTCGCCCCGAAGCCTGCCGAGCCGTGAGCGCCCTTGAGCGCGCAGTTGCACGGAACACCGCGCGAACGCCGCCCGGGCAGCGCCCCGGGCCCGGGTACCGTGGAACCAGCAGCAACTGGAGCGGCCGTGCCCGTGACATCAACCCCGCGTTCCCCGTCCTGGTCGCCCTCGCCGCACCCGCCGGTGGGACCGCCGTGACCGGCTCCCGCGGGCCGGCCCGGTGGCCGGGCTTCGGACGGACTCTCAGCACGATCCGCCGCATGCGGGCCGGCAGACGCTGGGGGCGTGTCCGGGACGTGGAACTGTGGCAGCGCTCGCTGGGGTTCGCCGCGCTCGGGTTTCTGACACTGGTACCGCTGCTGAGCGTCGTGTCCGCGGCGAACACCGCCGGCGGACAAGGGTTCGCGCAGTGGCTGGGAGACGGGCTCGGAGTGTCGCCGGCCGCCAGGGCGGAGATCGACCGGCTCTTCGCGCTCCCCGGTGAGGCATGGCGGACGACCACGGCGTTCGGCCTGGCGCTGCTCGCCGTGTTCGGCCTGTCCTTCGGCACCCTGGTGCAGAGCGGCTACGAAAGGATCTGGGACCTTCCTCCGGCGCGCTGGTGGGCCCGCTGGCGGCACGTACTGTGGCTCGGCGTGCTCGTCGCCGTCCTCTACCTGTCGGCGATCACGCCACCGTGGCGCGAGTCACCCGCCCGGGGGTTCGTCGCCGTGGCGATCGGCACGCTGTTCTTCTGGTGGTCGCAGCGGCTGCTGCTCGGCGGCCGGGTCGGGTGGTTCGCCCTCCTTCCCGGGGCGTTGGCCACCATGATCGGACTGCTGGGGCTCCGGATCTTCTCCCGGCTCGTGTTCTCTCCTCTGATCGCATCCGGCGCCGTCACTTACGGCCCGTTCGGGACGGTCCTCGTCATCCAGACATGGCTCGTCGGGATCGGCGTCGTCGTCTTCGGCGGTGCACTCGCCGGCCGACTCGTCCACGAGGACCTGGCGCGCCGCGGCCGACCGCCGGCTCGCGGCCGCTGAGACGACGAGACTTACTCAGTGCGGGGGGAAGGTCTCGTCCCGGGGCGTCCGGCCGAGCGGCAGCCTGTCCGGTGTCCCGTCGCGCTCAAGCGCCCGATCACGCCAACTCCCCTGCCCATTACTTGAATTGACGGTCGCGGACCGGTGGACGCGCAGTCGGCGGGGTAGGGTGCCGCCGCCCCAACTACCTTTACGGAGACGGAACATGCGCTTATCCGCCCTGCCCGGCGCCCTTGTCCTGACGGCCGCGACGCTCGCGGGAGCCGCGAACCCGGCCGCTGCCGAGACCCCGGCCAACGCGGCCACCCTGGACGCCGGTCTCAACCTCCACCACAACACCGCGACCGTGACCTACGAGCGCGTCGACGGCACGGTGAACTCCGTCAAGATCATCTCGATGGACGTCACCAGCGGCGAACCCGACTGCGCCTGGGTGCAGTGGAACGACCCCAAGAACACCGGGGACGGCTGGACCAACCTCGACTCCGAGCCCTCCTGCCACGGCATCGGGCTGAGCGAGACGCTCAACGTCGTCATCAAGGCCCCGGCGGGCCACCCGCTCAAGGTACGCCTGGCCTCGTACCACGCCGACAGCAACGCCGTGATGCACAAGGACGTCGCGAAGCTCTAGGGGGTGTCGAGCGAGGCGAGGGTGGCCGGCGGCTCGGACGAGCCTGAAGAGGTGTTCGAACCGACCTGTCGTGAGGGCTGCGCGTAGGCCAGACGGTGCCGACACGGCCCCTTCCGGCACGCATTCCGGGAGCGCGCCGAACCGGATGTTATTGATGTCTGGCAATCACACCGCTTCATGGGAGGTATGCAATGCGTGCACGTCTACTCCGTTTCACCGTCGTACTGGGTGCCGCCGCGGCGCTCGGTCTGGGCGGAGCCGCGGCGGCCGGCGCCGACGGTGTCGGCAACTCCGGCCTCGGGAACAGCGGTGTCGGGAACTCGGGCATCGGGAACAAGGGTGTCGGGAACTCGGGCATCACCAACTTCGGCCTGGGCAACTCCGGTATCGCGAACTGGGGCGTCGGCAACTCGGGCATCGCGAATTCCGGCGTGGGCAACTCCGGTATCGGCAACTGACGAGCTCGTGCATGGTCGGCGGTGAGTCGTCGGGCTCAACACACCCCGCCGCCCGCAGGCCAGGTTACGGAGTGCGCGGCCCCCCGGCCCCGCACAAACCGCCCGCGGGCCCCCCAAACCCCGAAAACCTACGAGGCGCACCCCCCCCGCCCCCGCCAACCGCCCCCCCCGC
>NZ_JBITFF010000002.1:24161-524126 GCF_044455885.1 Streptomyces sp. NPDC051109
GGCCTCCGGGGTTGGCGCCGTGGGGGGCGGTGGGGGGGGGGGGGGGGCGCGCCGCCCCCCCCCCCCCCCCCCGCGCCGCGGGGCCGGGGGCGGGGCGGGCCCCCCCCCCCCCCCCCCCACTTCCGGCCGTCGGACCACGATCCGCCGTACTCCTTCCGAGGCGACCGCCCCAGGCCCCGGCATTCGGCCCACCCCGTAGCGCCCAAGGCCTCTCGTGCTCCGGCACCGGCGCACGCCTGGAGGGCGATCTCGTCGAGTCGAGCACGGAGTGACCATCAGGGTGGCCGAGCCCCGCGGGTGCGCTCGGTCCCGCAGCCGCGTCCGCACCGGAGAAGGGGTGACGGTTGATGTCGGACGGGAGAGCCGAGTCACTCGACGCCGGGGCGAGGACCGGACGATCCGCCACGTGATGAGCGCGGAGCAGCCCCGGGCTGCCCGTCCGTGACGCCCTGGCACGACGGTCCCCGGGTCCTCTCCCGCTTCCGGTCGCTCCCCGGGATCGGCGCGGCCTCCGCCTACCGGCGCGAGTGGCTGGTCAGGGACTTGGTCGCGGGTGTGGTCCTGACCACGCTGCTGGTGCCGCAGGGCATGGCGTACGCCGAGTTGGCGGGCCTGCCGGCCATCACCGGCCTTTACACGACGATCCTCTGCCTGCTCGGATACGCGGTGTTCGGCCCGTCCCGGATCCTGGTGCTGGGCCCGGACTCCTCGCTGGGGCCGATGATCGCCGCAACCGTGCTGCCGCTGGTCGCGGCCGACGGCGATCCCGGCCGGGCCGTCGCGCTGGCGTCGATGCTCGCGATCATGGTGGCGGCCATCATGATCCTGGCCTCGGTGGCGAAGCTCGGCTTCATCGCCGACCTGGTCTCCAAGCCGACGATGATCGGCTACATGAACGGTCTGGCGCTGACCATTCTGATCGGTCAACTGCCCAAGCTGCTCGGGTTCAAGGTCGACGCGGACAACCTGATCGGCCAGTGCGTCGGCCTCGTACGGGAACTCGCCGGCGGGGCGGCGGTACCGGCCGCCGCCGCGGTGGGCATCTGCGGAATCGCCCTGGTCCTGGTCCTCCAGCGCTTCCTGCCGAAGGTTCCCGCGGTGCTCGTGATGGTGGTCCTGGCGATCGCCGCGGCCACCGCCCTCGACCTGGGCGAGCACGGCGTCAGCCTCGTGGGGGTACTTCCCGAGGGCTTTCCGCCGTTCACCCTCCCCGACGTGCGCCTGACCGATCTCGCACCGCTGCTCGGCGGCGCGCTGGGCATCGCCCTGGTGTCCCTGGCCGACACGATCTCCAACGCCTCCGCCTTCGCGGCCCGCACCGGGCAGGAGGTCCGCGGCAACCAGGAGATGGCGGGCGTCGGTGCGGCCAACCTGGCGGCCGCCCTATTCCAGGGCTTTCCCGTCAGCACGAGCGGGTCCCGGACGGCGGTGGCGGAGCGCGCGGGGGCCAGGAGCCAGCTCACCGGGGTCGTCGGAGCGGCGCTCATCGTCCTCATGCTCGTGCTGGCCCCGGGCCTGTTCCGCAACCTCCCCCAGCCGGCACTGGCCGCCGTGGTCATCACCGCGTCGCTGTCCCTGGCCGACGTACCGGGTGCCGCCCTGTTGTGGCGCCGTCGCCGGACGGAGTTCCTCCTGTGCTTCGCGGCCTTCGCCGGTGTGGCCCTGCTGGGCGTACTGCCCGGGATCGCCATCGCCGTCGGCCTGTCCGTCCTCAACGTCTTCCGGCGCGCCCGGTGGCCGTACGACACGGTACTCGGACGGGTGCAGGGCCTGGAGGGCTACCACGACATCCGCTCCTACCCTCAGGCCGAGCAGCTGCCGGGCCTGGTGATCTACCGGTTCGACGCCCCGCTCATCTTCGCCAACGCCAAGACGTTCCGGGACGAGATCAGGCGAATGGCCGGCGCGGAGCCGCGGGCCGGGCTGGATCGTGGTCGCGGCGGAGCCCATGACCGACGTGGACACCACCGCCGCCGACATCCTGCAGGACCTGGACGAGGCGCTCAACGCGGACGGTGTCCACCTCGTGTTCGCCGAGCTCAAGGACCCCGTACGGCGCAAGATCGAGCGGTACGAACTCACCCGGACCATCGACCCCGCGCACTTCTTCCCCACCGTGGAGGCCGCCGTGGCCGCCTTCCGCCGGCGCACCGGAGCACAGTGGGCGTCTCCCACCGGGCCCGGCCAAGAGTCCGGCGAGCCCGGTCGCCGGCCCGCAGAGCCCGGTCGCGGGCCCGCCGGATCCGCGCCCGCCGACGAGAAGTGACCGGCCGCCGGGTGGCGGCGTCACCGGTTCGACGGGCTCCGCCGCTCACGCTCCGCCGTGTCCGGCCGCGGCCCGTCCCACGGTCAGTGCCAGCCGCCGCACCCGGCGCCAGTCCATCGGAGCCACGGTCCGCGGCACGCCGGGGCGGTGCCGGGGCACGCGCACGCGCAGGGCGCCCGATTCGATACGGCAGCGCACGGGAGTGGACAGCATCAGGGCCTCGCCGTCGACACCGACCGGGATCACGGGAGAGTCCGCGTCGACGAGGACCTCACGGGCGGTGACCACGGTCAGGCCGCGGCCCTGCCCGCCGTGCAGCAGGAGCTCCGCCGCTTCGGCGGCGTTCGCGACGTCGACGCTCAGCACCCCCAGCTCGCCGGAGTCCAGCCGCTCCCGGTGCCCCAGTCCGGCAGAATCCCCCCGCTGGTAGGGGTTGTTGCTCACCAGGACGGCTTGGGGACCGTCCCAGGCCAGCGCATTGGCACGGACGCCCAGCCGTGCACCGCTCGCACGGCTCAGCAGGTCCGGCAGCATCTCCAGAATGGTGCGGGCCTTGTCGTCACGGTAGGCCGGACTCTGCACGACTTCCGCGTACACGCCGAACGAGGCACTGTTCACGAAGACGCGCCACGTACTC
This sequence comes from Streptomyces sp. NPDC051109, assembly GCF_044455885.1. NCBI lineage: Bacteria > Bacillati > Actinomycetota > Actinomycetes > Kitasatosporales > Streptomycetaceae > Streptomyces > Streptomyces sp. NPDC051109. The sequence continues at coordinate 27,065 of NZ_JBITFF010000002.1, forward strand.
CCGTCCGCCGGTTCGCCCTCGTGGAGGAAGCCGAGGTCGACGCGGAGCTCGACGCCGTCGGTGAGTGCCTCCAGGCACCGGGAGGGGTCCTGCCGGTCCAGGCCCAGATCCATGGCGAAGTGGTTGCGCGTGCCGGCACTGATCACCATGAACGGAATATCGTGCTCCACGGCCACGGCGGCGACCAGGGCCTGCGTGCCGTCGCCGCCCGCGACGCCGAGCAGGTCGGCCCCGTGCCCGACGGCCTGCCTCGCCAGCTCGGCCACGTCCTGGCGCCGGTCCGGATCCAGGACCACGACCTCGGCACCCAGGGCCCGGGCCCGCTGCGCCAGACGGAACTTCTCGACCTTCCCGCCGCCCGAGCGCGGATTCATGATCAGGAAGGGCCTCTCGGGGCGGACGGCCGAGTGCTCGGGCATGCTCGATGCCGTGGCCTCGGCCAGAGCATGCCTGCCCGCGGCAATGGCCAGGGCCCACAGGCAGAGCGAGACCGGCACGGCCCACAGCAGCCCCGCGGTCGCGTACATCAGCAGGACGGCAAGTGGTGCGACGACCACCAACAGCACGGCCAGCACCCTGATCCAGCCGGTGTGGGTGAGCATCCACCACACGCCGGCGGCCGTGAGCGCCAGCCCTGCCCACCCGACCGCCATCAGCACGAGGCTGACGAGGCCGCCGAACACCAGCAGCACCACGGGCGCCGCCAGGGCCGCCACCAGGGCCAGCCGCGCGGCCCAACGCTGACGCCTGCTCACGCGCGGCTCGGCGTCGTCGGGGTTGCGGCAGGGCATGAGGGTCTGTCCTTCGATTCGCCGACGGTTCGTATCGCCCCCCCCTCGGCCCCACGCTACCGGGCACCTCCCCCGCGCGCCCGAGCGGCGCCGACGCGGCTCCTCCGCATGCGCGGTGCCGCGGGTCGACGCACCCTGTGAGCGTGAGGGCGTGATCGGGACACGGCCTGCGGCCGGGCCAAGGAGGGCATGTGAACCACTATCCAGCCATCGCCGACCACGGTCTGGTCGGCGATCTGCAAACGGCAGCGCTCGTGTCGTCCGGGGGAACGATCGACTGGTGGTGCACACCTCGGTTCGATTCCCCCAGCGTCTTCGCCTCGCTCCTGGACAGTGAGCGGGGCGGCCGCTGCACGCTCGCCGCGGAGCTCCCGGACGGCAGCGGCGGGACGGTTCGCCAGCTGTACCTCTCCGACACGGCCGTCCTCGTCAACCGCTTCCTGGCACCCGGTGGCGTCGGCGAGGTCGCCGACTTCATGGTCCCGATCGAGGGCACCGTCGCCACCGACCGGCACCGCCTGGTCCGGATCGCCCGCGTCGTCCGGGGGAGCCTGTCCTTCACCTTCGAATGCCGCCCGCGCTTCGACTACGGCCGCGCCTCCCACTCCCTCACCCGGACCGACGACCACACCGTGGTCTTCCACGGGCCGGAGACGGATCTTCACCTTCAGGCGGCCGGCCACGTCACACTGCAGGCCGACGGCGACGACATCACCGCCCGTTTCACCCTCGGGGCCGGCGAGGTCGCCGCTGTCGTACTGACCAGCGCCGCGAGTGGCGGTCCCGCCCCCGAGCCGCTCTCCCGGGACGGCATCGCCGACGAGCTGGAGGCGTGCCGGACCTTCTGGCACCGATGGCTGCGCTCTTCCACCTACCGCGGCCGTTGGCGGGACATGGTCAACCGCTCGGCGATCACCCTCAAACTGCTCACCTACGCCCCCACCGGCGCGCCGATCGCCGCGGCGACCATGGGACTGCCCGAGCAGATCGGCGGCGAGCGCAACTGGGACTACCGGTACACGTGGGTCCGCGACGGCTCGCTGTCGGTGCGCGCCCTCGTCGACCTGGGTTTCAAGGAAGAGGCCCATGCTTTCCGCCGCTGGCTGCGCGACCGCATCGACGCCGGTGCGACCTCGTCGGGCGACCCCCTCCAGATCATGTACCGGGTCGACGGGGAGCCCCATCTGACCGAGGAGATCCTCGATCACCTGGAGGGCTACATGGGCTCCGCACCCGTACGGGCGGGCAACGCGGCGGCCGACCAACTCCAGCTCGACATCTACGGCGAGGCGGCAGACGCCCTCTCCGTTTCCGGCGACATGGGCGCCCTCCGCGGCTGGCTGGCCTTCAGCAACGTGCTGGACTGGCTCGCCGACAACTGGGACCGCCCCGACGAGGGCATCTGGGAAACCCGCGGGGGCCGCCAGAACTTCACCTACAGCCGGCTCATGACCTGGGTCGCCTTCAACCGCGGGGTCCATCTGGCGACGTCCCACTCCCGACCCGCCGACATCACCCGCTGGACCGCGGCCCGGGACGCGGTCTTCCGGCAGATCGTCGAACGCGGATGGCACGAGGAGCGGCAGGCCTTCGTGCAGCACTACGACACCGACGTGCTGGACGCCTCGCTCCTGCTCATGCCCCGGGTCGGCTTCATCTCCCCCATGGACCCGGCCTGGCTCAGCACCCTCGACGCGATGGACCGGGACCTGGTCAGCGACAGCCTGGTCTACCGGTACGACCCGGCGGCCTCCCCCGACGGCCTGCGCGGCTCGGAGGGGACCTTCAACCTCTGCAGCTTCCTCTACGTCGAGGCCCTGGCGCGGTCCGGCCGGCTCCAACAGGCCCGGTACGCCTTCGACAAGATGCTCACCTACGCCAACCACGTCGGCCTGTTCGCCGAGGAGACCGGGCCTTCGGGCGAGCAACTCGGCAACTTCCCGCAGGCGTTCACGCACCTCGCCCTCGTCGCCGCGGCCATGGCCCTCGACGAGCAGCTCGACAAGGCGGAGCCGTGACCGGGACCCGGGCCGGACGCGGTCGCCCTCCGGCGGGCGCAGGCGCAGCCGATGCCGGTGCCGGCAGGGTACGTCCTCGGCCTCAGCGGTGGCGCGGTTGGCCGCGGAGGTGTCCCGGCGGGAGCCGTCGGCCGTATGCGAGCAGGAGGAGGTCCTGTGCGGCGCCGGACAGGAGCGTTCCGGTACCGAAGGACCAGTCGAGGTCGTCGGCCCGGAGTTCGACGCCTCCCAGGTCGGCTCCGAAGAACGTGAGGGTCCTGGCGTCGATGCTTTCCAGGAGGATGCGCACGCGCTCCTCGGGCACCCGGCGGCCGAGGCCCAGCGCGACGGTGATGTCCAGGCCGTGGACCACGTCGTGGCCCAGGGCCGCCTCGATCCCGCCGACCGGCGGCTTCCACGGATGATCCGCGTTGTCGCCGAGGAACGCGGCGAGCTCATGCGTCGAATGGGCGGCCGCGTCCTTGCGGGCACAGCGGTCGGTCATCCGGTTGAGGCTGCCCCGCGCGCCGATCAGTTCCCGCGCCATCTTGGGGAGCGAGTAGCGGAACCCCATCGTCATGTGGGCCGCGACCTCCCGTACCCGCCAACCCCCGCACAGACTCGGGGCGTCCCACTCCTCGGCCGACAGGCCGTCCAGTACGGCCGCCAGCTCCCGGCGTTCCGCTGCTATCGCGGCTTTGACATCCGCCACTGGTCTCCGGTGTGTCATGTTCCCCATGGCTCAAGGCTCTCGGCAGGCCCGCCATAAGTCCAAGAGTTTGCACGTCTCACAACTAGAATGATCGGTTATGGACATTCGGCAGTTGCGGTACTTCGTCACGGTCGCGGAGGAAGCCAACTTCACCCGCGCCGCCGCCCGTCTGCACCTGGCGCAGCCGGGAGTGAGCGCCCAAGTCCGCCAGCTCGAAAAGGAACTCGGGCACCGGCTGCTCGACCGCTCCGGCCGGTCGGTGACCCTGACGGAGGTGGGCGGGGCCGTACTGCCGTACGCGCGGGCCGCGCTCGCCGCGGTCGAAGCGGTGCGGCAGACCGCTGACGAGTTCACCGGATTGCTGCGCGGTCACGTCACCCTCGGCCTCGTCTCGGGCGCGGCCGCGGCAGCCCACGAGTTCGACCTGGCCTCCGTACTGGCCGGATTCCACGAGGACCACCCCCAGGTCGAAATCGCCCTGACCGAGGACACCTCGGAGCGGATGCTCATCGCAGTGGATCGCGGCGAACTCGACGTCGCCGTGATCGGACTCGCGGACGAAGAGCCCCCACCGGGCATCTCCGCCCAAGTCCTGGTCGACGAACCCCTGGTCGCGGCCGTCGCCCCGGGCGACCCCGTCCTCACGCCCCCCGACCGCACCTGCATTCCCTTGGCCGAGCTCCGCGAGCGCCCGCTGATCAGCCTGCCTCGTGGCACGGGGCTGCGCGCAGTCCTGGACCGCGCGTGCGCGCAGGCGGGTTTCCGGCCCCGCATCGCCTTCGAGGCCGCCGCTCCGCCGTTCCTCGCCCAGCTCGCCGCCCGCGGTCTCGGCGTGGCGGTGATTCCGGAGCTCTCCGCCGGCGAGGCGTCGGCCCTCGGGCTGCGGACGCTGGAGATCACCGAGCCGCGGCTACGCGGCCGGGCCGCTCTGGTCTGGCGGACGGACGGCCCCTGCAGCCCCGCAGCCACCGTCTTCCTGGAGCTGCTGCGGACCGGCCTGACCGCGCCGGAACGGCTCGCCGTCAGCGCGCCCAGGGCAGTGGTACCGCCTCGACCCCCGTGTCGTTGAGTAGCGCTTCGATGAGGACGGGAGGGCCGACGATCTTGGTGCCCCACAGGTCGTAGTCGGTGCACAGGACCCAGGAGCGGTCCTCGGCCCAGAAGTTGGACGGGCTGAAGTCGGCCACGGGGTTGTCGTAGAGGATCTCGGCATCGCCGAGACGACCGGCTTGCACATGGAGGTCGTCGAAGTCGACGGTCTTCAGCATCAGCGGGTTGTAGTAGGCCAGGCACGGGGTGTCCGGCCCCGCGGGACTGTGCTCGGTGAGGATGGCGACCAGCCGGTTCCAGGTCGCGCGGTCCAGGCTCCCCTCGGTGGGCGGATCGATGCCGAGAGGCCAGCTGCCGTTCTTCTTGACCGTGGGAAAACAGCGGTACGACGGCAGCAGCCCCTCCGGCACGATGGGATCGCCGGTACGCAGGGCGAGTTCCGCCCAGCGCAGCCGCCGCCAGCCGCGGCCGGGAGGCTCGGCGCGGCCCAGGCCACCCCCGGTGGCGATGCCCACTTCGAGATCGATGCCGGCAAAGGTGGCGGGCTTGATGGTTCCGTCCGCCAGGCGCGCCTGACGGTGCTCGTGGTGCGACACCTCGGTCGGACCGTGCTCGTTCTCGTACATGGCGTTGAGGACCCAGACGGCGTCGGGTATCGCGGGCGGCATGAAACCGGTCACGCCGTCGCCGCACAGCTCCGACAGCCAGTCGGTCGTACCCGACGGCGCGAGCGGCCACAGGGCTGACAGCAGGTTCGACTCCTCGGGCATGGGGCCATGATCCCAGCCGGAGCCACCGGACCCTTTGGGGGGGGCCGGCCCCTTTGTGACCGTCGTTCTCGGACTCTGCGTGTCGCATCGGACATCGACCTGTCGACCGGACGAGCGCCGACGAGCAGCTCACCAGCGGCTGTCCGGCAACGGGGCGGATATGGCCAGGCCCTCGTCAAGCTTCTCGACCAGGGCTGCGGCCACCGACGGAGCGCAGTGCTCAGCCCACCGGCCCACGGAAGCCAAGAAGGCGACGAGTTCGTCCTGAACGGAGCCGAGCAGCTCAGACAACTGGGCTCGGGGAATGTCGATGGGAGACCCCTCGGGCCGGTCCGCATCGGGCCACAACCGGATGACCGCCCCGACGTGCTCGACACGCGGCGTCGGATCATGCCCGAGCCAAGGCCACTCGCCGTCGGCGAGGGCGAGCCAGTCCCGCCAGTTCTCCAGTCCGAAACAGCATCCGGGCGACGCCGTGACCCCGGTGGCGGTGTCCCGGATCCTCAGACCACCAGGAGCGACGGCACACTCCGCTGCCAGCAGACGGCGGACCTGCTCCAGACTGCTCTCGGGCGCGGGGACTCCGGGCTCGCCATGTTCCTGGTTGTGGTTCGTCAGGATCGCCATGGCCGTGCCGACCTGCAGGGAGGACAGCTGACCGGACAGAGCCAGAAGGCGGTCCGCGGATGGTTCGGCAAGGGGCCACAGAGAGAAATCCCCGGCGCCGTAGGTCTCCAGTACGGCATCCATGATCAGCATTCACACAGTGTCCCTCAGCCTCGGCCATTGACGTGAAGCCTCACCATTTCCCGAGCCACCGAACCACTCCGAAGAACGATCTCGCTCCGGTGGCTCCTCGCACCGGTGCGGGTCTGTCGCCGGCCGGCACGATCGAGGTCAGAGTTCGGTCGTCCAGACCCCGACAGGATGCTCACTCGGTGGCAGCCACAGCTGAGGCTGTGACTCCCGATGCCTCTCCTCAACCGGTTCTTCCCAATGAAAGCGGTCGTCCACGTCGGGCCACGCAACTTGCAAGACGGGAAGAGGCGGCCGCCGGTAGAACCCGATGGCCCGTCCGAAGAAGGTCCGGTACCAGCGGCGATCCACCTGCCTGAGCGCGACGCGACGACCGTCGGCAACACCGGGATGCGTCTGGCCCTCACCCAGTACGGCGCCCGCTGCGGACTTCGCCCCGAGCATGTTGAGCATGCCGTGCATGGCGCGGACGTCCAGCCCGAACATCGCGAGTTCAGGTGCGCCGTGCGTGTGGGCGAGGCCGATCGTATAGGCGAATCCGGGCCCGATCTCGTCCTCGGGAACCATCACGACGTGCCATCCGTGCTGCTGCACGTTCTCGATGATCGTCAGATCCGCGCGGTCCGCTTCGTCCCGGTCGCCGTAGTCGTGGCAGAGGACGCAGCGGCACTGGAACGGATCATCAGTCACGCCCGGAGGCTACGCGGCGAGCGTTCGAGTCCAGCGGCGGGGTGGCCGGGCGGCGGCGTGGGGGCGACCGCCGGGTCGAACGCCGCGAGCATGTTCGCAGCCCGCAGCCCGCAGCCGGACCGGCCCGTACAGGTCGTCGAGCAGAGCACCCTCCAACGGCAGCAAACCGGCTGCCGCGGAGCGCTGCCGGACCAGCCGGCGCCTCGCCAGGTCCAGGGCCTCCCGGAACAGCGGGGGTGCCCCCGGTTCGGCGGGCGGCCTCGATCGACCGTACGGTGAAGGGAGTTGCGCCTTGAGGTGGTGCTCCATCCTGATGCGCAGCACTGCTCCGGACCAGGTCAACGGCAGCGGCGCTGGCCAGGGGGCCGTCTGGAAACTCCCGGTATGACAGGCCGCGGGGCAGCACGGCCACGGTCAGCTCGGGGCGCGGCAGCCAACCTGTCTCCAGCGGAGGTTCGCGGTGGTCGACAGCAGTCACGTGGACCGCGGCCGGCGGGACTCCGACCCCGCAGAGGTCTCCCGACTCAAGGTGCTCGGGCAGCGGGTCGGTCCGGAACAGTTCCGCCTCGGCCTCCGGCGGGGCACCCCCGCCACCGTCCACACCCAGGGCGACGACCCCTGACAGCACATCTCCGAAGCGGACGTCCCCCTCGTACGTCATCGAACCAGGCTGGAGCGCTCAGCGCACGCGATCCGGGCCGGCCCGCCCGCATCATCAGACACACCTCGACGGCCAACCACGGCGCTCAGTCAGTCCAGTCCGGTCCGGCCCGCTCCGGTCCACGCACCACGCGCGAGCCGCAGCAGCGGACGCTGCGGGGGCACGTGCCGCGAGTGCCTCGGCGCGAGACGGCGGGGGCGCCGTGCGCGGTAGCGGATCGACTGTCAGATCCCGCGCCTAGGCTGTCCCGTAGAGTTTCGATCAAGGAGCAGGGCAGTGCGAATAGAGCGTCATCAGGTGGGCGGGGCCGTCGTGTCGGCCGCGCGGGAGGACTTCACGAACCGTATCGGGGGTCAGGTGCGGTCCATGTCGCGGGCCGGCCGGATGGCCACCTGCGAATGGCAGTTGATCGCCGACGAGTTCCTCGACTACCTGGGCGCCCTCTCGGTCGGAGCACCCGGCCTCGACACCCCGGAGGCCAAGGCCGCGCTGAAGGACGCCTCCGAGGCCGCGGCAGGCGCCGTCGCCTACGCGGCGTACCACCCGCACTGCAGTTTCCAGGTCTTCCTGGAGTACGTGAACTTCGGCATGAGCTACGACCCGGGTGAGGACGCCCCCGAGGAGAGCATCACGCCGGGAGAGTGGATCGACGCGCTCTGCTTGGCGGTCCTCAGGGACAAAGCCAAGTGGCACGGGGAGGCCTTCCACTTCGCCCGCGACAAGTTCTCCGCGCAGACGCAGGGAACGCCCATCGGAGAGCTCGCCACCGGACTGATGGCCGTGGTCCTGGACGACACCGGCGACGACGAGGCGTGGCCGCCGAGTGCGCAGGCCAAGCTCGGCGCCGTCGACGCGGCCCTGGACCGCATCCGTACCCGCGCCGAGGAGACCGGCGAGCCGCTCTTGGAACGGCCGGACGGCGTGGCGCTGCGGACACTGCGCGCCCTGGCCGCCGAGGACCGGGAGGCCTTCGACACCGCGCTGGCGGAGCTCCTCGTCGGGCACAGCACGCTGCACGGCTCCGCAGCCTCACCGAGCACTCTCCTCCCGCTCGTGCCCATCGCCCTGGCCGCGCTCGCGTACCGGACGCTGGGCTGGGTGCCCGCCGTCCGCACCGACTACCTCCCGCATGCACTGATCACCGGCTTCGAGACCCGAGGACCGCGGGTCTCGGGTTTCGGCCGGGATCGGCGCCCGGACGCGGTCGCCGCGCTCGCCGCGGGCCCGCTGGTCGTGGACCGGCCCGCCTGCGAGCGGACGGTGGACCCGCGGATAGAGGCCGTGTACGGGGAACACGTCCAGGAGGCGTTCACCCCTGTCGGCGGAGAGCCCCTTGCCGTCTGGCGGCTCGGGAGCGTCATGGGTGATCAGGAGCGCCTCTTCACATGGCGCGCCGGGGATCCCGGCGGTGTCACGGATGCACGGCTCGCGACTCTCCGGCTGGCCTCGCAGATGGGGGCGGCGCTGTTCCGCATCGCCTTGGCGGAGCCGGGTACCGAGGTGGAGGTGACCGTCGACGGCCGAAAGCTGCGCTACCGGGCCGAGCGGGGCGGGGAGGCCCACGCCGGCAACTGGCAGAAGGCCACTGCCTTCGCCCTGATCTCCGGCGCCCGCGAGGACCTCGCACCGCTGGTCCTCACCGGCCCTGCCTTCGCGCGCCCGGACGGCTCCGCCCTCAGCGCGTACCGCGAAGCCCTTCACGCCTACCTGAAGGGCGCAGATCCCGAACAGGCCGCGCAGCGGGCGCTACAACAGGCCGAGAAGGCGGAGGACCGGGGGTTCGCCATGCCGCCGGCGGTGTTGCTGTCACAGCTCGTGGAGGGCGATGAGGAGAGTTTCAACCTAGCCCTGGCCGACGCGCTCGAAGCCCACCGCGACCACTACCAGGTCGCCGACCGCGCCGACGATCCGGATGGTTCCGTCAACCTCGACATCCTCGCCCTGGCCTGCCACGCCCGCCGCCGCGGCTGGGTCATCCGAGTCGAATCCCCCTACCTTCCCCAGGATCTCCTGCGGGCCGCCGAACCCTTCTAGGGGTGTGCGCAGCGGAAGGCCGCGGCGGGCGCCGGACGGGCGCTCGGCGCGGCAGGGGGGGCGTCGGCACTGCGCCGATCGGGTGAAATCCGGGCGTAGATCCGGCGTGTCGCAGGTGCCGCCGCATCCGAAGAAACGATCGGGCACTGGTACGACGGGCGCGTTCCCCCGACCGAAAGGTGCCCGCCCATGCCTCCCACACCCCGCAATGCGCCAGATCCAGGGACGCCCCGACGGCCGAAGCCCCGACATCGGCGCGGTCTGGCGGCGCTGGTCACCGGCATCCTGATGGCCGCCGTCCTACCCCTGGCCGCCGGGGCACCGCAGGCCCGGGCCGCCGTCGGCATCGCCGAATACCCCGTGCCCACCCCCAGCACCCCGGTCGGCATCACCACCGGCCCGGACGGCAACCTGTGGTTCACCGAGGCGGTCGGCAACAAGATCGGCCGGATGAGCCCGACGGGCACCCTCATCGCCGAGTACCCCCTGCCCGGCGAGTTCAGCACCCCGCACGACATCACCACCGGCCCGGACGGGAACGTCTGGTTCACCATGCAGCACTTCGACTCCCGGGTCGGGAAGATCGACACGAACGGCACGGTCACCGAATACCCCCTCCCCGACCAGTTCGACGAACCCACCGGCATCACCACCGGCCCGGACGGCGCCATGTGGTTCACCGAGCAGAACGCCCACCGGATCGCCCGTATCACCACCACCGGCGCCCTCACCGAGTTCCCGCTCCCGGTCGGCTCAGGCCAGCCGTCCTACATCACCACCGGACCGGACGGGAACCTCTGGTTCACCGAGATCGGCGACAACCTCATCGGCCGCATGACCCCGTCCGGCGCCGTCACCGAGTTCCCGGTCCCCGGCGGCGGCGGCCCGACCGACATCACCACCGGCCCCGACGGGAACCTGTGGTTCACCGTCTTCGGCGGCAACCGGATCGGCCGGATCACTCCGTCCGGCGTGATCACCCAGTACGACGTGCCGTCGAACGGCTCCGCGCCCCAGCCCCAGGACATCACCGCCGGGCCGGACGACAGCCTGTGGTTCACCGAACGCAACAGCGGGAAGATCGGGCGGATCAGCACCTCCGGCGTCATCGCCGAGTTCCCCTTGCCCTCCTCGGAGCGCGGCCCCTGGGGTATCACCAAGGGCCCGGACAACGACATCTGGTTCGCCGAGACCTCCAGCTTCATCGGGCACCTCCACCTGACCGCCGCCGACTTGGCCGTCGCGAAGTCCGACACGGGCTCCGACCCGGTCGTGGAGGGCCAGAACGTCACGTACACGCTCACCGCGACGAACAACGGCCCGCAGACGGCCGAGGGGGTCGTGCTCCAGGACACCCTCCCGGCCGGACTGCAGTTCGTCTCGGCCTCCCCCGGGTGCACCGCGGCCGGCACCACCCCGGAAGTCGTCACCTGCGGCGTCGGCACCCTCACCGCCGGAGCGAGCGCCGCGCGAACCATCACCGTGACGGCCACGACCGAGGACCTCGTCGTCGACACGGCGGGCGTCGCCGGGGCGGTCTCCGACCCGACCCCGGCCAACGACACCGCGACGGAGACCACGACCGTCGACGCGGTCACCTGCTTCGGCGAACAGCCCACCATCATCGGCACCCCGGGCAACGACAACATCAACGGCACGCCCGCACGCGACGTCATCCTCGCCCACGGCGGCAACGACACCATCAACAGCGGCCCGGGCGACGACCTCGTATGCGCCGGCCCCGGGGCGGACTCGGTCACCGGCGGTCCCGGCAACGACCGCATCTCGGGCGGCACGGGCGACGACACCCTCCACGGCTCCCCGGGCGACGACACCGTGACCGGCGGCCCCGGCAACGACTCCCTGTTCGGCGACGCCGGCAACGACGACCTCGACGGCGGCCCGGGCACGAACATCAACAACGGCGGCTCCGGCACCGACGTCTGCGCCAACCCCGGAACGGGCTCCGGCTGCCCGTGACCTGAGCCGACGGGGTGCTGCCGCGACCGGAACCGGTCCGGGAGCACCCCGTCCTCCGGTCTCGGGGGACGGCATCGGCGTACTCCTGCAGCGGACGGCCCACGGCGGCGGCGCCGAGCCGGCCGGGTGCCGGTTTCGTGGCGGCGCCCGTCAAGGAGAAACGTCACTCCATTTCTCTGCAGTCATCCTTACGATGAAGAGGACGTCGACGCGGAAGCCGACGCGTCCCCGACACCTACGAGCGCAACGGGGCAGGACCAGCCGCCACACCGCACGACTGACCGCATCGGAGACGCCATGGCGACCGCCCTGATCAGCATCGCCATCGTGGTGGCCGCCCTCGTCATCAGGACGGCAGTCGCCGAGATCCGCCGGCCCGGCAGCGGACGCAGGCACTGGAGGTTCCTCACCGACCCACGAGCCCTCGCCACCGGAGCCCTCGCCGCCCTGCTGCTCGGCCTCCTCGCCTGGACCACGGCAGGACCCGTCGCAGCGGCCTGGGCCGTGCTCGCCGGCGCGCTCGTCGGCTACGTGGTCGGAACCGACGCACGCGACGACTGACCGAAGCCGCATCCTGAGGGGTCTCGGCGCGCGGAGTTCCACTGGCCTGCACCGACGCCTGCCGGCACTGCCCACAACATGACGTGTTTGGCAGCGTGCTCCCCAGCGACGCGGATCTGCGTCCGGACTGGAAGCTCCGGCAGGAGCTGTGGGTGCGCGCCCGGCGCGATCAGACGGCCCGGCACCCCGCCGTGGACCTCTGCGACCAGCTCCACGCAGGGTCGCAGGAGCCGTGGAACGGGGCATCGACTCGGGCGAGTTCCCCCGGTGCGACGTCGCCGCCGTCAGCACGCTGGTCCTGGCCCTGTGCGACGGCTTCGGTATCCGCCTGATCCAGTGGGGCGCGTTGGTGTCGCGCTCATCTAGGCGCGAAACCGTCCTAGTTGGCCCCTAGTGTCGTCACGTCACGCAGGAGCACACGAGGGGAAGACACCCATGAGGAAGACCGCACCCGAGGGCTACACCAGCGTTGCACCGTGGGTGGTCACCGACGACACCGGCGCACTGCTCGACTTCATCACCGCCGCGTTCGACGGCGAAGAGATCGCACGGGTACCGGTCGAGGACGGCACCATCGGCCACGGCGAGATCCGGATCGGCGACACGGTCGTGCTGGCCTTCGACCGACGGCCCGACTGGCCTGTGATGCCCTCCCTGCTGCGGGTCTACGTCCCGGACGCGGACGCCGCCATGGCCGCTGCCGTGGCGCACGGGGCAGTGGTGATCACCGAGATCGCGGACAGCGCGTGGGGCGATCGCGGCGGCAGGGTGCGCGACCCGTTCGGCAACATCTGGTGGGTGATGAGCCGCGTCGAGGACATCGCACCGGACCTGGCCTGGCGGCGAATGTCCGAACCGAAGTACGCCGAGGCGATGCGCACGGCCCAGGAGACCCTGGACGCCACGCTCAGCGGCCGGGCGGCAGGAGTGGCCAGCGCCCCGCAGCGGCCGAGCCACTGAGATCGACTTATGGCCTGAAGGCCCCTCCGCCGGGCTTGAAGCGGGTCAGAGCCTCCACCGACGTGCGGACAGCGGCGGCCCTGACCCGCTTGACCGATGAACCTGCGGCAACGTAGCTTCGACCGCACCGACGCGCGAGCCACGACTGGAAGGAGGCGAAGCCGGATGTCGACCGTCTCCGAACTGCTTCGCCTCGCACACCAGATCGCCTGGGCTCCCGGTCGTGTAGCACACGGCTGCTGAGCAGCCCCCCCCTTCCCGGCGTGCCTGATTTCGGCCCCGGCACCCTCCCCTCTCTCTCCGTCACCACCTGCGGCACGTCGTTGCGTGTCGATTTGTCGCGCTCGGGGTTATCGAGCTGCGACCACCGAAAGAGAAAGCTCCTAAAAATGGCGACTTGGACAGTCACATCGACCGCGCGCCGCAATGCGAGTGCGCCGTGGTAGCGGCACGGATCACGGTCAACGGGAAAGAAACACCGATTTCACCGGCCGCACCCCACACCACCGTGCTGGATTTTCTGCGCGAGCGCGGCCTCACCGGTACCAAGGAGGGCTGCGCCGAGGGTGAATGCGGCGCCTGTTCGGTCCTGGTGGCCCGTCCCGGAGTGAGCAAGCCCACTGACTGGGTGGCGGTCAACGCCTGCCTGGTCCCGGTCGCGGCGCTGGACGGTCAGGAGGTCATCACCTCCGAAGGCCTCGCCACCGTCCGCGAGTCCGGCCTGCCGCCCGCCTTGCACCCCGTGCAGGAGGAGATGGCCGTCCGCGGCGGTTCCCAATGTGGTTACTGCACCCCGGGATTCATCTGCAGCATGGCCTCCGAGTACTACCGCCCCGACCGCTGCGCGCATCCGGACGCGGCCGCCGGCGCCGGGTCCGGCACCGAGCACGGTCCGAACGGTTTCGATCTGCACGCGCTGAGCGGAAACCTGTGCCGCTGCACCGGCTACCGCCCGATTCGCGATGCCGCGTTCGCCGTCGGTACGCCCACCGGGGACGACCCCCTGGCGCAGCGTCGCGAGCAGTCCCCGCCCGAACCGGCCCCCACCGAATACACGCGGGACGACAGCGCGTTCCTGCGGCCGAGCACCCTGGCCGATGCGCTGCGGCTACTGCGCGAGCGGACCGACGCGGTGGTCGTCGCCGGAAGCACCGACTGGGGCGTGGAGGTGAACATCCGTTCCCGCCGGGCGAAATGCGTGGTCGCCGTCGACCGCCTGCCCGAACTGCGGGAGATGCGGGTCGAATCCGACCACATCGAGATCGGGGCGGCGCAGACGCTCACCGAGGTCGAACGACGCCTCGACGGCAGCGTCCCGCTGCTGGCAGAGCTGTTTCCGCAGTTCGCATCCCGGCTCATCCGCAACAGTGCCACCCTCGGCGGCAATCTCGGTACCGGCTCCCCCATCGGTGACAGCCCGCCGGCGCTGCTCGCACTGGAGGCATCGGTGGTACTCGCCGACGCCGGCGGTGAGCGCGAAGTCCCGCTCGCCGACTACTTCACCGGCTACCGGCAGAGCGTGCGCCGTCCCGGCGAGCTGATCCGGTCGGTGCGCATCCCGCTGCCGCTGTCGCCCGTCGCGGCCTTCCACAAGATCGCCAAACGGCGCTTCGACGACATCTCCAGCGTGGCGGTCGCCTTCGCGCTCGACATCGAGGACGGGACCGTGCGCAAGGCACGCATCGGCCTGGGCGGTGTGGCCGCCACCCCGATCCGCGCGCTCGCCACCGAGGCGGCCCTGGAGGGCAAGCAGTGGACGGCGGAGACCGTCGAGGCGGCGTCCCGGGTACTGCGGGCCGAGGGCACACCCATGGACGATCACCGGGCCAGCGCCGGATACCGCTCCGCGATGCTCGGCCAGAGCCTGCTGAAGCTGTACGCGCAAACCACCGAGGCGGTGTCGTCATGAGTCATCTGTCCGAGCGCCCCGAAATGCCCGTCGTCGGCGTTTCCATGCCGCACGAGAGCGCCGACCTGCACGTCACCGGCACCGCGCTCTACACCGACGACCTGGTCCACCGCACCAAGGACGTACTGCACGCCTACCCGGTCCAGGTCATGAAGGCCCACGGCAGGATCACCGCGCTGCGCACCGAGCCCGCGCTCGCCGTGCCGGGTGTGGTCCGCGTGCTGACCGGTGCCGACGTTCCCGGGGTCAACGACGCCGGCATGAAGCACGACGAACCGCTGTTCCCCGATGAGGTCATGTTCCACGGCCACGCCGTGGCATGGGTGCTCGCCGAGACCCTGGAGGCGGCCCGGCTCGGCGCGGCGGCCGTCGAGGTGGAAGTCGACGAACGGCCCTCCGTCATCACGCTGCAGGAAGCGATCGCGGCGAACAGTTTTCACGGCGCCCGGCCCTTGATGGTGACCGGCGACGTCGAAGCCGGCTTCGACGACTCCGCCCACGTGTTCACCGGCGAGTTCCAGTTCTCGGATCAGGAACACTTCTATCTTGAGACGCACGCGGCGCTGGCCCACGTCGACGAGGGCGGGCAGATGTTCGTCCAGAGCAGCACCCAGCATCCCTCGGAGACGCAGGAGATCGTCGCGCACGTGCTCGGCCTGCACAGCCACGAGGTGACCGTGCAGTGCCTGCGGATGGGTGGCGGCTTCGGCGGCAAGGAGATGCAGCCGCACGGGTTCGCGGCCGTCGCCGCACTCGGCGCCAGGCTGACCGGTCGGCCGGTTCGGGTGCGGCTCAACCGGACCCAGGATCTGACCATGTCCGGCAAGCGCCACGGCTTCCACGCCACGTGGAAGATCGGCTTCGACGCCGAGGGCCGCATCCAGGCCCTGGACGCCACCTTGACCGCGGACGGCGGCTGGAGCCTGGACCTGTCCGAGCCCGTGGTGGCCCGCGCGCTGTGCCACATCGACAACACCTACTGGATTCCCCACGCGCGCATCGCCGGTCGCATCGCCAAGACCAACAAGGTCTCCAACACCGCCTTCCGCGGCTTCGGCGGACCGCAGGGCATGCTGGTGATCGAGGACATCATGGGCCGGTGCGCCCCGCTGCTCGGCCTGGATCCGATGGAGTTGCGCGAACGCAACTTCTACCGGCAGGGCCAATCGACGCCGTACGGTCAGCCGGTCTCCCACCCCGAACGGATCTCCACCGTCTGGCGGCAGGTTCAGAACGACGCCGGCATCGCCGATCGCAAGCGCGAGATCGCGGCCTTCAACGCCGCGCACCCGAACACCAAGCGGGC
Organism: Streptomyces sp. NPDC051109; assembly: GCF_044455885.1. Classification (NCBI taxonomy): domain Bacteria; kingdom Bacillati; phylum Actinomycetota; class Actinomycetes; order Kitasatosporales; family Streptomycetaceae; genus Streptomyces; species Streptomyces sp. NPDC051109. Next base: position 43,242 of record NZ_JBITFF010000002.1, read on the forward strand.
ACTCGCGATCACCGGGATCAAGTTCGGCATTTCGTTCAACCTCACCGCCTTCAACCAGGCCGGCGCACTGGTGCTGATCTACAAGGACGGCTCGGTCCTGATCAACCACGGCGGCACCGAGATGGGGCAGGGCCTGCACACCAAGATGCTGCAGGTGGCCGCGACCACGCTGGGGGTCCCGATGCACGAGGTGCGGCTGGCCCCGACGCGTACCGACAAGGTGCCCAACACCTCCGCGACCGCCGCCAGTGCGGGGGCGGACCTCAACGGTGCGGCGGTGAAGAACGCCTGCGAGCAGTTGCGCGGGCGGCTGCTGCAGGTGGCCGGAACCCAGCTGGGTGCGAACGCCGCGGACGTGCGCATCGTCGAGGGCGTCGCACGCGTCCTCGGCAACGACAAGGTGCTGGCCTGGGACGACCTGGTGCGCACCGCGTACTTCCAGCGGGTCCAGTTGTCGGCGGCCGGCTTCTACCGGACCGAGGGTCTGCACTGGGACGCGCAGTCGTTCCAGGGCTCGCCGTTCAAGTACTTCTCCTACGGCGCCGCCGCGACCGAGGTGGAGGTGGACGGCTTCACCGGCGCGTACCGCATCCGGCGGGTGGACATCGTGCACGACGTCGGCGACAGCCTCTCCCCGATGATCGACATCGGTCAGGTCGAGGGCGGTTTCGTGCAGGGCGCAGGCTGGCTCACACTAGAGGACCTGCGGTGGGACGCCGGCGAGGGGCCGAACCGCGGTCGGCTGCTGACCCAGGCCGCGAGCACCTACAAGCTGCCCAGCTTCTCGGAGATGCCCGAGGAGTTCAACGTCAGGCTGCTGGAGAACGCCACCGAGGAGGGTGCGGTGTACGGGTCCAAGGCGGTGGGTGAGCCTCCGCTGATGCTGGCCTTCTCGGTGCGGGAGGCGCTGCGGCAGGCGGCCGGGGAGTTCGGGCCCTGCGGAGTCAGCGTGGAGCTCGCCTCCCCCGCGACACCCGAAGCGGTGTACTGGGCGATCGAAGCAGCCCGCGGGGAAGGCGTACGGCTCGGCGGTCGCGTCTGCGACGGCAGCGAGGTCCCCGCCGACGCAGGCGCTTTGAGCAATGCCTGACATGAGCTGGGTGGCCGCGGTCGCGCGGTTGCGGGCACGCCGGGAACCCGGCGTGCTCGTGACCGTCGCGGCCGTGCGCGGCCACGCACCCCGCCGGGCCGGTGCCAAACTCGTCGTGGGACGGACCGAAACCTGGGGTTCGATCGGCGGAGGCAATATCGAGGCCGTGGCCATCGATCGGGCGCGCGAGCTGAACGGGGCGGCCGGTCCGGGGTCGGAGCCGGAGCTGATGGAGTTCGCCCTCAACGACAAGGCCGCCGGCCGGCACGGCGTGCAGTGCTGCGGCGGAGCCGTCACCGTACTGCTCGAACCGCTGCCGGTGGTCCAGGCGGTGGCGGTCTTCGGCGTCGGTCACGTCGGACTGGAACTGGCGCGCATCCTGGCCCGCCACCACCTCGACCTGCACCTGATCGACTCCCGCCCCGACATGCTCACCGACGAACGACTCGGCGTTCTCGCGGATGCGGTGGCACAGATCCACGTGCACCACACCCCGCTGCTTCCGGAGGAGGTGCTGACGGAGCTGCCACCCGGCGCCCACGTCCTGATCATGACCCACGATCACGCCGAGGACGCCGCGCTGTGCGACGCCGCCCTGCGCACCGCCGGTCTCGGCTCGATCGGACTGATCGGCTCGTCCGCCAAATGGGCGAGGTTCCGGCAGCGCCTGGCCACCGAGGGCGGCCACGCCGCCGCCGCCATCGACCGGATCAAGACCCCGATCGGAATCGCCGAGATCACCGGCAAGGAACCCGCCACGATCGCGGTGAGCGTCGCGGCAGACCTGCTCCGGTCCTTCGAACAGGACCGCCACCGGGTAGTGCCGAGCCCGGTCCCCGCGGTGCCGTACGCACCGGTCGCCGGCGGCGCGTGAGCTGGCACGGACCGCGGCGCGTGGGCGACCACGCGCACCACGGAGTGGACTGCCGGCATCCCGCGGCCCACTGGGTCGGAGCGAAGTCCCACCCCTGTGCCGAAAGTTCGCTGCGGCCGCACGCCGGGCGGAGCCGCATACCTGTTGGGCCGTCACGAAACGGTCATCATCCGGTCCCATTCCGGCACTAATGGTCGGCGAGCATTCCGGTTGAGAACGTTCAGCCAGCAAAGGATCTGCCGATGCCCCGTTCCCGACGGGCCAGGGTCAGAGAGCCGCTCGCGTGACCCACCGCAAACCGAAGCCGCGACTGGTGTCACGGCGTACCGCCATGGTCTGCACCGCCGGCGGACTCGTCGCCACCGCTCTCGGCGTCGTCGAGGACGGCGACGACGTCAGCAGGGACCCCGGGCCCGGCCGAGCGGAACCGCTGGACGAGGGTGGGCCGGGGCTGCCCGCCGAAACGAGTCCCGAACGGGGGCAGGCGTGGATGCCGGACGTCACCCGCAAGCCGCTCGCGGTGAACTTCACTCCGGGCGGGATCAGGGAGATGCGGGGTCTGGTCCTGCATGTGCAGGAGGGCGAGAACTCGCTCCACGATCGCTTCAGCGACCCGGCGGTGCAGTGTTCCTCGCACTTCTGGGTCTCACAGTCCGGCGAGATCGAACAGTACGTCTCCGCGCACGACCGGGCCTGGGCGCAGGGCACCGGGAACCCGTCGTGGCTCTCCGTGGAGACCTCGGGATTCGCGAGTCGGCCCCTCACCGCACAGCAGGTGGACGCCCTCGCCCGGATCTACGCGTGGGGCATGGCTCAGCACGGGTGGCCTCTCGAACCCGCCTCCACACCGCTGGGCCAGGGGTTCGGCATCCACAGCATGGGCGGCCGGGACTGGGGCGGCCACGCCTGCCCCGGCCCTCTCCGGTCCGCCCAGACCGGGGCGATACTGAGCGCGGTCCGCTTACGGTACCCCCGGTAGGCGTGGTCAGACCGTCCGCGGGTGCTCCGCGAAGGGCTCGCCGGTCTGCGCAGCCCCCGGGGAAGGGGGAACGCCGCACCGGCTCGCCCGTGCGCTTCACCCCAGGCTGAAGAGGAAATTGACGGAGTTGTAGTAGTTGGGGATCTGCACCAGGTCCGAACCCTGCCGCGGCGGATCGGCCTTCGGCCAGTTCCGAGGGCCCAGCAGGTGGTCGGCGTAGTCGCTCTTCGACACCGGTGGCACCAACCAGAGCCGGAAGGCGCCGGATCGTCCGGCCGGTTCGGACCTCCAGAGCTGCGTCCCGCGGCCGGGGCCGGAGCGGCAGGTGCGAAGGGCGACCTCAACGGCGTTTCCGCCGGCGTTCGTTCCGTCGAGGCAGGTACCGGTGCCCGTGTTCCGGAACTGGTACGTGTCCCGACCGGCCGGCAGGCGCTGCCAGCCCTGGGAAGCGGCGCCTGTGCACGGCTGGAGCTCCAGCGGCCCCTCGGAGCCGCTGCCGGCGAAGCCGACGCACAGCCCCGAGCTGGTGTTGACCAGCTGCGGGCCGGTGGGGGCGGGGGTCGGCGAGGGTGGTGCGGAGGACGGCACGGGGGAGGCGGGAGCCGATGGGGCGGTGACGGCCGGCATGGCGGCGCCGATGGACACGATCGGTGGCGCCGCTTCCGTCGGGGTGGGGAAGAGGTACGGGTTCGGCTCCTGGCTCGTGCCGGGGCTCGCGACCGCGGGTGCCGGTGCGGCACGTTCGAGCCGGTCCTCGGCCGGAAGCAGCACGAAGGCGGTCATCGTCGTGCCCGCGACGGCCGCCACCGCGGTCCACTTCGCCCCGCCGAAGCGCGCCGCGGCCAACTTGAACCCTGCCAGCTTCCCTGCCGCCAGGTGGTGGGCGCCGGCGGCGAACGCGTAGGCGTCAGGATGCCACAGCAGGATTCCGGCCGGCAGCAGCGCCCCCAGTCGGCTGTTGACGGCTCGCAGATCACGCTCGGCCCGTCCGCACTCGTCGCACGCCTGCAGATGCCGCCCCAGGTCCCGGGGCACGCGCTTGCCCGGTCGGCGGAGCGCGGCGGCGAGCAGCCCGCCGTAGTGCCGGCACTCGTCGCTCGCGCTCTGGTCCAGGTGCGCGCGCAGGTACGCCTCGCGCAGGCCCTCACGGGCGCGCGCCGCCAGGGAACCGACGCCCCCCGCGGAAATCCCGAGGCGCCGGGCCGTCTCGGTCGCGGACTCGCGTTCGACGACCGCGTGCCACAGCACGGCCTGCCAGCGCTCCGGCAGCGACCGGTACGCCCGCAGGACCAGCGAGCCCTCCTCCGCCGACAGGGCGGCGTCTTCGGCGTCCCGGCCGTCGGACAGGCCGGCGGCCCATGTGTCGAAGTCGGCCGAAAGCTGGGTGCGGGCACCGCGGCGTGCCCATTCCATTGCCACGCGGCGGACGCAGGTCAGCAGGTACGGCCGCCAGGCGTACTCGGGGCCGGCTCCCCAGGAGACCGCCCGGTAGGTGCGGGCGAAGGCCTCGGCCGCGAGGTCGCCGGCGGTGGCCAGGTCGCGGCAGCAGGTGCGGGCGTAGGCGAGTACGGCGTCGTGGTGACGGGCGAACACCTCGCCCATCACGTCGCTGACATCGGCACCGGGCGCCGAGTCGCGCTCGCGGAGCAGCGCGCACAGCTGTGCGTCGCTGAGGTCGTGGAGGTCCTGCTGGCGGGCAGTTCCCGATGTGCTCAACCTTGCTCCCGTTGGCTTGCTGATGGCCGGCACGGCGAATGCCAGGCAGGTGGGCAGTGGGGTGCGACGCTGCGCCCGGCCGGAATTCGCGCAAGTGTGCACGCTTTCAGGGCTTGTGAGCAACCGGGCTCCCCGGCACTCGCCGGCCTGACACGACTTCAGCAAAGGCCTGGCAAAGTCGCGGGACGGCGCCGGGTCCACGCCGTCTCCCACGTACACCGACTACAGGTCAGGAGGCGAGCGTGCGGAACGGCGGGACCCTTTGCATTCCGGGCGCCAGGGCTGCGCGCAGGTGCGGGGTGTGGTTGTGAACGTCCCGGGTGGGACAGGTGGGGTGTTTCCGCCCGAGGTGGAGATCCGCGCAACTCCTGACAAGGTGGTGGGTATGGATATCCCCCGCAGGAACAACGTCACGGTCACCGGCAACCCGCACGGACCGGCGGTGGTGCTGGCCCATGGGTTCGGCTGCGACCAGAACATGTGGCGGCTGACGGTACCGGCACTGGCCGAGGACTACCGGGTGGTGCTGTTCGACTACGTGGGCGCCGGGCGCTCGGACCCGTCCGCGTTCTCGCAGGACCGCTATGCCACGTTGGGTGGTTACGCCCTCGACGTGGTGGAGGTGTGCGAGGCGCTCGATCTGCGCGATGCCGCGTTCGTGGGGCATTCGGTCAGCGCGATGATCGGCGTGCTGGCCGCCCGGTTGGCTCCGGAGCGCATCGGGGCGCTGGTGATGGTTGCCCCGTCCCCGCGGTACATCGACGACGAGGGCTACCGGGGCGGTTTCAGCGCCGAGGACATCGATGAGCTGCTGGAGTCTCTGGAGTCGAACTACCTGGGCTGGTCGGCAGCCATGGCACCGGTGATCATGGGGAACGCGGAGCGGCCCGAGCTGGGTGAGGAGTTGAAGAACAGCTTCTGCGCCACCGACCCGGAGATGGCACGCGTCTTCGCGCACACCACGTTCCTGTCGGATTCGAGAGACGACCTCAAGAGTGTGGGCGTGCCCACACTGGTGCTGGAGTGCACCCAGGACGCCATCGCACCCCGCGAGGTCGGCGCCTACGTCCACCGGGCGATCCCCGGCTCGACACTGGTGACGCTCGACGCGACCGGCCACTGCCCCCACCTGTCCGCGCCCGAGGCCACCAATGAGGCGATCACCACGTTCCTGGCCGGCCTACGGTGATGTGTCCCGCCGGGCAGTTGCCCGACCACCCCGAGGCCGACGACGCCAGATCATCGGTGGCGACCTTCGCCGAACTTCTGGAGGACAGCGCCGAGGAGTTGTACGAGAGCGCGCCGTGCGGATACCTGTCCACGCTGATGGACGGCACCATCGCGAGGATCAACGCGACGCTGCTGGACTGGCTCGGCCTGGAGCGTGGGGCCGTGGTGGGCCGCATGCGGTTCACCGACCTGCTGACCGTGGGCGGCAAGCTGTACCACGAGACGCACTTCGCCCCGCTGCTGCACCTGCGGGGTGAGATCAGCGGCATCGCCCTGGACGTCAAACAGGCCGACGGCGGACGAATACCGGTGCTGGTCTCCTCCGCGGTCAAGCACGGCGGCGACGGCGAGCCACAGCTGATCCGCACGACCGTCTTCGACGCCCGGGACCGGCGCGCGTACGAACAGGAACTCCTGCGCGGCCGGAAGGTCGCCGAAGAAGCGCTCAAGCAGGCGGAGGCCGACCGGGCCCGGCTCCAGGACGCCCTCGCCGTGCTGCAGCGGTCCCTGCTGCCCGACGCCCTTCCCGAAGTACCCGGAGTCGAGGTGGATGCCTACTACCACACGGCCTCACCCGACCGGCTCGGCGGCGACTTCTACGACGTCTTCCCCGTCGACGGCAGACGCTTCGCGTTCTTCCTCGGCGATGTGTGCGGCAAAGGACCGGCGGCCGCCGCGGTCACCTCGTTGACCCGCTACACCTTGCGCGCCGCCGCTCTGCACGACGCCGATCCCGTCTCGGCTCTGTCGACCCTCAACAAGGTGCTCCACGAGCGGTACTCCGGCGGCGACCCGCGCTACTGCACCGCCGTCTTCGGTGTCCTGGACCCCGACCCCGAGACCGGTGACGTCGCCGTCCGCATCGCCTCGGGCGGCCACCCCCCGGCCGTCGTGATGCGCGCAGACGGCACGGCCGACTTCCTGCCCACCCCCGGCGGCCTCCTCGTCGGCATCCTCCCCGCCGCGCGCTTCACCACCGCGACCACGATCCTGGCTCCCGGCGACACCCTCCTGCTCTACACCGACGGCCTCACCGAAGCCCGCACCGGCCAAAGCCGCACCAGCCTGTACGGAGACGAGGCCCTGCTCGCCTTCGCCGCAGACCACGCGGGCATGCCCCCGCACGCCGTCGTCAAGGCCCTGACCAGCCTGCTGGACGACTTCGGTGAAGGCCTCGACGACGACACCGCCCTCCTCGCCCTCGGCGTTCCCCGCCTCTGACCGCTGGACGCTCACTGACCATGACCCCGCTGAAGATCACCGCCCGAGACGCCACGACCGGTCCCGTTCTGGAAGTCACCGGCGACCTCGACTACGCCAGCGCCCCCGAGCTGCGGGACCTGCTCACCGCGCTGACGCTGCGACCGGGCCAGCGCCTCGTCCTGGACCTGTCCGGCCTCACGTTCTGCGACTCCAGCGGCATCACCGCTCTGATCTCCGCACACAACCGCGCCCACTCCGCCGACGCGGAACTCGCACTCGCCGCCGTGCCCACCCACACCGAGCGCATCCTGCGCGTCGTCGGCCTCGACCAGATCATCCCCCTCTACACCGACGTGGAGGCCGCCGGGGCCGGCGGGGCCACGTAGGCCTTCGGCCGGGCCCGCGACCCCCTTTCCCCCGGTGCGGGGGGCCACGCCCGCGCTAGTCCTTCACCGGGTCGGCGCCAGGGCGCTTGACGAGGCGATCGCCGACCGCGATCGCCTTCCAGAGTCGACGGCTGATCCTGACCTTGAGGGATTCGCCGTCGGCGAGGCGGATCTCGGCGAAGTGGTACATGTTGGAGCCGTCGAGCATGCCCCGGGACATATGCGTGACGACGCCTTCCCAGGAGTCGTCACGCCGGACTTCGTGTGATTTCGGCATGATGAGGAGTCTAGGGAGAGCGGCAGCCGCGCCAACAGGGCCGCAGATCCCGGTCTGCGGAGTACAAATGTCACACCTCCCGCGACCGCGGGCCCTTTGTCGCAGGTTGGGTCGATTGCCCGGCTCGCCCCTGTGCCGATCCTGCGGGCTTCCTTAAGGGAAGTTGAAGAACCCCTCCAGATCGCTCTTTTCGCTGGTCACCAGCCTAGGCTCGGACGCACTCCCCTCGTCCCCTGCCTTGTAGAGGTGTTACCGGCATGAGCCCCAGCCGTACTCCCGAACGTCCGTCCCGCGCCGAAGCACGACGGAGGAAGACGGTGCGCACCCGCATCGTGCTGTCCGTCACCGCGGCCGCCGCGGCCGTGGCGGTCGGCGTTGCGGTGGCCGACTCGGACGGTGCCGGGCGCGGGGGCGGGCACACCGACGGCGCCGCGGGGCCGTTGTCCGGGAAGTCGGGTGGCGGCGCCGGAACCGCTGACCCCACCCCTCCCGCCCCCACGGGCGACGCCTCGGCCACGGCGAGCCCGAGTCCGTCCGGGACGCCCGGCGCCGACGCCTCGGCGTCCGCCACTCCCGCGCAGCCCTCGGCGGCGGAGAGCAGCACTGCGGCCAAGTCGGCATCGGCCCCGGACGACAAGCCCACACGCAAGCCCGCGACCATGGGCGGCGGGTCCGGTACTTCCGGCGGGTCCGGTACTTCGGGCGGTTCCGGTACTTCGGGCGGGTCCGGTGGCTCCGGCACGGTCGACAAGGACAGCGAGTCGGCGGTCCTCGCCCTGGTCAACAAGGAGCGGGCCACCGCCGGCTGCGGCCCGCTGACCTCGAACGCCAAGCTGAGCGCGGCCGCACGGGCCTACAGCGACACCATGGCCCGCAGCGGCGTCATGTCCCACACCGGGCCCGACGGGTCCACCATGACGAGCCGGGTGGAAGCCGCCGGATACTCCTGGTCCAACCTGGGCGAGAACATAGCCCGCGGTCAGGCCGACGCCAACGCGGTGATGAACGCGTGGATGAACAGCTCCGGCCACCGGGCCAACATCCTCAACTGCGCCTTCAAGGAGATCGGCATAGGCGTGCACAAGGGCGACGGCGGCCCGTGGTGGACGCAGGACTTCGGCGCCTCCAGGTAGCCCGACCACACCCGAACCCCCACGTCCTCCGACCCGTCCGCGGGTACGGAGGACGTCGGCGTTCGCCGGCCCGGCCACCCGTACCGGCCCGTACCGGCCCTGCGGAACCCCGGGTTCCCCGGAAGGGGGAGGCGGTGACGGGCCCGGGGACGCGTCCGCCACTATGGGGCCGTGCCCCGACTTCCGCGTTACCTGCTCATATGGCTGTCGTGCACGGCCGCCAGCGTGACCGCCGTGCTCGCCACGGTCCAGTTCGTCGTCGGCTCGACCCGGCATACGCCCCCCGTCGCCCGGTCCGCCCCGACGGTCATCGAGACGCCGCCCGCATGGCAGGCCGGCACCCCGTCGCCGAGCACGCCGCCCCCGAGCGCGTCCGCGAGCCCCTCGCCCTCGGTGACGCAGCGGCCGTCCCCCTCGGCCGCCTCCCCCGCCCCCGCCAAGGCCTCGCCGGGAACCTCCCGCACCAGCGCCTCGAAGAGCGCCGTGGACTGCGCGGAGGGCGGACCGGGCCTGTACACCGTTCCCTCGCAGGGCGGCAAGGTCACCGTGCGGTACGGGAGCCGCGGCGTGTGCCTGATCTCCGCGGTCCCGGACCGCGGCTTCAAGACCACCACCTCGCAGACCTCGGACGACACCCTCTCGGTCACGTTCACCAGCGCCGATCACCGGTCGGTCGTGACGGCGACCATCGAACCGTCGGCCAAGGCAACCGTCCGCGAGTCGTCCCTCTGACGCCTGGCGGCGCCGGGCACTCGGGCCGGTTCGGCGGGGACAACACCACACGGCGCCGCTCTCTTTGACGGGATTCATCACCCTGCATCCGCCGCTGTGACGTGCTCCGGCGAAACGGAAGGTGAGCTGTTCCTTAGGGCATCCTCAAGATCGGGCCGAGCCGGTTCCGGCGGCCGCGAGCGGTCCTATGCTCGCCTCAGCCGAGCGGCCCTCGGCGCCGGGGCCCGACCCCGGCGATCCGTCGGGGCCGCAGGTTTCACCGAGTCGGGGGGCGCCCTGCCCTTCCCGCATTCCGATCCGCGCCTTGGGGTGTCTTCGCCATGAGTCCTCGCATGCTCCGACCCGTCAGCTCCGACCGCCGTACGCAGGCGCCCCGCCCCGGCACGGCGCGGGGAATGCGCCTGCCGCTGGTCGCCGCGGCCGTGGTCGCGGCGGGTCTGACCACTTCCTGCGGGCCGTCCACCCAGCCCATCGGATCCGCCGCGTCCGCGGCCTCTCCCGCCCCGGAGACTTCCGCCGCCTCCGCCGGCGAGTCCGCCACCGCCTCCCCCTCGGCGTCCCCGACCGCCTCCGCCTCGGTGTCCGCGTCCGCGTCCGCCACCGCCCGGTCCGGCTCCTCGCCCGCCAAGGGCGGGTCCACCGCCGCCACCGGCACGTCGGCCAAGCCGTCCCGTACGTCCACCGCAGCCCAGCCGGCCCCCGTGCCCGGATCCGGGTACGACAGTTCGGCCGACGCACAGAAGCTCATCGACGCGGCCCTGCGCACGGCCAAGTCCGAGGGGCGGATGGTGCTCCTCGACTTCGGTGCGAACTGGTGCGGCAACTGCAAGGCCGCCGACAAGGTGTTCGCGCAGTCCCAGACCGCCGCGATCCTGGGGAGCTCCTATCAAATGGTCAAGATCGACATCGGTGGCAACAGCTCCGCCAACTCCGCGCTCCTGCGCAAGTACAGCCCGTCCGGCGGGACGTACACGATGCCCGTACTGGTCGTCGTCTCCCCGTCGGGCACCGTACGCACCGACACCCACGTCACCGGCAACCCGGCCCTGACCCCGGCGGGCATCAACTCCTTCCTGCGCCAGTGGGCGTCATGAGAAGACCGGGCCGGTGGCCGGTCGCCGTCCCGGCCGGGGCCGGACTCGCGGTGGCCGCCGCCCTGGTCCTCGCAGGCACCGCCACGGACGACCGCGGAAGCGGGGCGCCGGACGGGCGGGCGGGCACGCTCGGGACCGCGGCCGGGGCCACGCTCGCGGACCCGGGCGCCCGGCCGGACGCGCCCGAACTGGCCGGCGAGGACCTGGACGGGAAACCGGTCAGCCTCGCCGAGCTGCGGGGCCGTGTCGTCGTCCTCAACGTGTGGGGTTCCTGGTGCGGCCCCTGCCGGGCGGAAGCCGACGACCTGGAGCGGCTCAGCCGGCAGACCCGGGCCGACGGGGTCCGGTTCCTCGGGATCAACACGCGGGACCGGGACCCGGCGGCCGCCCGGTCCTTCGTACACGCACACGAGCTGAGTTTCCCCAGCCTGCCCGACCCCACCGGCGAACTGCTGCTCCGCTTCCCGCCCGCGCTGCTCAACCCGCAGGCGGTCCCCTCGACGCTCGTGATCGACCGCCGCGGCCGCATCGCCGCGGGCATCGCAGGCGCGGTCACCGAGGAACAGCTGCGGCCCGTGCTCACCCACCTGGCGCAGGAGGGGTCATGACGTTCGCCGCCGCGGACGCCCCCTCCCTCGTCAACGGGACGCTCCTGATCGCAGCTCCGGTGGCGCTCGTCGCAGGACTCGTCTCCTTCCTCTCGCCGTGCGTCCTGCCGCTCGTACCGGGCTACCTCAGCTATGTGACCAGCCTGTCGGTCTCCGACCTGGCGGACGCGCGCGGGGGGCGCCGCAGCCGCATGGCGACGGGAGCCCTGCTGTTCGTTCTGGGCTTCACGGCGGTCCTGGTCTCCGGAGGCGCCCTGTTCGGCCACTTCGGGCGCGTCCTCCTGGCCCACCAGGAAGCGGTCACCCGGGTCGTCGGCGGGTTCACCGTGCTGATGGGCCTCTCCTTCACGGGGTTCCTGCCGGGTTTCGCACAGCGGGAGTTCCGCAGCCACCGGCGGCCCGCGCTGGGGCTGGCCGGAGCCCCCGTGCTGGGGGCGGTGTTCGCAGTGGGCTGGACCCCGTGCATCGGCCCGACGCTGGCCGCCGTCCAGGCGCTGGCCTGGACCGAGGCGAGCGCGGCCCGCGGAGCCCTGCTGATGGCCGCCTACTGCCTCGGGCTGGGTCTGCCGTTCGTCCTGGCCGCGCTGGCCTTCCGTCGCGCCCTGGACGCCTTCGGCCTGGTGAAACGCCACTACCCGTGGGTGCTGCGGACCGGCGGAGGCCTGCTCGTGCTCGTCGGCGTACTGCTGGCCACCGGGGTGTGGAACGACCTCGTGTACACGCTGCAGCTGTGGAGCGCGGACTTCAGCGCCGCCCTCTAGGGGTCCGGTCAGCCCCTCCTGATTCTTCGCGATACAGAGACACAGAGACACGGAGAGCGCACATGAACCTTTTGCGTCACATACGGCATTCCCGGACGGCGGCCCTGGTCGGGGCGGTTCTCCTCTCCTGCGCCGCCCTCGCAGCATGCGGCGGTCAGCACGCCGAGGGTACCGCCGGCTCCGCACCCACGACGAGTTTCACCGAGCAGGGGGTCACGGTCACGCTCTCGGTGTCCGACTGGCACGCCTCACAGGGAACGCTCACCGCGGTCTTCACACCCGAGCGCAAGGGTTTTCACCTCTACAGCACCGATCTGCCGGCCGACGGCGTCGAGGGCGTGGGCAGACCGACGGCGATGGCCGTCACCGGGTCCCTCAAGGCCGGCGGCAGGTTGGCCGCCTCCGCGGAGGTACGGCCGATCACCGTGCCAGGCGTCGAAACCCCGGTGCCCGTCTACCCGGACGGCCCCGTCACCACCACGCTGCCCGTCCGCGCCGACGGAAACGGGGACGCGACGGTGCTGATCGGATACGCGAGCTGCAGCACCCGGGACGGCTGTACGATTCCGGTCTCCGACCGCCCGGTGCACCTGCACGTCACCGGCGACCGCGCGACGTTCGACCCCCACTAGGGGGTGTCCGCCAAGTCCCGCCCGGCCGGCGGCGCCCGGCACGACTTCACGGAGACCCCCTGGCCGCAACCCACCCGGCCGCACCTAAGGTGTCCCCCATGCCCAGCGTCCTGGTCGTGGAAGACGACCCCAGCATCCGCCAGTCACTGATCGAGGTCCTGACGGAACACGGGTATGCCGTACGCAGCTCGGCCGACGGGTTCGGAGCCCTGCGGGAGGTCACCCAGACGCCCTTCGACGCGGTGGTCCTCGACCTGGGCCTGCCCGATCTGGACGGAGGGGACGCACTGCGCATGATCCGGGGCATCTCCTCCGTACCCGTCCTGGTGGCCACCGCCCGCGACGACGAACGGGAAATCATCAGCCTCCTCAACGCGGGCGCCGACGACTACCTGGTCAAGCCGTTCTCCGGCGGGCAGCTCGTCGCGCGCCTCTCGGCCGTCCTGCGGCGCACCGCTCACGTCCCCGCCACCGGACCCGCGCCGGGCTCGCGGGGAGCTCGGGCGGCACGGGTCGCTCCGGCGACCGACGCGCTGCACGCCACCACCGTGGGCGAACTCTCCGTGGACCCGGGCGCGCGCACCGCGTACCTGGCCGGCGTGGAGTTGCGCCTCACCCGCCGGGAGTTCGACCTGCTCGCGTTCCTCGCCCGCCACCCCGGCCAGGTGGTGTCCAAACGCCGTCTGCTGACCGAGGTCTGGCGTGAGCCGTACGTCGACGACCAGACCGTCGACGTCCACCTGTCGTCGCTGCGCCGCAAGCTCGGCGAACGGGCGGCGGCCCCCCGGTACCTGCTGACCGTCCGGGGCGTCGGCATCAAACTGGTGGCACCGCGTTGAGGCGATCGCTGGCCGGAGTGGCGCTCGCCGTGACCTCCATGGTCGCCCTCTCCTTCCTCATACCGCTGGCCGCGCTGGTGATGTCGCTGGTCAAGTCGCAGGCCGTCACCGCGGCCGAACAGCGTGCCGCCGCCCTGGCCCCCATCCTCACCCTGACCACGGACCCCTCCGCCCTGCGGGAGTCCGCCGCCAGCCTGGACCCGGCCCAGCAGCTGGTGGTTCACCTTCCGGCGGACGCGGGGGCACTCGGCGACTCCAAGGCGCCCGCGGCACTGCTCGAACGGGCGCAGCAGGGGCGGGAGTCCATCTCCCAGGCGGTCCCCGGCGGCTGGATATGCCTGCAGCCGGTGGTGCTCCCCGGGGACCGGGTCGCCGTGATCGAGAACTTCGTGCCCGAGGAGGAACTGACCCACGGGGTCAAGGAATCGTGGGCGGTCATGTCCTTCCTCGCGGTCGCGCTGATAGGCGGTTCGGTCCTGGTCGCCGACCGGCTCGGCGCGAAGGTCGTGAGGTCCTCGAAGAAGCTCGCCCAGGCCTCGCGCGCACTCGGCCAGGGCGACCTGGACACCCGCGTGGACCCAGTGGGCCCCAAGGAGCTGCGGGACGCGGGCGTCGCCTTCAACGCCATGGCGCACCGGATGACCGAGTTGCTCGCGGTCGAACGCGAACTCGTCGCCGATCTGTCCCACCGGCTGCGTACGCCGCTCACCGCACTGCACCTCGCATCGGAGCGCATGGAGGGCAGCCCCGAGTCGGCCAGGGTGGAGGCGGCCGTCTGTGAACTGGAGGCGGAACTGCGGGCCATCATCGCCGCGGCGCGCACGCCGCTCGCCGTCGGCCCCATGGGCCAGGGCATGCTCGGCACGGAGCCGTCCGCGGGCTCCGGGGCCGGAACCGGAGCCGGGGCGTCCGGCCCGCGCTGCGAGGCTGCCGACGTGGTCCGCCGCCGTACGGCCTTCTGGTCGGTGCTGGCGGAACAGCAGAACCGGTCCTGCTCCCTCGACCTGTCCCAGGAACCCACCACCGTGGGCCTCTCCGATGACGACGTCGCCGCCGTGGTGGACGCGCTCATCGGCAACGTGTTCCGCCACACGGCGCCCGGAACCCCGTTCGCCGTCCAAGTGGTGCGCACGGCCCAGGCCGTGGAGCTGGTCGTGGAGGACGGCGGACCCGGCATCCCCGAGCCGGACCTGGCCCTCTCACGCGGGAGCAGCACAGGTTCCACCGGGCTGGGCCTCGACATCGCCGGGCGGGCCGCGACCGCGACGGGCGGCTCGGTGCACATCGGCCGCAGCTCCCTGGGTGGCGCGCACATCACGGTGTCGTTCGCCCTGGCGGCGCGGGCTCCCGCCGGACGCAGACCGCGCATGTCCCGCCGCCGACCGGCCTGGCCCCGTAGACGGTAGGGCCGGTTCCGCCCCATCGAGGGTCAGTGCGCGTTTCTTCCGGCGTCGGTCGACTGCCACTCGCGGCCGATGCCACGGATCAGGGCCGGGTAGACGCCTAGGTATCGGAAGGGCTTGATGGCTGCCATGTACAGGGCTCCGAGAAAGCCGTTCGGCTTCACCAGGACGGCCATCTGGCCTCGGTAGCCGCCGGTTCCGTCGGGGACCCAGCCGATGTGCATCAGGCCGTGCACCGTCCGGTTTCCCATCTCGGCCACCCACTCGTCGTGGGTCTGGTAGACGGAGGTGAAGGGGACCGCGCCGGGGTCCTCGCCCCGGGGGCCCTCCCGGAGGTCTTCGGGCAGTCGGTTCCGGAGCGAGTCCACGCGGGTGCCGACTCCGGCACCGGGCTTGTCCCAGCCGAAGAGTCTGCCGAGCTTCCAGCGGATCGCGAACAGCATGCGCGGTACCGGGGCGGAGACGGGCTCCCCCGTGCCGTGGGTGAACTGGTCCACCAGTCGTGCGAGGTCGTCCGGTCCGCCCGGGGTAGGGAGCGCCCACACGTCTTCGACCCGGAAGTCGCCGGCGATCTCGTGGATCCGCCACGGACGGGAGGTGTGCGCGGTTACGGGGAGTCTCATCTGTTGGCCCCTGTCTATACGATGCCGTATAGATCAAGCTAGCACCATCTATACGGCACCGTATAGACGAGGGAGGTACATCATGGGCGCGACGCGGACGCCTCGCGGCAGGTGGATCGAGGAGGGACTCAAGGCCCTGGCCGCCGGCGGCCCGGAAGCCGTGCGGATCGAGCCGCTGGCGCAGGCGCTCGGCGTCAGCAAGGGCGGGTTCTACGGGTACTTCGACAACCGGGGCGCGCTGCTCACGGAGATGCTCGACACCTGGGAGCGCGGGGTCACCGAATCGGTGATCGAGCAGGTCGAGAGCGGAGGAGGAGACGCGCGGGCCAAGCTGGAGCGCCTTTTCGCGATCGCCTCGGCCGCCGACGGCCCGACGACGGGCGTCGCGGCCGACCTCGCGATCCGCGACTGGGCCCGGCGCGACGAAGACGTGGCACAGCGCCTCCGGCGCTGCGACAACCGCCGCATGGACTACCTGCGTTCCCTCTTCCGCTCTGTCTGCACCGACGAGGACGAGGTCGAGGTCCGCTGCATGTTGGCCTTCTCCCTCCGGATCGGCTATCACTTCATCGCCGCCGACCACCCCGGTCGCTCCCGCGCCGAGGTCATGGCCCGGACCAGGCAGTGGCTCCTGCGTTGACGCCAACCCACTTGGTGTCCTGCTCCCGGAGCCGGCCGCCAAGGCGACCGGCAAGCGCTGATGCGTGATGATGTTGACTACCATCGTGGGTAGTTGACGTGCGGACCGGCCCGGGGGGCTCCTGTGAATGATGCGGTCGAATTGGCGGACATGATTGCGCAGCTGCGCCGGGAGCTGAGCCGCGCGATGTCCGCCGGCGAGGAATCCGACCTGAAGTTCAAGGCGGAGCGCGTGGAACTGGAACTGACCGTGGGAGTGGAGCGGACCAACGAACCGGGCGTGAAGGTGCGGTTCTGGGTCTTCGACGCCGGTGCTTCGGCGAAGCGCTCGGCCACCGTCACCCAGAAGCTGACCCTCACGCTCCAGCCCGTACGGGCGGACGCGCCCGAGCAGATGGCTCTGATCTCCGGGGACGAGCTGGTCGGTGAGCGCTGAGGCGGCCGCCGGGCGCGGCGGACTCGACCCGCACCGCATCGCGGAGGTCATCGTCACCACCGCTGCCGGAGGCGGGCGGCGGGGCTCGGGGTACCGGGTCGGCGGCACGGCGGTACTGACCGCCTTCCACGTGGTGGCGGGGGCGGCGGAAGTGCTGGTGCGCTTCGATGCCGACCGGCCGGGCGAGTGGGCCGCGACGGCGGAGCTCGCCTGGTCGGATCCCGGAACGGACGTCGCGGTGCTGTCCTTCACGGCCGCACCGGACGCGATGCCGGTCCCGTCCGCGCTGTGCGGCCGTATCGGCGACGACCGCCACGCCGTCATCGACGTCCACGCGGCCGGCTTCCCCCTCTGGAAGCGCCGGCGGGGCGCGGACGGCAGGCAGTTCCGGGAACTGCACCAGGCCGACGGTACCGTGGCCGCGCTGTCCAACCTGCGCACCGGAACCCTGGAGATCACGGTCCCGGCGGCGGCCGCCGACCCCGACCCCGCGGTGTCACCCTGGTCCGGGATGTCCGGGGCCGCCGTGTGGGCCGGGCCGTACCTCGTCGGGGTCGTCGCCGAACACCACCGCGGAGAAGGCCTCGGCCGGCTCACGGCGGTCCGCATCGACCACACCCTGCAGCGGGTCGCCGACAGCCCCCGGGCGGCACTCGCCGCGCTGCTGTCCATCCCCGATCCCGCGGCGCTGCCGGACGCCGGCGCTGAGCCGGACGGCCCGTACGCCCCGGGCCCGCCGGCCCCCTCGAAGGTCATCGGGCTGCCCGTCGCGCACGGCCTTGAGCTGTTCAAGGACCGGGCCGAGGCCCGGGACCTGATCGGCCGCCACCTCGCGGACCCGGGTATCCGGATGGTGACGGTCACCGGACGCCGGGGCATCGGCAAGAGCGCGGTCGCCGCCAAGGTCATGGAGCTGCTGGAACGCGGCGAGTGGCCGGGCCACGCTCAGGCGCCGCTTCCGGCGGGCCTGGTCAACCTGAGCACCCGCACCTCCGGGGTCTCCCTCGAACGCCTCTACTTCGACTGCGCCCGCGCCCTGGGCCCGGCACACGAAGCACGCCTTCTGGAGGTCTGGGCTGCCAACCGCCCCGTGCCGGACAAGATCGATGAACTGTTCGCCGCGATGGGGGGCCGGCTCTTCGTCATCCTCGTCGACAACCTGGAGGACCGGCTCTCGGACGACGGCCGGCTCGACGACGAGGAACTCGACACGTTCTTCGACTGCCTGTTCCGGGCCCGTGGCACACCGAGGCTGCTGGTCACCTCGCAGCTGCCGCTGCGCCTGCCGCCCGAACTGCGCCGGTTCGCCGCCGAGGTCGAGCTGACCGACGGTCTGCCGCCCGCCGAGTCCGTCGCGCTGCTGCGCGAACTCGACCATGACGGCGCCCTCGGTGTGGCGCAGCTCTCGGACGAGGAGCTGCTACAGGCGGCGGTCCGCGTCCACGGGGTGCCGCGCGCCCTGGAACTGCTGGTGGGCGCCCTGGCCGACGACACCTTGCTGCTGCCGACGCTGGAGGACGTTCTCGACGACTTCGCCCTGCGCGGTGACGTGGTCGCGGGCCTGGCCCAGGACCGCCACCAACGCCTGGGTGCCGACAGCCGCAGCGTGCTCGGCGTCCTCGCGGTGTTGCGCACCCCCGCGCCGCGTGAGGCGGTCGAGTGGATCGTCGGCGGCCTCGATCCCGCCCTCGACGTCACCGCCGCCCTGTCCGGCCTGCTGCGGATGCGCATGCTGTCGGTGGACCGGGGAACCCGCACCTACGCCCTGCACCCGATGGACGCCGACCTCGCGTACGGCGCCCTGTCGGCCGAAGGCCCGCTGGGGCGAGCCGCGTTGGAGCGGCGGGCGGCCGAGTGGTACGCGCGGATCGCCCCGCCCCGCCGGGACTGGCGCACGCTGGACGACGTACAGGCGTACCGGCGCGCATTCGACCACCGGGTGCGGGCCGGGGACATGGACGAGGCAGCACTGATCCTGGGTGCCATCGGGCAATGGATGGTGTGGCACGGTTCCGTGCTCTCCGCGATCTCGATGCACCTGACACTGGAGGAACGAGTGAACGACGACCGGGCTCGACTCGCCCACCTGATCAGCTTCGGGCACGCCCGGTTGAGCGCCGGCCCGCTGCCGCACGCGCTCGAACTCTTCACCGAGGCGACGGAGGTGGCCGAGCGCATCGAGGACCGTCGCGCTCTCCAAGAGGCCGTGTTCGGCCTCGGCGACGCGCACCGGCAGCTGGGCCGCTTGGAGGATGCGACGGGGTCGCTGGCCCGGGCCGGCGCACTGGCCCGGGAGAACGGCGATGCCGAGGCGGAGGCCCACGCCGTCCTCAGTCTCAGTCTCACCCACAGCACCCTCGGTGACGGGGAGGCAGCCCTGGCGGGCGCCGACCGGCTGGGCGAACTCGCCGCGGCTTCACGGGACCGGCTCACCGAAGCCCGCTCCTGGAACGCCCGCTTCACGGCGCTGCTGACCCTGGGCCG
The DNA here is from genome assembly GCF_044455885.1 of Streptomyces sp. NPDC051109. NCBI lineage: Bacteria > Bacillati > Actinomycetota > Actinomycetes > Kitasatosporales > Streptomycetaceae > Streptomyces > Streptomyces sp. NPDC051109. The sequence continues at coordinate 62,381 of NZ_JBITFF010000002.1, forward strand.
CTGGGAGGAGACCATCGCGGCGGGCGACCGTGCCGTACGCGCGTACGCGGCCGCCGGCGTGCAGGAGGCGACGGACTACGCGCTGAACGCCAAGGGCGTGGCCCTGCTCGCCCTGGATCGCCCCGAGGCGGCCCTGGCCTGCCTGGAGGAGGCGCTGCGCGCGGCGTCGGCCATGGAGAATCCGCGGACCGAGGGCGTCGTCCTCTACAACACCGCCTGGGCGCAGTGGACCTTGGGCCGGTACGGGCAGGCTGTCGAGGCGGCCGAGCGCTCGGCCGCCTCCCTGCACCGCGCCGGGGCCGCCGAGGCCGCGGCGGCGCAGGCACTCGGCGAAGCGGCCCGCGCCAGGATGGTGCCGGCTGCACGTACGGCGGCCGACGCCCTGGACCGGGCTGCGCAGGGCGCCGGCAGCAACGTGGAGATGGTCCGCCCGGCCTGGCTGAGCGCGCAGGCCGAGCACTTGCGCGACCAGGGCTGACGGCGCCCCGCCGAACCGCCCTGCGCGGCCGTCCTGCGTGTGGTGAAGGCCGGGGCCGACCGCCGCGGGCCATGATCCGGAGATCTGGAGATCCACACGTTTGGAAACCTCGGCACGGTGAAGACGAGCGTTGACAGCAGCTCTATTCATCGAGGCAGGAGAAGCACATGGGCATCATCGCCTGGATCTTGATCGGACTGCTCGCGGGCTTCATCGCCAAGGCGCTGATGCCGGGCAAGGACCCTGGCGGCGTCATCATCACGATGCTCATCGGCATCGCGGGCGGCCTGCTCGGCGGCTGGCTCGGGAAGGTCATCTTCGGCGTCGACTCCATCGACGGCTTCTTCGACCTCTCCACCTGGATTGCCGCCATCATCGGCTCCCTCATCCTCCTTGCCGGCTACCGACTGGTCACCGGCAACAAGCGCCACCACCACGCCTGAGCAACCCGGTTCCCCAGACGTAGACGGCTCCCCCTCCACCGGAGGGCGGAGCCGTCGCGCTGCTCAGGCGTCCGGGATGACGGAGTTCCAGCCGTTCTCCAAGAGGTCGAACGCACGGGCGACGGCCTGGCGAGGATCACTCTGCCCCCGTGCGGCCTGGGGGGCCTCCAGAGCGAAGTGGGCGAGGGCGGCGCACGCCGGATCGTCAGCGGGAAGTCCGCTCTCATCGGCGATGACACGGGCGAGGACGGCTTCGTGGCGGAGCCACATGCGCTGGGCGTAGTCGCGCAGGGCGGGGGTGTTGTCCACCAGTTCGAGGAACGCGGTGAAGTGGGGTTCGCCGCCTGCTGTTGCGGTGCGGCGCCGAAGCGCGTGCTCGCGCAGGGCCGCCGGAATGGACCGGCCGTGGGGTCGCTCGCGTACGGCGGCCACCAACAGGGCCTCCTGGTCGGCGTCTTCGTCGAAGACGAGGGCTTCCTTGACCGGGAAGTGCTTGAACAGCGTGGTGGTGGACACGTCAGCGGCATCGGCGATCTCCCGGATGCCGACCTGCTCGTATCCGCGCTCCAGGAAGAGTCGCAGTGCCGCGTCGGCCAGGGCCTGGCGGGTTGCGGCCTTCTTGCGTTCACGCCGGCCTGTCGGCGCCTTCGGCGGGATGCCGGTCGCCGCGCCACTCACGATGTCGCTCATGCGAGGAGACTAACCCTTAGGTTGCCCGAGTGCAAAAGTTGAGTCGTTGCACTTATTGAGTTGGTGTGCTTTTCTGAAAGCCTTCGAAGCCTTCCGAGTGCCACGAACGGAGCAACCACATGGAGACCACCCCCCGCATCGCGATCATCGGCGCCGGCCCCGGCGGCCTGATCTGCGCCCGCATCCTGCAGCGACTCGGAATCACCGCGACCGTCTACGACCTGGATACGCCCCGTGCCGCCCGCGACCAGGGCGGCACCCTCGACATGCACCCCGACTCCGGCCAGCGAGCCCTGGGCGAGGCCGGCCTCCTGGAGGCCTTCCTCGCCCAGGCCCGTCCGGAAGGCCAACAGATGCGCATGGTCAGCCGCGACGGCCGCATCCTGTTCGACGCGCTCCCGCCCGAGGCCGATCCGACCGAGGGCAACCCCGAGATCGACCGAGGACGGCTACGCGACCTCCTCCTCGACTCCCTCACTCCGGGCACCGTGCGCTGGGGGCACAAGCTCACCCGTGCCGAACCCCTCGGTGACGGCATCCACCGCCTGCACTTCGCAGGGGGCACGACCGCCGATGCCGACCTCGTCATCGGAGCCGACGGCGCCTGGTCCACCGTGCGCCGCCTGGTATCCGACGCGACGCCCCGCTACACCGGCGTCACCTTCGTCGAAACCGGCCTCGACGACGCCGACACCCGCCACCCGCGCCTCGCCGAACTCACCGGCCAGGGCACCATGATGGCCCTCGACGACAACCGGGGATTCATCGCCCAGCGCAACGGCAACGGCCACATCCGCATCTACGTCGGCATGCGCACCGACCTGGACTGGCACCAGCAGGCCGGCCTCGACCTGACCGAGACAGCCGCCGTACGAGCAGCCCTCAGCCGGGAGTTCGCCGACTGGAGCCCCGATCTGCTCGGCTTCATCACCGACGCCGACTCCGGCTACACCAACCGCCCGCTGTACGCCCTGCCCGTCCCCCACACCTGGACCCACACCCCCGGCGTCACCCTCCTCGGAGACGCCGCCCACCTCATGTCGCCCTTCTCCGGCATGGGCGCCAACCTCGCCATGCTCGACGGCGCCGACCTCGCCCGAGCCCTCATCGGAGCGCGCACCACCGACGAGGCCGTCCGCACCTACGAAGCCACCCTGCTGCCCCGCTCCATCCGGGCCGCCGAAGGCGCCGCAGAGGGAATCGACAGCGCCTTCGCCCCCGACAGTGCCGTCACGGCCCTCGCCCACATGACCCAACACCACTGAGACCGCAGGGTCACGGCTTCCGCGAGGTGATCCGGTCGGGCTCGTGCCGCATCTTGCACGTGCCGGCCTCATCACTCCCGCCCGCCCCGCAGGACGACGAAGCAAGGCCGGCCGACACGGCACTACCAGGCGTTCTGACGGCCGTAGCGCGCCCTGTACCAGGCCACCTGCTCGGCAGTCATCGATGAAGAGACCGCGTACACGTCCCCGATGCGACCGCCGCCACGCCGCCCCTTCGCCCTCTCGTGAGTCCGGCTCGCCATGACGGACACCTGGGAGCCGGGCTGCCAATGCAGGCTGTAGGCCGGAGCGTTGGAATCCGGGACGTCCTCCATGCGCATGCCGCGCTTGGCGAGCAGCCGTTCCAGCCTGTCGAAACGGAGGTGACGGCCGAAGCGGCCGTACCGCTCGCGAATCACCCCGTTGACAACGCCGCCGCCCACGGATGCGAGCCGGTGCACCTGCAGGGTGAAGTGGTGTCCCGCCCACGGGTGGTCGCGCGACTCCCGGTCCCAGAAGAACTCGACCACTGCGAGCCGTCCACCAGGCCGGCCCGGGCGCCGGGCCCGTGGGAGCCAAGGCCCCCCGGGCCGTCGTCCCGCGTACGGGGCGGTGTTGCCCGACCCGTCGGCGGCTCGCCGGAGTGGTGGCCTCGGGGGGGCGAAACCGGCCACATCGGGTGGAACGGACTGGCGGATGGACCGCCGGCGCGCCCCGGCGGGGCGGGGGGCAGGTTCCAACTGCCGCCCCGGTACGGCTTCGTTGCAGCTCAGAGGTGGTTCCGGCGCGGCATGGCCGGATGTGTGGGGGTGACCTGACACAGCGCCCGGAGGGCCCTAGCCGATCGACGTGTCCCCGTGGGATTCCAGGAGGGTACGCAGCGCCGAGGCCACCGTGTCGCAGGTGTCGCGGTCCAAGGGAGCGAGGAGGGAGGCGAAGTGATCCAGGTGTTCCGCCATCACCTTCTCCGCGACCTCGCGGCCCCGGTCGGTCAGTCGGATGCGGACCGAGCGGCGGTCCCGGCCGTCGCGGATCCGCTCGACCAGACCCTTGGCCTCCATCCGGTCGATGCGGTTGGTGATGGCTCCCGAGGTGACCATCGCGGCCGGGATGAGCGCCCCGGCGGTGAGCGTGTACGGCGGGCCCGAACGCCGCAGCGTCGTGAGGATGTCCAGTTCGCCGACCTCAAGGTCGCGTTCGGCCACGAAGGCCTTGAGCTGCTTCTCGATGATGCGGTTCATCCGCTGGATCCGGGCCAGGACCTCGATGGGCCACAGCTCGTCCGTCAGGTCGGGTCGTTCCTCCACCCACTGGCCGACGATCACGTCCACCGCGTCACTCATCAGGTCCTCCGTCTCGGTCACTCGGTCGCGCCGGATCCAGCATAAACCAGATGTCTCAGCGTTAAGAGACTTGACGTTCAGGTACTTCTGGTGATTTCATTTATCTTAACGTTGAGATTGTTAGCCTTCAGATGGATTGGAGCGGCGCCATGACCACCGCGCCCGCACGCACAGCCGCCGGCATCGGTGCCGACACCGGCGCATCCCCCACCCGCTCACCGGGAGCCCCCTGCGCACACGGCCGTCCGGCGGCCCGCGGGCCCGTCCCCGCCTTCTGGCTCGCGCTGCTCGCCACGCCCATCGCCGCCGGGGCCAACGCCCCGGTCCTGATCCTCCCGGACATGGCGCGCTCCCTCGGGGTGTCCACCTCCACCGCGTCCTGGCTGGTCTCCGCGTTCGCCTGGGCGATGGCCGTCGGCACCCCGCTGCTCGCCGGACTCCTGCGCCGCAGCGGTCTGCGGCCCGTGCTGCGCCTCGCCTCCGTCCTCGTCATCGGCGGCACCGTCCTCGTCGCGGTCTCCCCCTGGCTCCCCCTCACCCTGGCCGGCCGGGCCGCCCAGGCCGCGGGGGGTGCGGGACTGGTCGCGTCGGCGATGAGCCTGGCCGGCACGGCTCGCCGGATGGGCGTCATCAGCGCCGGGTTCGGCATGCTCGGCGCGGCCGGCCCGCTCCTCGGCGAACAGCTCGCGCACACCGTCTCGTGGCGGCTCTCCCTCTCCGTGTCCGTGGTCGCGGTGCTGGCCGTGCCCGCGGTGCTCCGGTACGCCGGGGCCATCACGCCCTCGTCCGACCGCTTCGACGGCCGCGGCGCCGCCCTGCTGACCGTGCTGGCCACGGCCCTGGTCACGCTCCCCCATGCCCCGCTGGCCGCACTGGGCGCGGCTCTCGTCGCCGCGGTCCTGCTCGCCCTGCACATCCGCCGCCGCCCCGAGGGGTTCGTCCCGGCCGCCCTGCTGCGCACGCCGGTCTTCCTGACCTCGGGCCTGCTGGCGCTCGTCCTGTCGGGCTCGTACTTCACGCTGCTCTTCGCGGTACCGCGGCTGCTCGGCGACCGGGCCGGCTGGGACACCGGCGCCGCCGGGGCCGGCCAACTGGTCGCGCTGCTCGTCGGCTCGGCACTGTCCTGGCTGCTCGCCGCGGCCTCGGCCCGGATGGGCCGCCCGGCGGTGCTCGCCGTCCTGATCGGCGTCGGGACCCTGGCCGCTGCCGCCGCCGCGTTCTCCGACTGGGGCCCGCTGCTGCTGGCGGCCACCGTCGGCGGGGTCTTCGCCGCCACCGGCGCCAACGCCTGCCTCTCGATGCACGCCGCGGCCGGCGCCCCGGAAGCCCAGCGGCCCACCGCCATCGGCCTGTTCGCCCTCTGCTACCAGCTCGGCGGCGCCTTCGGCCCGGCGGTCGCCGCAGCCCTGGTACTCGGCTCCTGATAAGCGGTCGGCCGCACGGGTCCGTTCCCTCGTCGTCACGCACGAGGAATCCGTGCGGCCGCCGCCACGCCACGCTCCGGTAGGGCGCGGGGTCTTATCCCCGGTCGTGGTCCCGGTCCGCGAGCGCCGCCGCGCCGGCACGGGCGAAGGCTTCCGGGTTGTCCAGCATGATGTTGTGTCCACAGTCCGGGATCGCGACTACGGACACCCCGGACCCGGCCAGTGCGTCAGTGCCCGGGAGCGGGCCGTCGGCCTCGGGCAGAAGGTAGGTGCGGGGAATCTCCAGGTCCAGCAGAAGCTCACGCATGGTGGGAACCGTCCCGCGGGTGAGGTGGACCGCGCTGCGATGCAGCGCTTCACGGCCGGCCAGGCGCATCGTGGACCACCAGTGGGAGCCGGCCCGGTCGCGTACCTCTTCCCAGCCGTGCGTCAGGAACTCCTGCTCGGAATAGGCGGCGATGCCGCTGCTGCCCGATGAGCCCGGAACGCGCGGTACCGGGTCGAGGTTGGCGTCGACGAGTACCAATCGGGAGACCAGGCGGGGATGCCGGGCAGCGAGGACGATGGCCACCGAGCCCCCCATGCTGTGGGCGATCAGCTCCGCGCCGGTGACGCCCGCGGAGGTCAGGGCCACCGCGAGTGCGTCCGCGTGGGATTCCAGGGTGTAGTCGAATCCTGTCGGCCGATCACTGATGCCATGACCGAGCAGGTCGATGAGCAGCGAACGGCGGCCCGCCAGCAGAGGGTGGACCGCGACCTCCGTGAAGTAGGCGGGTGAAGTGGCGCCCAAACCATGCACGTAGACGCGTGACGGCTCCTGCCCCGGCAGCTCGACCCAGCGGATCCGGTCGCCCTCGGGTGTCACGGCGGCATCGCGCACGGTCTGCTCCCCTGCCTTCAAGATCGATGAGGACGCGAGAGTAGCCTCCGGGGTCGAAGCACCGCCGTCGATCCCCCCACCGCACCACACCCTTTCTTCAGCCGAGCAGGGCAGCCGCGGACTCCTCGGCGAGGTCCTCGGCGTGCGGGGGCAGCGCGTCGCCTGCCCGCAGGGGGCGGCGGACCACCGCGAGCGGAAGGTCGATCAGGGCCAGGGCGATCCGGTCCCGGCCCTCGGGCCCGGTCAGTCCGAGGGCCGCGCCGATCAGGCCGAGGCGCGCGAACACCCTCTCGTTGCCCCGATCCGCGCGCTCCCGATGCTCCTCGGACCAGCCGGCCCGGCCGAACTCCACGGCGCCGTACAGCAGCAGCGCCGCCTCCCGCGGGTGGGCCCGGCTCCAGGCCACGACGTGCCGGGCACCGGCACGGGCGGCTGTGCGGGGGTCGGGAGCGCCGTCGAGGGCGGCGAGGTAGCCCTCCTGGAAGCCCTCGACGGTACGCAGCCACACCTCGGCGAGCAGTGCGGGGCGCCCCGGGAACCGGTGGTACACGGATCCGCTGGGCGCGCCTACCGCTTGGGCGACGGCGGACATGGTGACTGCGGTCGGTCCACCCTCGGCCGCGAGGAGGACGGCGGCGTCGAGTAGCGCCTCGACGCCGAAGCGGGGTGGTCTCGGCATGAATCAGAGAGTACTCTCCACTTCTATTAGAGGCTGCTCTCCAATTGAAGGAGCTCCATGCCCGTCCACAACGTCCACGAACGTCTGCTGCCCATGAGGGCGGACGAGGCCGGCGCCCTCCTCGACTCGCTCTCCGACGGGCAGGCGGACCGGCTCTGGCCCCACCGGACCTGGTCTCCCATGGAGTTCGACCGCCCGCTGTCAGCGGGCGCGAAAGGCGGGCACGGCCCGGTCCGCTACACGGTCGCCGCGTACGTCCCGGGAACGTGGGTCCGCTTCGCCTTCAGTGGCCCTCGCGGCTTCCACGGCTTCCACGAGTACGCCGTGCTGCCGGTCGACGACGAGCACACGCTGTTGCGGCACACCCTGTCGATGCGGGTCACCGGAATCGCCAGGCTGAGCTGGCCACTCGCCTTCCGCTGGCTGCACGACGCGCTACTGGAGGACAGCCTCGACCGCGCCGAGCACCCGGCCCGGCCCGCCCGCTGGTCCCCGTACGTCCGGCTGCTCATGGCCATCGCCCCGAAGGAACGCTGACGGGGCCCGGGCCCTCCGCCCCCGACCCGCCGTGACGTGACTCCGACCGTCAACTGCCGGCCGCCGACGGCCGCACCGGCCCGGCCGTCGTCCGCCCGGCCCTGCCACCGGTCGTGATCATTCCTGCCAGGCCGTCCAGCCGCCGACGAGTAGCACTCGTGCCGGAAGTCACGCCCGTCACCAGGAGGTGGAGCACTTCGGACTTCAGCCGTTCGGCACGTGTCTCCGGACCGCACGATCGCGCTGCGGCGAAACGGCAGATCACCGTGCAGGAAGACGACGCCGTCCTCTCACGCTTGGCGGTCAGGACGGCTGGACTTGGTCGAAGAGGGCGATGGCTTCGGCGGGGTCCGGGCTCACGAGGCGTTCCAGACCGGCCGTGGTGATCTCCGCCCATCTGCCGGCCCGCGCCCACATCCGCTCCTCGAAGACGCGGACGATCTCGTCCAGATCTCCGCGGCCGGTGGCGATGGATTCGGCGAGTTCGGCGCCCTCCAGCATCGCGAGGTTCGCGCCCGCCCCCAAGGGGGGCATCAGATGGGCGGCGTCACCCAGCAGCGTCACCCCGCGGACGTGGGTCCAGGTGTGGGACACCGGCAGGACGTGGAGGGGGCGGTGGGCGAAAGCGGTGCCGTGGCGGAGGAGGTCGAGCACGGGAGCGGCCCAGCCGTCGAACAGGGTCAGGAGAGTCGATCGCACGGCCTCGGCATCGGCCCGGTCCAGGTCCGTGTGCCAGTCGAGCGGCACGCGGAACTGGGCGTACACCTTCACGTGGCCGCCGCTGTTGCGCTGGGCGACGAGGGCACGGTTGACGCCGTACACGGCCACGGACCCGTCGCCGATGAGCCGGGCGAGGTCGGGATGGCTGGCGTCGACGTCGTCCAGGGAAGTCTCGACCAGGGTGACGCCGGTGTAGTGGGGCGTCGCCGAGGAGACCGCCGGGCGAATCCGGGACCAGGCGCCGTCCGCGCCGACCACGAGGTCGAACGCCTCCTGGCGCCCGTCCGCGAAATGGACGAGTACGCCGTCCCGGGTCCCGGGCACCACCTTCGTCACGCCACGCCCCCACCGGACTTCGAGAGGGCCGAGCAGCAGGTCGCGGAGTTGCCCGCGGTCGATCTCGGGATTGGCCCGCTCATCCGGACGGGGTCGCCAGTCGCGAAGCACGGTCCCGTCCGTGTCCAAGATGCGCATGGCTTGCCCCTCGGGACGGGACAGCGCCTGGAACTCCGCCAGCAGGCCCGCCTTGTCGAGCGCGAGCTGGCCCAGTTCTTCTTGCAGGTCCAGCGTGCCGCCCGGGGGGCGGGCGTCCGGGGCGGGATCGCGTTCGAGGACGGTGACGGGGTGATCGTGGCGGTGCAGGACACGGGCGAACGTAAGGCCGGCAGGGCCACCCCCGACCACTGCGATGCGGTGTCTCATGTCGATACACTGTATTGCCGCATGACGACGTATCGCAACAGGACGGTGTGACCATGACCGCGTGGGACCGACCGGATCCGCCGACCCGCCCCGTGCCGCTCGACCGGGAGCGGATCGTCGCCGCTGCCGTCGCGCTGGCCGACGAGGGCGGGCTGGAGGCGGTGTCGTTGCGCAAAATCGCCGCCCGGCTGGGCGCCGGCCCGATGCGTCTGTACGGATACATCGCCACCAAGGAGGAGCTGTTCGACCTCATGGTGGACGAGGTCCAGGCCGAGATCCTGCCCGAGGAGCGGCCCGGGGACTGGCGGGAGGCGCTGGGCGGCCTCGCCCACCGCACCAGGCGGGCCGCCCTCCGTCACGAATGGCTGGCGGACCTGCTCGGTGGCCGCCCGAGCCTGGGCCCGAACGGCCTCGCCCTTGCCGAGGCCACGCTGGCCGCCCTCGACGGCCTCGCCGACGTCGACACCGTGATGCGCGCCGTGGAGACCGTCAGCGCCTACTTCACCGGCGCGATCAGGCGCGAGATCGCGAACCTGCGGGCCGAGCGCGCCACGGGCCTGTCCAAGCGCGACTGGCAGCGCGCCTCCGGCCCGTATGTGACGAGGATGCTGGCCACGGGCCGCCTTCCGGCGTTGGCCAAGGCCGTGTACGACGGCACGGACGTGGACGCCGAGGCATCCTTCGCGACCGGTCTGAACTGGGTCCTCGACGCCGTGGCCGCCAAACTCACCCCGCCGTCGGCATGACACGCCATGACGGACTCGAAGATCCACCTACCACCACCGGCGCCACCGGTCCGCCCGGCCCGGTAGCACCGCTCCGAACGGTGCTGCGGGCTGTCCTACGCGGAGGCGGGCAGGACGTGTTCGCCGAGCCTGTCGGTGCTCAGGCACAAGGAGCAGACGACTGCGTCGTGGGTGGGGCAGGCGGCGAGGTCGGGGCGCTCGTAGGGCTGGCGGCAGACGTGGCAGTCGAGGGTGACGGCGCTCGGGTTCCCGTCGGTGTCCAGCAGGGGCTCGGCGATGCCGTCGCCGGTGCGGCGCAGGTAGTAGCGGCCCTTGGTGGCCACGGCCATCAGCGGGGTGACGGCGAAGGCGATGACGGCTGCGGCCACGGGTGAGTACGGCTGGAGGGTGTCGCCGAAGAGGTGGAAGTACATGGCGATCGACAGGCCGGAGGCGGCGACGAAGGCAACGACGCCGACCGGATTGACCGCGTGCAGCATGCCCCGGCGGAACTCCGGCTGGAGCGGGGACAGCTTCAACAGGTACTTGTTGATGCCGATGTCGGTGGCCACGGTGACCACCCAGGCGATCGCGCAGTTCGAGTAGAAGCCCAGGATGCTGCCCAGGACGCTGAACATGTCGGCTTCCATCAGGGCGAGTGCGAAGGCCAGGTTGAGGAGGACGAAGACCATGCGGCCGGGGTAGTGCTGGGTGACGCGGGTGAAGGAGTTCGTCCAGGCCAGCGAGCCGGAGTACGCGTTCGTCACGTTGATCTTGATCTGGCTGATCACCACCAGGACCACGGCCAGTGGGACGACCAACCAGGAAGGCATCATCGCGTCGAAGGCGCTGCGGAACTGCTGGATCGGCTCGGGCGCAGCGGCCGGTCCGACCTCGGCGATGATGTGGACGGCGAGGAAGACACCGATGGCCTGCTTGAGCGCACCGAGCACGACCCACCCGGGGCCGGCCATGACCACGGCCGTCCACCACGTGCGCCTGTTCGCCGCCGTCTTGGGCGGCATGAAGCGCAGGTAGTCGATCTGCTCGCCAATCTGCGCGATCAGCGACAGGCACACGCCCGCCCCGAGCATGACGGAGGCGGTGTTGACGGCACCGTCGCCGCTCGTGCCGGGGTAGGCCAGGAAACGGTCCACCGTCCCGGGGTCGTTGGCGATCAGATACACCAGCGGGCCGACCATGAGCAGCAGCCAGATCGGGGTGGTCCACACCTGGAGCTTGCTGAGCGCCTTCATGCCGTAGACGACCAGCGGGATCACCATGAGGGTGGAGACGGCGTAGCCCAGCCACAGCGGCAGTCCGAGGCCGAGTTCGAGGCCCTGGGCCATGATCGAGCCTTCGAGGGCGAAGAAGATGAAGGTGAAGCTGGCGAAGATGATGCCGGTGAGGACCGAGCCGTAATAGCCGAAACCGGAGCCGCGGGTGATCAGGTCGAGGTCGATGTTGTAGCGGGCGCCGTAGTAGGCCAGCGGGAAGCCGGTGATGAAGATGACGGCCGCGGCGACGGTGATGGCCACGAGCGCGTTGCCGGTGCCGTGGGCCAGGCCGATGCCGGCGCCGATGGAGAAGTCGGCCATGTAGGCGATGCCGCCGAGGGCCGTGGTGGCCACGACCATGGGGGTCCAGCGGCGGTAACTGCGGGGCGCGAAGCGGAGGGTGTAGTCCTCCAGCGTCTCCTTGACCACTTGGTCGGCGACGTCCCCCGGCGCGTCCGTCGTGATCTGTGGTGACTCCGTGGTGCTCATGCCACGCCTCCCGATGCGGCTGGGTGCAGTGCTGCGATGCAGTGGGGAGCCCCGTGTGGCACCGTTGGCAGGACGGGGGGTGAAGGGCCGTCATGAAAGGCTTCCAGCGGCCCTGTTACGGCTGTCCTCCCACGGTCGGTCACGCTAGAAAGCGGTTGTTACCCCGGATGCGCGTTGGTGTGAACACCATGTTGCTGGCAGCTGCGTGGCGTGTGGCTGCATGCGTACGTGCCGTGCTGGTGCCGTGACCGAGAAGGTTCACCGGGTTTGGCGCGGGCGGGCGGGCCCTCCACCGGTTGGATGTCGCGAGACGCTCAACTCGGAGGGGTCGATGGGAGAGCCGGTCAGGGTCCGTAGGCTCACGGATCAGGAGGGCCATCAGTTACGGCGGATCGTTCGCGGCGGCAGTACGAACTCGGTGCGATACCGGCGGGCGATGATGGTGCTGGCGTCGGCCGGCGGCAACCTGGTGCCGGTGATCGCCCGGCTGGTGCAGGCGGACGGGGACACGGTGCGGGACGTCATCCACCGGTTCTACGAGATCGGGCTGGCCTGCTTGGACGCTCGGTGGGCGGGCTGCATGCCTAGCTGCGCTGGTGCAATGCCCACGTCCGCCACCCCGACGTTCTGGAAGCCCAGCGACGCGAACGTGCCCGTATCCGCAGCGAGAAGGGCCTGAGCTGGTGAGGCCGATCCCCCGAATCTGCGGCCTGACCACTCAATTGGACGAAGCTGCCGGACCGGGCATCAGGTCCGACCGCAGCGGCGGGGCTTGCCTTGTCAGCGCGGCAGCCGGCAGCAGGTTGTCAGGTTCCGCCCCAGGGTCCTCGGCGACGACAACGCCGGCCGTCTGAACTTCGAAGCCGACCGGCCAGATCGTGAGATCGCTCGCCATCGCGCCTTCCAGTTTCGCCTCCCGCAGGTCGGCGCCGCTGAGATCGCAGCCCCGGAGGTCGGCCAACCGCAGGTCCGCGCCGGCGAACACTGCGCCGTCAGCACGGGCCTTTCGCAGATTCGCCTCCCGCAGGTCCGCACCGGAGAAATTCGCCTCGCGCAAGTCGGCCTTGACCAGGCGCGCGCCACGCAGATCACCTTCGATGCAGCGGATTCGGCGGAGAATCGAAGTTCCGAGTTCGGCATGCCGCAGGTTGGCCGCGATCAGCGACGCGCCGCTCAAATTGACCTGATAGACGCTGGCGGCTTCCAGACACGCGCCATCGAGATTGACTCCATTCAGCCACAGTCCGTCGCAGTCCGCCCGGCGCAGATCGGTGAAGCTGACGTTGAGCCACTCTGGGCGGCGCTCCTGACCCAGGACGCCGAGGCAGGTCAGCGCCGTCTGAGCATCCGCGGCACGCGTCTCCAGCGGGCGCACCGAGTTGATGGACACGTCCGCCGCCGGCGCTCCGAGCTCCAGCGGCGGCCACGGCACGTGCGTCCGCAGATACGCCGCCATGATCGAGATGACCGCCTCGTGATCGTGAACAGAATGATCTGCGATCCGCCTCAGTGCGTAGATGCCCCCGATCCGCACGTCCAGCTTGTCGCTGCCGAGCTGGTCCACGGCCCGACTGAAGCGGTCGGTGATGTGCCCCTCCCGGGTCGCGTTCAGACCGTCCTGGCTCACGCGCAGCTGCCGCCATGTCGCATAGGCGCCGAACAAGACGACCGCGCCACCGACCGCTTGCAGGAGCGTGGTGCGCACGTTGTTCACCGCGTTCAACCGGTCGGCCGCGGCGAGCTGGGTGCCCGCGAGGTCATGGTCCACCACCAACCCCGGAAGAACCAGGAGCACAACCGCCAGTCCGACGAGCACAGCCAGTACGGCCGACGCCCCAGCGACGTTACGAGGCAGACGACGGCGGCCAGTATCAGATTCCCCCATATCCATCGGATCATAGGGCAAGGCCGAACCCGGCGAACCTTCTCGGTCACTCGCCGCTCGCACCCGTGCTGAGGAAGGTCCGCGTGCCCCGCATCGGGCCGGACCGGCCGCGCGTTCGTCCCGATCGGGTGCGTGCTGATAAGGCGTACGCCTCGCGCAAGAACCGCGCTTACCTCAGGCGCTTCACCGCAAGCAGCGCGGCTCTCGCGGCGGCCGGCCGCCGAAGTTCGACCCAGTCGACTACCGTGAGCGCCACGCGATCGAGTGTGGGATCAACCGCCTCAAGAGGTGCCGCGCCGTCGCCGCGCGGTACGACGAGCCAGCGGTCCGCCATGAGGCGATCGTCCTCATGGCGGCCATCGGCGAATGGCTGTGACCAGCACACAAGCGCGTCCAAAACGAGCCCGCAGGCATGGAGCTGCTCTCACTCCACGGCAGCATTGAGGAGAATCTGCGCCAGCTCGCGCGGCTGGGAGAACATCGGCCAGTGGCCGGTGTCCATCTTGACCAGTCGCCACTGCTTGCTGTTCAGCAGCTCGGCCACATTTTCGTCGGGCTCGGCGTCGTCAGGCTCGGCCCCCGGCATCACGCACAGGATGTATGTCGCCGGAAGTTCACCGAGCGGCCCCGCCAGCACAGCGGGCTCGGTCAGCGTGGCACCTGGGTGAGGCGTCGAGCCACGCACGAGGCGTTCGATCTGCTCATCGGTGAGACCTTCGCCGTCGAAGTGAGCGGCTGGCGCGAGCGGCCAAAACCCTCCGTTCTCGGCGATCGATGCCTCCACTGCAGCCCCGCCGTCCGGCCAGGCGGAGACAAACGACTCGCCGTCAGTCGGAACACTTGAGTCGACGAATACCACGCGGGCCAGTCGGTCACCGATCCGCTCCGCGGCCTGACCTACCGGGATGCCCGAGTAGCTGTGACCCACCAGGACTACGTCACGCAGACCCTGGCGTTCTACCTCGGCAACGATGTCCTGGACGTGAGTCGCTTGCCCCGCCGGTACACCCCGCTTGTCAGCAAGACCGGACAGCGTCAACGGATGGACGCCGTGGCCAGCCGCACGCAGATACGGCACCACCTCGCCCCACGCCCACGCCCCGAGCCGTGCACCTGCAACCAGCACGAAATTCGCCATGCCCGCACCGTAGCCGGGCCGCCTGACAACCTCCCAGAAAATACTTTCGATACACGCCCCTGGCGCCGGCATCCGCAGGGCCACGACCCGGAGTCAGGCGGCGAGGACCAGGTAGGCCCTGATCTTCGAGCAGGGCCCGTCCACGGCGCGTTCGGGCAGGACAGGGCGACCCTGTCGCCCTGCACGATTTCGCGGGAGCGGAACAGGTCGGCCGCGCGGCGGGCCGCCGCGTCCAGCACGACTGCCGTGCGAACGGGCACGGGCCGCAGGCAGTTTCATCACGCTCGGCGCGGCCGTGAAGCGGATGACGCGCTCCACGGTGGTCGGCGCGGTCCGGTTCGTGATCGTGACGAAGTACGGCGAGCGGGGGGACGGCGAGAGGTCGCCCGTGACCAGCCCTCGCGGAGCGGGCGTGAACGGGGCGCGCGGCACGGTCTTCTCGGTGTCCTCAAGCGGGAAGGCGTTGGGCACGAAGCCGATGCCGCTGCCGAGCTCTTGGCGGGAGTGCCCGGGTGGGCGTCCCACGGGGTGAAGCCGAGCAGGAAGCCGACCGCCGACCAGCAGTTGGCACCCAGGGTGCTGTAGCGCAGGTCGGCGATGCCGCTGCGCACCGTGTCACGGTGGGTCTTCTCGGTGCCACGCCGTCGACACCCTGCCCGGCACGCTCGGTGCGACCTGATCGTCCGACTGAGGCTCGCGCTCCTCCAGCGGCTGTGTTCCCACCAGGCGAAAGGCCTACGTCCCCGCCGGGCCGCACCGGACCGATGGTGCACCCGCACACCGGACCCTGGCCGTGCTCCCCGCCGCCGGGCCATGGGCCATGGGCCATGGGCCATGCGAAACGGCAAGGTCCGGCTGGAGCGTTAAGGGCGGATCATCCGAACCTTAAGGCTTCCTTGCTGTCTGTCCGCCTCCACGTCGATCAAGATGGTCGGCCTGAGCGCTGATCGCGTGGACCATGATCGGCGGCAGGGCTTCCATCTGCGTCTTTGGGCTTGCTCCCTGCGCCTCAGGTCACCGTGGCATGCCACGCAGCGCGCCGAAGGCCTCCTCACCGATGGATTTGTAATGCGGCGACAAGAACTGAACTCGCCTGTGATCCCGGGCGTATGCAGGACGGGAGTGGGAGAGCGTCCATCGGATTGAGGAGTGTCAATGTCCCGGAAACGGACGATGAGTCTTAGGAAGAAGCTCGTGCTCACTGTCACCGCGGGAGCCCTGGTGACCGGAGCGGTCATCGCCTCGGTGGCGACCGGCAATGCCGCTGTTCCCGACGTCGTGTGCAAGGGATCGACGGTGACCCTGTCGGGCGAGGCGGGTGCGCCGGCGGCGACCAGCGGGACGTTCCCCGTCGGGACGAAACTGAAGGTGACCAACCTGGACAACGGCCAAACGACCACCGTGACCGTGAACGGCCCCTCCGGCAGCTGCGTCCTACTGAACAACGCCGCCTTCGACAAGGTGCGAGAACCGGGCAAGAACCTGATCCGACGGGCCCGCATCGAACGCGTGCGCTGAGCAACGGGGCCGATTCGGGCCCGCTGAAGCCATGGCGGGGCACGGAACGCGCCCTCCCCGCCATGGCACCGACCCCGTGGTGTGCGCGGCGGACTTCGCTGCACGGGAGGACGTATCCCCCCGGGCAGGATCGTCGAGGAGAAGCGCTTGCGGCGAGCTCCGGAGCACGCCCCCCACTACGGGGGTGAGGCGGCCCAGAAAACCGCAGGCTGGGCGTTCCGGTCGGTGACCCGGCCCGGCTCCCTGAACGCCGCCGCGCCTACGGTCGTTCGAAGGCCTGGAGCACGCCACCGACCGAGAAGCACAGGGCGCCCGACAGCGTCCCCCAGTTGGCGATGGCGGAGTTGACCAGGCTCCCGGTGACCGGCCGGGTGAACGCGGCCAGTGCCGACACCATGAAGAGCACCGACCCCAGCTGGTTCACCGCGACCACCCACCAGCCCAGGCTCCGCGAGCGCAGGCAGGGCCGGAACCGGTGGCAGATCTCGGCGAACGCGAGGTGACCGGAAATCAGGAACAGTACGCATCCGACCACGTCGGGGGTCCAGACGAGCCGGTTGACCTGCTGAGTGGTGAGCCCCTGCCGGAAGGAGTCCAGCAGGTTCACGCCGAACACGAGCGTCCCCACGAACAGTACGAACGTGCCCAGCCAGTCCAGCCGCATCGGCTCGTACCCCCACCACCTCCAGGCGGTCGTGGCCAGTCGGCCGCTGCCCGGCGTGTGGCGAGGCGCGTTCAGCACCTGCAGGAGCGAGGTGTATCCACCCAGGTTGAAGAACAGACCGCCCGCGAAGTAGATCGAGGCGCTCACGAGTGCGTCGCCGGACCCGAACTGGGCCACGGCGGCTCCCAGGGCGAAGAGCGCCCCTCCGACGACGAACGCGCTCGACGCCACGGAGTTCAGCCTGCGAAGGCGGCCGAGGGCCAGTGCGTCGGCGCTCGCCGACAGGGTGACCGCGTCCCCGGGGCCGCGGACCGAGAGCACCCCTCGCCTGCGCGCGGGCCGGGACTCCCACACCACCGTTCCTCCTTCGGGGTGGTCCCAGAAGAGGCGGGTGGTGAACGGTCCTGCGCCTTCGGCGCGCTGCTCGGGCTGTCCCACCACCCGAGCGTAGCCACGGCCCCGGGCCCCGGCAGGCAGCGAAACGCGTCCGTCCGTCAGGCGACCAACTCGTAGATTCCCCGCGCCGCCAGCCATAGGCCGGCGAGCACGGAGAGCGCGATGACCAGCTGTTCCTGATGGTGCGCGAGCCAGCCGCGCAGAGCGCTCAGCTTCGCGCCCGCAGCCTGTGGCGCCCATACGGTGTACATCTCCATGACGACGAGACTGAGCGTGGCCAGCAGGCAGTAGCCGGCCAGGGCCAGCCAGCTGGCGGCGGAGGAGAGGTCCGCGGCGACGACCGTGGCGGCGCCGGCACCGACGAGCGCCCAGGGCTGGAGCAGCCAGGCCAGCCCGGCGGCCGTGGCCAGCGAGGCACCGTCCACCCTGGCGGTCCAGCGCGGCGGGCCGTGCGGACGAGGCGGCCGACGGCGGCGGTGGGCGCCGTACAGCACCAGACACACGCCGATGGCGAGTTTCGCGCAGGCCGCGGCGGTCGACGGCGCGCTGTGGCGTGCCGGGGGCTCACCGCCGGTCAGCAGCAGCACGCAGGCGATGACCGCCACCAGGTCGGCAAGCCACGACAACAGGAACGCCGCGCCTTTGCGCACGCCGCGCTGTGAGGAGAGCAGCAGGATGAAGGCGCTGTTGTGCAGGGGGCCCAGGGTGATGGCCGTACCGATCACGACGAGGTCGACGACCATCAGTGCAGTCACTCCCGGAGGTCGAGGCCGTCCGCCGCCTCTGGAAGGCGGAACCGGCTGGACGGGGTCGAGCGGCGCTGTCACGGCACCGCATGCCGACTCTGCGGGCGGCGGCCCGACCGGTCAAGGAGGCCACGCGCGCGTCCCCGAACGCCGCATCCGGACCCGGGTCCCTTCCAAGATCGATTGTCAGTGGTGGGTGGGAGGATTTCAGTATCAAGTCGGGAAACGGGGGAGCCTCCATGTCCGGAATGCAGAACTACATCAATCACGTCGCTCTCGTGCTGGACGCCAGTTCGTCCATGTCGCATCTGAGTCGCAAGGTGGTCGAGGTCGCCGATCAGCAGATCGCGTATCTGGCCCGCCGTTCGCAGGAACTGGACCAGGAAACCCGTGTCACGGTGTACGTCTTCGCTGACAAGGTGGAGTGCGTCATCTACGACAAGGACGTGCTGCGCATGCCGTCCCTGAAGCAGCTCTACCGGGCCGGGGGAATGACGGCTCTGCTGGCGGCCACGCTGAAGTCGCAGCGGGAGCTGGCACAGACGGCCCAGCTCTACGGCGACCACAGCTTCCTCACGTTCGTCCTGACCGACGGGCAGGAGAACGCGAGTCACCGCTGCCCGGACGCCCCTTCCCGCGCCCCGCGCGACCTGGTGCAGGCCGTTGCCACGATGATCGAGACGCAGCACGACAACTGGACGCTGGCCGTCCTCGTGCCGGACCAGATGGGCAAGCGCGAGGCCATGCAGTGCGGCTTCCCTAAGGACAACATCGCCATCTGGGACGCCACGAGTACTCAGGGCCTGGAGGAAGCCGGGCAGGTCATCCTGAAGGCCACCGAGAACTTCATGATGGGCCGCACCAAGGGCATCCGGGGATCCAAGGCGGTGTTCTCCACGGGTGCCGAGGTGGTCAACAAGGAAACCATCGCCGCGGCCGGTCTCACCCCCGTCGATCCGTCGCAGTACCAGCTGGTTCCCGTCGCCCGCGATGCGGCGATCCGGGAATGGGTCATCGCGTCCGGGCAGAGCTACCGGACCGGTTGTGCGTTCTACCAGCTGAGCAAGTCGGAGAAGATTCAGGCGCGGAAGCAGATCGCGGTGCTGGAGAAGAAGACGGACCAGGTGTACACGGGACCGGAGGCCCGGGCCCTGCTCGGCCTGCCCGACACGGAAGTCCGCGTCAAGCCGGACCACAACGACGACTTCACGATCTTCGTCCAGAGCACCAGCGTGAACCGGAAGCTGGTACCGAACACGCGGCTGCTGGTCATGGTCTGACTCCCCCTCTCACAGGTCGTTTGACGTTGCGACAAGGTCAGGGGCCGGGTCGGGTCGGCGCAGTGAGCCTCTTCAGGGGCTGCTCGGCAACTGCTACGGGTGTGCGCTCAGGCTTCGACGTAGGCCACGATCGTGATCGTCCGCAGGGCGGTTACGTAGTAGATGACGCGTATCCCGTCGATCTCGTCCGCGTAGTCGCGCAGCAGGGTGCCGGGCACCTCGGTGCCGAGCTCGGGGTTGACGCTGATGGCGACGATCGCGCGGTCCAAGCGGTGCGTCTCGTTCGCGGTGAGCTTGGCGAGCTGGGTGAGCGCGGGTTCCACCATGACGACGCGCGAGCGGCGCGCGGAGTGGTCAGGCGACACGGGGCTGCTCGTCCGCGAGGCGGTCGAGGTGGGCGTCGCGAGCGGTCTCCCACAACACGCCGGTCTCCGGGGAGGGGTAGCCGTTCGCGGCGATGTCCTCAAGCACGGAGGCGAGGACGTCGACTTTCGCCCGCTGGTCGGCCGCGTAGGCGAGGACGGAGGCGGCGGCGTGCTCGTCGAGGGGCTGGCGGTCGGGCGCGGGCGCGGTGGCCGGCTGCTGGCTCATCCGAGGCTCCTGGGCTGTCATCTGACGTGGTGCGTCCACGGTATCGCCACGCTGCGGCGCGGGAAGCCGGTACGGGCGAACCCGGTTCGAGGAGTGCGGCGCCGAAGGCGGGCCTTCGGCGCGGGCGCCCTCAGTTCCTCCGGTTCCGGACGGCCAGCACCGCGCTGACCAGCCCGGCCATCCCGCCTCCGATCAGCGGTGCGGCCTGCCCCGAGGCCTTGTGGTCCACCGCGTAGAAGCCGAGCCAGACGAAGGCCACGCCGAAGCCCACGACGATCGCGTACTCCAGCAGCCGGAAGCCGTAGCCCGTCCACTGGTCCAGGCGCTCCTGCCGTAACTGGCGCTCCACCAGGGCGCGCCGCCACGCCAGGTGGTCCGGTTCGATCTCCTTCCACTTCGAAGCCTCCTCCGCGTGGGGAAAGGAGGGCATGGCGCTCGGGGCCGGTGCCGCGGGCGCGGGAGCGGCCGGGGCAGTCGCCGGTGCCGCTGCCGGGGTGACGGGCTCCTGATCAGGCATCGATGCCCCCGTTCCGGTTCGGGCGGGGCGAGGCGGCTGCCAGTCGCTGGTCGACCCGCAGCAAGGACTCGTCCACGGCCCGCTCGGCCGCCTCGCGGCGCGCCGCGTGCTCTTGTGGCGACCACCGCGGCGGCGGCGCCAGCGACAGCCGTGTCCGTACGGGGTGCTGCCAGCCCTCCTGCCTTGCGGTCGCGCGCACTTGGTGCCCGAGTACGAGCAGCCCGAGCGCGAACACCATCCACGACAGCACGGCCGGCCAGAAGGCTGCCGCCGCGAGGGATCCTGCGTACTCCAGCACCGGACGCGCGAACAGAACGCACACCGTGACCAGGGACAGCAAGAGCATGACCGTCGCGAGCAGGGGGCTGCCGCCGCGGGATTGCGTGACGGGGAACGGATGCGACATGGGCTCCGGCATCCCTCGCACCGGGGCGTCCCAGCAGTCGGGCGCAGGAGCCGCGGGAACGGGTGTGGCCCCGGGAACGGCCTGCGCCCGGGCATCCGGGCCGGCGTGCGCGAGCGGGTCCAGGACAGCCCGGGCCTGGGGGATCGTCGGGCGAGCACCGGGGTCCTTCCGCAGGAGCCCTTCGATCAGCGGTTCCAGGGGCCCGGCGCGCCGCATCGGCGGGGGCGGCTGGTGCAGGATGGCGGCCAGGAGGCCCGCGGGAGAGTCACCGCGGAAGGGCGAGGTCGCCTCGACGGCCTCGTACAGCGTCACCCCGAGGGCGTACAGGTCGCTCGCCGGTAGCTGAGGGAGGCCCTGGATCCGCTCCGGCGCGAGGCAGTCCAGCCGGCGCACGAGCCCACTGGCTGAGGCGGGGTCGTCGTCCCCGTGTTCGCCGATGCGGACGACGGCCTCCGGATCGCTGAGCAGGAGCACCCCGTCGCCGACCAGCATCACGTTGTCAGGACAGACCGCGCCGTGCACGAACATCGCGTCGTGTACCGCCTGCAGTGCGGCCAGCAGGGCGGTTGCGACGCGTACGGCCTCCGGCACGCGCAGCGGTCCCTGCTCCCGGAGGCGGGCCGCCAGCGATTGCCCTTCGACCAGCTCCATGACGATCCAGAGGCTGTCCCCGACGACCACCACGTCGAGCACGGCAGCGAGGTTCGGATGGTGGGGCAGCCCTGCACTCCGACGGACCCGCTGTGCCGTCCGCCGTAGCCAGATCCCGCGCGCGGCATCCGACAGCGTCACGGGCGCGCTCAACGCCTTGACCGCCACGCGGGTGTCGAGGAGTTCGTCGTGCGCCTGCCAGGTCCGCCCGTGTCCGCCGGATCCGATCGGGCTCACGAGCCGGTAGCGGCCGCCGGCCAAGGGCCCTGCTCTTTCGGCGCCGGTCATCTTCCCCCCTCGGTCTCAGCCCTGCGGATGCACGCAGCGTACGGAATCCCAGAGGGGCGCGCGGGGCCCTCGACCGAATCGGCTGCGGCCGTGCGCCCTCCGCTTCCGTCCGGGAGCGACGACCGCGGCCGAACGCCCGCGGGCCGCCGGCCGACCCGGGTGGAAGGGGGCAGCCGGAGGCCGGACCCTCGACGAGCGTCTTCTCCGTGGCCGACCGCCCACTGTTCGGGCGACCAGAACTGACGTACAAGTGAAGGCTGCAACATCCGGTCGGCCCGTGGTGGGGGTAGGACGCAGCGGGCCGCCGCATCGCGCTCGTTCCGACCGAGCATTTGAGGGGGCATCATGCGCATGCGATTACGTGCCTGGATTCTGGTGGGCGCGGGCCTGCTCGCCGTGGGCGCCGGTCCGGCGTACGGGGCTGACGCGCCATCGACCGCGGCGCCGGCGGGGTCCGTGCAGTACACCGTGCAGGACCTCGGCACCCTGGGCGGTACCCGCAGCAAGGCGACCGCCATCGACAACGGCACGGTCGTCGGGAGTTCGCTGACGAGCGGCGACTCCGCCGAACATGCCTTCGCATACGACCTGCGCAGGCGCACCATGACCGATCTCGGCACGCTCGGGGGCTCCAGTCGGGCGACCGGAGTGGAGGGGGACCACGTCGTCGGCGAGTCGGACCTCGCCCCCGACGGCCCGACGCATGGATTCGCCTACAACCTCAGGACCCGCCAGCTCGTCGACATCGGCACCCTCGGCGGCAGCAGCACCCACATCACCGGCCTCAGCGGTGACACCGTGGTGGGGACGTCGTCGCTGTCCGGTGACGCGGTCACCCACGCGTTCGCGTACAGCTTGCGCGCCCGGACCATGACCGACCTCGGCAGCCTCGCCGGTCCGTCCGGCAACAGCAGCGCGGCGGCCGTCAGCGGTGCGGTCGTCGTGGGCAGCTCCTCCCTGCCGGACACACCTGCCACCACCACGCACGGGTTCGCGTACAACCTGCGCACCAGGACGATGACCGATCTCGGCACCCTCGGCGGAAGCACCAGCACCGCCCAGGACATCAGCGGTTCAACCGTGGTCGGTCAGTCTCGAACGGCCGGCAACGGCCTCACCGGCTATGCCTACGACCTCCGCACCGGCATCCGCACGGACCTGGGGTCCCGCTTCCTGACCGCACAGCTGGTCAGCGGGAGCACCGTGGTCGGCGGCGACGGCCTGCTCTCCAGCTCGTTCGACCTCATGACGCACAAGAGTGCCGTGATCGGCTCCGGGCGCGGTGTCACCGAAGCCAAGCAGATCACCGGGAAAGTCATCGTCGGTGACAACTTCGCCCCCAACTCCTTCGCCTTCGTCTCCCGCGTCGACAACGGCGACTTCACCTACCTGCCCTCCCTCGGCGGCCTCAACTCCTCCGCGGCGCAGGCCGACTCCCACGGCGTCGTCGCAGGCAGCGCAGCACTTCCGCCCGCCGGACCGTCCACTGCCAACGGCCCCTTCCACGCCGCCGTCTGGGTGCCGCACCCCGGGGCGTAGCTGCCCGGGGCCGGGGTCGGGCCGGTACGTCATGGTCGTGTCACCGGAGGGGCACAGCGGTGTATCCGCGGGAACTCCTTCAGGGCGCTTCAACGTGCCCGTTGGCGTGCGGGTCGGCGCGAGACCGGTCGCAATCCTCGGGAGGTTCCCCATGAAGTACACAGCAGGCGTCCGGACCGCGGCCGCTCTCATGGTCGCGGCCGCGGCCGCCGCCCTGACGACGGGCTGCACGCCGTCCGGCGAGGCCGGCGCGGCCGGCGGGCCTTCGCAGTCCGCGCAGTCACCGGCCCCCGGGGCCGCCGCGGGCGGCAGCAGCTCCGGCGGCACGGGGCCGGCGAAGCCCGCCTCGGCCTCCCCCACCGCGCCCGTCGGCAAGGCAAAGCCCTGTGCGATCGACGACGTGAAGGTCACGGAGGCCCGCCAGGCGGCCGTCCGGCCGCCCGGCACGGGGACCGGCGCCGCCGTCGTCGCCGTCACCAACGTCTCGAAGAGCGCCTGCACGCTGCAGGGATTCCCCACCGTCGCGGGGGCGGGCAACGGGTCCCCGGACAAGAACGTACCGCTCGCCACGACCCACACCGGATCGGCCGCCACGGTGACCCTGGCCCCGGGTGCCCGTGCCTGGACCAAGCTCACCTTCGTCAACGTGCAGGGCGAGGCCGACGGGTACTGCGAGTCCGGCGCGACGCCCGCCTCGTTCCCCACGCTCGTCGTCGGGGTCCCGGGCGCGGGCGCGCATCAGATCGCCCTGGACGACGGAATCTTCGCCCTCTGCGACAACAAGGCCACGGTCACTCCCTACGCGGCGACCAAGCCCTCCTGACCCGCCTCGATGCGTCGGCCCGGGTCGGCTCGTGGCCCGCACCGGCGACCAGAGCGCGCCCGTACGGCCTGCGTACCGGTCGGCGTCCCTCGGACGACGCCTGCGTCCCTCGGACGACGCCTGCCGTACGACGGGAGAACGGCAGGCAAGGCGGGGTACGTAGGATGTCGGCCGGGCGGGCCGTAGCGCAGAGGTCGACGCGCGCGGTCTCCAAAATCGCGAGGACGCCGGTTCGAATCCGGCCGGCACCGCCACGACAGGGCGGGGGAGCCATCAGCCCGGTGACTCCCCCGCCCTGTCCAGCCCCGGCCACGTCACCGGCGGGCCTTGAGCCCGTCAGGCGGGCGGGACGCCGAACGACATTTTGGAGAGGTAGTGCGCGCCCAGGGCCTGGCGATGGTCCGGGTTCCCGAGGTACTCGTCGCGACGGAACTCCGGGGCGGCCTTGATCTGCTCCTTCGTACGGTCCACGTAGACCTTCTCCGCCACGTGGTCGATGCGGGTGACCAGGCCGGCCGGCAGCAGGACCTCCTTGCCGAGGATCCACACGCCGGTGTCGACGACCAGGTAGGCGTCGGTGACCTCGTCGGAGTGCTTGTCGACCTTCCCGATCCTGCCGTCGAGGGCCTCGACCCCGTAGCCGGTGAGGTCGGCCGCCAGGTGGTCGACGCCGGCGCGGTAGGCCCACACGTTCTCCGTCATGCGAAACGACTCCTTCGATCGATCGGACTGTGGCCCCTCCGCCTCCGCGGCCCCGGAGGCGGAGGGGTCTGCGTCGACGGCGCGCCTGCCCCGGAATCCGCGGCTCCACTCCCCGGCCTGCGGGACCGTCGCCCGCTCCTAAAAAGATTGCGTTCCCCCCGTTTGCGCCGCCTGAGACCGGCCATAAGCGTGTTCACGGGAGTCCGTGGCGGTGAGCGGCACGGACGCCCGAGCGGGCCCGAGCCGCGTGGTGGCATCCCCCCGCCATCACGCGGCCGGCGCTCCTGCGCGCCTACCTCCACGTCACCGCTGCGGCCCGGCTTCGAGGGCGGCCAGGATCCGGTCGGGGGTCAGGGGAAGCTCCCGCAGCCGCCGGCCGGCGGCGTGGCTCGCGGCGTTGCCGATCGCCGCGGCGGCGCCGACGATGCCGATCTCCCCGATGCCCTTGCTGCCCATCGGGTTGAGGTGCTTGTCGTGCTCGTCGATCCAGTGTGCCTCGACGGCGGGGACGTCGGCGTTGGCCGGCACGTGGTAGGCGGCCAGGTCCCGTTCCGCGAAGTCGCCGAACGCCGGGTCGAGCTGGCTGTGCTCGGTGAGCGCCATGCCCAGCCCCATCACCATCCCCCCGATCAACTGGGAGCGGGCGGTGAGCGGGTTGAGGATGTGGCCGGCGGCGAAGACGCCGAGCAGCCTGCGGACGCGTACCTCTCCCGTGACGGTGTCGGCCTGGACCTCGGCGAAGTGTGCGCCGAACGAGTGGCGCGCGTACGGGGACTTCTGCTTCGCGGACTGGGTGGTGTCGGCGGACGCGGAGAGCCCGGCGGCGGGCAGCGGTCCGTGGTGCCGGGCCAGCCGGTCGGTCAGCGCGGTGCACGCGTCGTGCACCGCCCAGCCCCAGGACGCCGTTCCCGTGGAGCCGCCGGCTACCGGGCCGGGCGGCAGCGCGCTGTTGCCGATGGCCACTGAGACGGCGTCGAGCGGGACGTGCAGGGCGTCGGCGGCGATCTGGGCCAGGACCGTACGGGCGCCGGTGCCGATGTCGGTGGCGTTGACCTCGACCAGGTAGCTCCCGTCGGGCCGGGCGTGGGCCCGGGCTCCCGTAGGGGCGATGTACACGGGGTAGGTGGCGGCGGCGACGCCCGTCCCGATGAGGAGCGGCCCCTCGCGGCGGGGCGGCCGGCGGCCGGCCCAGCCGAACCGGCGTGCGCCCTCGCGCAGGCATTCCACGAGGTGGCGGGTGCTGAACGGGCGCCCGCTGTCGGGCTCGGTGGCCGGGTCGTTGCGCACGCGCAGCTCGACGGGGTCCATGCCGAGGGCGTCGGCCAGCTCGTCCATGGCCGACTCCAGGGCGTACATGCCGGGGGTTTCGCCGGGGGCGCGCATCCAGGAGGGCGTGGGCACGTCGAGCGCGGTGACGCGGTGGGTGGTGCGGCTGTCCTGGACGGCGTACATGACCCGGGCCGGCACTGCGGCCTGCTCGACGAACTCGCGGACCTGCGAGGTGTGCGTGGTGACCTCGTGGGTGAGGGCGGTGAGGGTGCCGTCGGGGCGCGCGCCGAGCCGGAGGTGGTGCAGGGTGGGCGCGCGGTGTCCGACGGTGGCGGCCATGTGCTGGCGCGGCAGGGACAGCGTGACGGGGCGTCCGCAGCGCCGGGTGGCCATCACGGCGAGGACGACGTGCGGGCGCGGTGTGCCCTTGGAGCCGAATCCGCCGCCGACGTGCTCGGCCAGGACGGTGATCTGGTCTTCCTGCAGCCGGAACAGACCGGCCAGGACGTTGCGCACCACCGTGGTGCCCTGGCAGGAGTCGTGGACGGTGAGGTGGCCGCGCTCGGCGTCCCAGTCGGCGGTGGCGGCGTGCGGCTCCATGGCGTGGTTGTGCAGCGGCGCGACCGTGTAGCGGACGTCGACGCGTACGGGCGCGGCGGCGAACGCCGCGTCGGGGTCGCCCTGTTCGCGGTGCGCGGGGTAGCCGCCGTTGACCACTTCGGGGGTGTACAGGCCCGGGTGCGCTTCGCGCAGGGTGACGTCGTGCGGCTCGCTTTCGTACGTGACGCGCACGGCGTCGGCGGCGGCCCGCGCCCCCTCCAGGGTGTCGGCGACGGCCAGTGCGACGTACCAGCCGCGGTGCGGCACCCTCAGGTCCTGCAGGAGCTGCAGGGTGGGGTCGTCGGAGGGGCCCAGGCGGGGGGCGTCGTAGGGGGTGAGGACGTCCAGTACGCCGGGCAGGGCCAGGGCGTCGGCGGTGTCGACGGCGGTGATCCGGCCGCGGGCGACGGTCGCGGGCACCGGCCAGGCGTAGGCCCGCAGGGGCAGGTGCTGTTCGGCGGCGTAGCGGGCGGCGCCGGTCACCTTCTCCCGGCCTTCGCGCCGCGGGACGGAGGTGCCGAGAGCGGCGGCGGTGGCGGCGGAGGCGGCGGATTCGAGGGTGGCGGAGGTCGGGCTCATCTTCGTCCTGTTCCTGGTCGGTGGCGCCGCTACGGCGTGGCGGGGGAACCGGGGTACGGGCCGGCCAGCTCGGCGATGGCGTCGCAGGCGAGGTTGCGGGCGAGCGGGATCTTGTACGCGTTGTCGCGCAGGGGACTCGCCTGCGCGAGTTCGGCGTCGACGGCCGCGCGGACGGCGTCGGGGTGCGGTACGGCGCCCGTCAGCCGGGCCTCGGCGGTGGTGGCGCGCCAGGGCCGGTGGGCGAGGCCGCCGAAGGCGAGCGCGACCCGGCGCACCCGGCCGTCGTCGGGATCGAGGTCGAGGACGACTGCGACCGAGGCGAGGGCGAAGGCGAACGAGGCGCGTTCGCGGGCCTTGCGGTAGAGCGAGCGGGCGCCGGGCGTGGCGGCGGGCAGGATCACCGCCGTGATGATCTCCGCGGGGCGGATGACGGTGTCCTGCTCCGGCCGGTCCGCGGGCAGCCGGTGGAACTCGGCGGCCGCGACGGTACGGGTGGTGCCCGGCGCGCCGTACAGCTCGACTTCGGCGTCCAGCGCGGCGAGCGCCACGGCCATGTCCGAGGGGTGGGTGGCAATGCAGTGCTCGGAGTGTCCGAGGACCGCGTGGTCGCGGTGGAGGCCGTCGCGGGCCCCGCAGCCGCTGCCGGGTTCGCGCTTGTTGCAGGGTTTGGAGAGGTCCTGAAAGTAGCCGCAGCGGGTGCGCTGGAGGAGGTTGCCGCCGGTGGTGGCGACGTTGCGCAGCTGGCCGGAGGCGCCGGAGAGCAGTGCCCGGCTGAGGAGGGGGTAGCGGGTGCGCACCAGCGGGTGGGCGGCCAGGTCGCTGTTGCGGACCGTGGCGCCGACGCGCAGGCCGCCGTCGGGGAGGTCGCGGATCTCGTCCAGCGGCAGGCGGGAGATGTCGATGAGGGCGCCGGGGGTCTCGACGCCGAGTTTCATCAGGTCCACGAGGTTGGTGCCGCCGGCGAGGTAGCGGGAGCCGGGGTGCGCCGTATGGGCGTCGGCCGCCGCTTGGAGGCTGGTGGCGCGTACGTAGGCGAAGGGCTTCACGCGGTCACCTCCGCGCCGGTCGCGGTGGCCGCGGCTTCGGCTCCCGCATCGGCGACGGCTCGGACGATCGCGGGGTAGGCGCCGCAGCGGCAGAGGTTCCCGCTGAGCCGTTCTCTGATCTCCTCGGCGGTCAGCGGGGCGGGGCCGGGAGCCGTCGGGGCCGAGGCGGCGGTGACGTGTGAGGGGTGGCCGGCGGCGGCTTCGCGGAGCGCGCCGACCGCGGAGCAGAGCTGGCCGGGGGTGCAGTAGCCGCACTGGAAGGCGTCGTACTCCATGAAGGCGCGCTGGAGCGGGTGCAGGGCGCCGTCAGGACCGGCCAGTCCTTCGACGGTGGTGATCTCGCAGCCGTCGAGGGCCACGGTGAGGAGCAAGCAGCTGTTGGCGCGCCGGCCGTCCACCAGGACGGTGCAGGAACCGCACTGCCCGTGGTCGCAGCCCTTCTTGGCGCCGGTCAGGTCCAGGTGCTCGCGCAGGGCGTCCAGCAGGGTGACCCGGTGGTCCAGGTCGAGATCGTGGTGGACGCCGTTGACCCGCAGGGTCACAGGGGAGCTGACGGCCCCGGCGGGTGCGCCGTCCGGTGTGCGCGGCGCCGGCCCGGGGCTGCCGTCGGGTGCGGGCCGGTGGGCGGGCGGGTCGGTCGAGTGGGCCACGACGAGCTCCCTTGGCGTCCGTTTGGGGAGGGAATATCCCTACGCCTTCCCAGCCTGGCCCCTCGCAGGCCCGAGCGCGCCGCACACCCCCGCCGGCCTCCCCCGTACGGCCCACGGCCGGGAGCGGGGACTGCTCGCAGGCACTGCGCCCACCCACCCCCCACCGGGGCAGTGGTGCGGGGCATACGGTCGCGCCCCGAGCGGCGCGAGCATCGAGCTCCCGCGCCGATCAGGGCCACGCCGAGACCTGGGTCCCCTCCTCCCTCGATGCCCCCACGCCTGCGGATTGGTTCCGGGTGGGAAATTTCAGACGGCCGCCGGGGCCGACAGTCGTCCTCCGATCATCCAGATGCGCGACATCGCATCGGCCAGGGCCGGATATCGGGCAGCCTCACAGAGCATTTCCGAGAGCACGAGCAGTCCGTGCGCGGTGCACTTCGGATCGCGGTTCTGGTGCAGCCAGACGACCGCGCTGCTCAGGGGCCGCCGTCCGAGGAAGATCCCCGATCGGCGCACCGCGGCCGCCGCCTCCAGGTCGGAGCGGCTACCGCCGAACGGCAGGACTGCGGTTCGGCGGATTCCCGGCGGCGCGGTGGAGTCCCGCACGTGGCGGACGTACGATTCCGGCGGGGCCTGTCCGTTCTCGAAGGTGTTGCGGAATCCGGCGATGCGCATTCCCGCATTCTCCAGGTGGAGCTCGATGTAGAGCTCGATCGACAGACCTCGCAGCTGAATACGGAGGGGCAGATGCGTCATCTCCCCCGGCCGGCGCGAAGCCCCGCCGAAGAATCCCTGAGCATTCTCCACCCTCGACCGGATCGTCGAGGTCAGGCGCCGATATTCGTCCACCGATGCGTGCGTCGGGGAAAACCACACAGGTTTCAGCATGGCCGCCCACATCAGGGGAGGCCGCCGGCAATCGGCCTTCTCTGAAGTAATCTGACATCGGTCGTTTCGACCGTGCTGCACGCGTGCATGCGCATCCACCGCCTTCGGCATCATCCCTATCGCAGGGTTCGGATCGGTCCTCTCCTTTGTAGTCGTCCCGGTGAAGGCCAGGCCAATAGTTGGCCTCTGTTGCTAAGAAATCGACGCGATCCCGGAAAACGGCCAACCGGCGCGCCTGCCGACGGCTGTGCCGCCACGCCACCGGTGACGACCGCCCTACTGCCGCCGGTCACGGCCCTGCCCGTGCTCAGGGCGATGGCAGCCGGGTCCGGGAAGTCCTACCATCACGAGTACGGACTATGCGCCCTGCCGTCGTAGGGAGGCCGGTATCGTGAACGCCGGATTCGGACGAACGGACCTCTCGGCCTACCTGCCGATCGCAGAACACGGCCTCATCGGCGATCTCCACAGCGCGGCGCTCGTCGGCACGGACGGCGCCATCGACTGGTACTGCTGCCCGCGCTTCGACTCACCGAGCGTGTTCGCCTCCCTTCTGGACGCGGAGAGGGGCGGGTCGTTCGAACTCGCCGCCGACGTACCGACGCGGACCCGGCAGTTCTACTTTCCCGACACGAACGTTCTCATCACGCGGTTCTTCGCCTCCGACGGCGTGGCCGAGATCCAGGACTTCATGCCGATCACCGACGACTCCGGCGCACCGGCCCGGCACCGGCTGATCCGACGGGTGATCTGCGTACGGGGATCGCTCCCCTTCACGGCGCACGTGGCTCCCCGCTTCGGGTACGGCGCCGAACCGCACTCCGCACAGGCGCGGGGCGCCCACACCGTGGTCTTCCGTTCCGGGAGCCTGTCGTTGGCGCTGACCGCCACCGCGCCGCTGGAGTGCGACGGCCTCGACGCGCGGTCCCGCTTCAAGCTCCTTGAGGGCGAGTCGGCGGTGTTCGCCCTCGACCCGATCGTTGACGACGTCATCCCGCGGGCCTGCCCCCAGGCCGAAGCCGAGCAGCAGTTCGAGACCACGGTCAGGTTCTGGCGCAACTGGCTGGCCCGCTCGCGCTACCACGGAAGGTGGCGGGAGATGGTGCACCGCTCGGCGCTCGTGCTGAAGCTGCTCACGTACGCCCCGACCGGTGCGATCGTGGCCGCCCCGACGACCAGCCTGCCCGAGCAGATGGGCGGCGAACGCAACTGGGACTACCGTTTCGTATGGGTCCGTGACGCCGCCTTCTGCGTGTACGCCATGCTCAGGCTGGGCTTCACCGGCGAAGCCGAGGCGTTCATGCGCTTCCTGTCCGAGCGGGGCATCATGCGGGGCAGCGGACCCGCAGGCCCCCTGCAGATCATGTACGGGATCGACGGGCGCGACGAGCTGCCCGAACAGGTACTGCCCCACCTGGAGGGCTACATGGGGTCCGCCCCGGTACGGGTGGGAAACGCCGCGACCGGGCAGCTCCAGCTGGACATATACGGAGCCCTCATCGACTCCGTGTACCTGTACGACAAATGGGGACAGCCCATCAGCAGCGACCGGTGGGAGGAGCTCGGCGTACTGGTGGACTGGCTCTGCGACCACTGGGACCAGCCTGACGACGGCGTGTGGGAAACGCGCGGCGGACGAAAGAACTTCGTGTACTCCCGGCTGATGTGCTGGGTCGCGATCGAGCGGGCCATCCGGATGGCGAACCGGCGGGGCCTGCCCGCCGATCTCCCCCGCTGGCGGCAGAGCCGTGACGCGATCTACCGGCAGATCATGCAACGCGGTTGGTCCCCCGAGCGGGGGGCGTTCGTCCAACACCTGGACGACCTCGTGCTCGACGCCTCGGTGCTGATGATGCCGATGGCAAAATTCATCTCGCCCACCGATCCCAAATGGCTCGCCACCCTGGACGCGCTCACCGCGGAGCTGGTGTCCGACTCGCTGGTCTACCGCTACGACCCCGAAGCCAGCCCGGACGGCCTGAGGGGGGCCGAGGGCACCTTCTCGATCTGCTCCTTCTGGTACGTCGAGGCGCTCACCCGCGCCGGACGGCTGGAGGAGGCGCGGCTCGCTTTCGAGAAGATGCTCACCTACGCGAACCACGTCGGCCTCTACGCCGAGGAGATCGGGCTGACCGGCGAACAGCTCGGCAACTTCCCGCAGGCCTTCACCCATCTCTCGCTGATCAGCGCCGCGTTCAACCTCGACCGCGCCCTCGGCTGACCCGGATCCACAACCGGCCACCGCCGCCGGGGCGGCCCCCGGCCGTCACCACGGCCCTTCCTCGCCCCAGCCCTCGGGACCGCCGCCGCGCCACTCGACGAGATCCGGATCGGTCAGATCCAGGGTGTCGGCGTCCAGGAACCCGAGGGCGGTCAGGAACACGGCGACGTCGGAAACGCGGTGGGCCACCCCGATCGGAGCGCCCTTCCAGCGGACACGCCGCCAGCCGTTCTCATCGGGCGGCTCGATGACCAGGGAAGGTCGCATACCCTCCAGCCTGGCCCTCAGGCCGCGACCGGGCGCGCGGGGACGGTCCGTACGGATGCCGTGGCCGGCCCGCCGGGTCATTGGCCCCACCAGGAAGCCGTGCGCTGCGAGGCCGAACGTCCGTGCGCCGAGTGGTCTCCATGGCCAATCCCACCTTCATCACGTAATGTTCACTTAGCAGTATCACCTATTACTATCCAGGGGGCGGGCGGCGATGCCGGACAGCAGGATCAGTGAGCTCGTACGGATGTGGATCAGCGGCTGGGTCGTGTCCCGCGGCAGCTCGGACCCGATCGACGAGCCGTGGGGGTGGACGATCGACGTCGGGCAGCCGCAACACGTCGCGCGGCACGTGCTGCCGGAGCCCACAGAGGGCGATGTGCGCAAGATCGTCGCCGCGACGAGCGCGCCCGGGACGTGGTTGAAGCTGTTCGCCGAGGACCAGGCCGTCCTGCCCTGGGTCGGGCCGGGCTGGCGGCTCGAACGTCCCGGCTTTCTGATGACCTGCCGGCTGGCGCCGGAACGCATCGAAGCTCCGGCCGGCTACACGGTCACCAGTTGGACCCGGGGCGGCGTGAGCCGAGTGCTGGTCCGCACGCCCGCCGGGCACTTCGCCGCCCGTGGAC
The DNA here is from genome assembly GCF_044455885.1 of Streptomyces sp. NPDC051109. NCBI lineage: Bacteria > Bacillati > Actinomycetota > Actinomycetes > Kitasatosporales > Streptomycetaceae > Streptomyces > Streptomyces sp. NPDC051109. Next base: position 95,323 of record NZ_JBITFF010000002.1, read on the forward strand.
AGATCGCCCGGGCAGGCGCCCATGCCGTGGTCGATCAGGTCGAGACCGCTGCCGAGCACCGGCGCAAGGGCCTCGGCGGCCTGGTGATGCGCACGCTGCAGAGCACCGCGTACGAAGCCGGTGCCAGGAACCGGCCTCCTGGTCGGCACACCCGACGGGCGGGCGCTCTACTCCTCGCTGGGCTGGACCGTGCACTCCCCGATGGCGAGCCTCTGGTACGAACCGTCGGATGCCGCCCGTTGAGCCGAACACCCGCGTCCTCGCCGGAGGAGGCGCACCTGGCCGCCGCGGGGCGGCCTCAGTCCTCGCGCCCGGCACCGCGGTCGGGTGCGCTCATGTCCCCCGTTGCGGGCGTGCCCTCGGCGAGCCCGTAGCGCAGGTACACGGTGCCCTTCGGACTGGCTGCCGGCGGTTCGAGGAGCGTGATGTTCGTGGGCACCGCGCCGTGGTCGAACACCTTCTTGCCGACGCCGAGCACGATCGGGTGCACCCAGAGGTCGAGGCGGTCGAAGAGCTTCTCGCGCAGGAGGGTCTGCACCAGGTTCAGGCTCCCGACGACCTTCACGTGCTCGTGCCGGTCACGGATCTCGCGCACCGCGCCCGCCAGATCCGGGCCGAGCTGCGTGGACCCGGCCCACGAGAGGTCGGGCCTGCCGCGGGAGGCCACGTACTTCGGGACGCTGTTGAAGAGCGTGGCGAACTCGTTCTCCTTGCCGCCCTCCTGGTACGGCCAGTAGGCGGCGAAGATGTCATACGTCCGCCGGCCGAGCAGGAGGGCGTCCGTGCCCTCGTACGCGGCACCGATCTGCGCGCCGGCGACCTCGTCCACCAGGGGCGCCTGCCAGCCGCCGAACGGGAAGCCCACCGGGTCCTCGTCGGGGCCGCCGGGTGCCTGCCCGACGAGGTCGAGGGTTGCGAAGAGCTCGATGTGGATGAGGCCCATGGCTTGCTCCCGATGAGTTGGTCGTCCCGTTCGGCAGGGTAGACCCGTGGGCGCCGGCAAACTCATCGCCGCGACGGAACCCGGCTCACCTTGCCCGTCGGCGCCGCGGCGGTACCGTGCAGTCCGCGGTCGGGCGCATCGTCCCGGTCGCCTCGACGTCCGTCTCCCGCCAGGGCGCCAACGGCCGGTGCCCGCGGCCCCTCATCAGGAGCAAGTCGCGTGCGCTGACCGCCAAGAGGACGACACCGGATCGGGGGAAGAAGCGACCACAGCCGATGCGCGCACCCTGCGTAAGGGGAGAACACATCACATGACTGTTACCGCGAGCATCGACTCCAGCCGACCCGTCGCCACCCTGATCAACGTCTTCACCGTCCCGCCCGAGCGGCAGCAAGAGCTCTTTCCGCGTCGAATCCCACCACCCCAGGCCATAGCCCCTCGGCGGCGTCCGAAGCCTGCTCCGGCAGGGCCGGGCGGCCGCCCTTCAGGACGGACCGGCCCGGCCCTGCCGGAGCTCCACTTCGCCCCGGAGCGGCCTCGCGGCTCGGGGTGAAGCCGCTTACCCGGCCTTGCAGGCCGCGTTGAAGGCCCGGTTGGCCGCCTGGGTCCAGGCCTGCCAGTAGGCGTTGCTGTGCTGCTGGCCGGACTTGTCCGCCACCGGCTTGGTCGTGCAGCTCTTCTTGGCCGCCGCGGCGCCCGCCTGGGCGCCGTCCGTGCGACCCTGGGCGATGTCCCGCCGGGAGCCCGGCTGGACCGTGGGCGTGCTCTGCGGGTTCACGGGCTTCGGAGTCGCCTTCGAGGCCACCCTCTTGCAGTTGACGAAGACGAAGTTCTGGTCCTCGTTGACCGCGAGAACCGTGTAGTCGACGGTCTTCTGGAAGCGCTGCACGCGGAAGGTTCCGTCCGGGCCTATCGCCAGGTCCTCGGTGCTCTCGCCGTCGTTGAGCTTGCGGGGTACACCGAAGTCGAGCGGGAGGGGGAAGGGGAAGGGGCCCAGGCGGCCCTCGTGCCATGCTCCCCCACCCGCCATGGGCTGTCGGCCGGAGGCCGCGGCGTCTTCGCGGACCGGCTTTCGCCCGCGCCACGCCCACCTGCGGGTGAAGCCTGGTCGATGGTCGGCGCGGGCGGTGGCGGGGCCTGGACACTGTGCCCCGGTACGGGCTGCCGTACCCCTGCGCACGGAGAGCTGAAGAGATGACGAACGGTACGGTCCTGCTGGCACTTCGGGAGAACCCGATGGGTGGTGGCGTCAGCGCGGAGCAGCTACGCCGGATCGGCAAGGAGCTGGAGAACCAGGGGCTGGAGTTGCGCTGGGCGCCGAGTGCGCGTGACGCGCGGGCCGCCCTGCAGACCGAGGCCGGGCTCGCGGCGGCCGTAATCGCCTGGGACCTGCCCCGGGCGGCGGGGGGCGCGGTCGAGGAGGGCGGCGGCGGGGAGGTCCTGCGGCACATCGCGCGGCGTTTCAAGGACCTGCCGGTCTTCCTGGTGATGGCGGACGACTCCGATCAGGACCTGGAGCGGCTGCCGCTGTGGGTTTCGGAGACGGTGGTCGGCTACGTCTGGGCGCTGGAGGACACTCCCTCCTTCATCGCGGGCCGCGTCGCGACGGCGGCCCGCGGCTACCACCGCGACCTGCTGCCCCCGTTCTTCAAGGCCCTGCGGCGCTTCGAGGACTCACACGAGTACTCCTGGCACACCCCGGCCCACTCCGGCGGCGTCGCCTTCCTCAAGTCCCCGGCCGGGCGGGCCTTCTTCGACTACTACGGGGAGCGGCTGTTCCGCACCGACCTGTCGATCTCGGTCGGGGAACTCGGGTCGCTCTTCGAGCACAACGGCCCGATCGGCGAGGCGGAACGCAACGCCGCCCGGGTGTTCGGTGCGGACCGCACCTACTTCGTCCTGCACGGGGACTCCACCGCGGACCGGATGGTCGGCCACTACAGCGTGACGACCGACGAGATCGCACTCGTGGACCGCAACTGCCACAAGTCCGTCCTGCACGGGCTGGTCATCTCCGGGGCGCGTCCCGTCTACCTGGTGCCGACCCGCAACGGCTACGGACTCGCCGGTCCCCTGCCGCCCGCCGCGACCGCCCCGGCGGCGGTGGCCGCGAGGATCGCCGCGAACCCCCTCACCGCCGGGGCGCTGTCCCCCGACGCCCAGTACGCCGTCGTGACCAACTCCACGTACGACGGTCTGTGTTATGACACCGTGGCGACGGCCCGCGCCTTGGCGCCGAGCACTCCGCGCCTGCACTTCGACGAGGCGTGGTTCGCGTACGCCCCCTTCCACCCGCTGTACGCGGGCCGCTACGGCATGGCCGTCGGACCGGACACCTTCCCCGATGACGGCGACGAGGAAGGCGGGCCGGGCCGGCCGACGGTCTTCGCGACCCAGTCCACGCACAAGTTGCTCGCCGCCCTGTCCCAGTGCGCGATGGTCCACGTACGGTCGGCGCCGCGGGCACCCGTCGAGCACGAGCGGTTCAACGAGGCGTTCATGATGCACGGCACCACCTCACCTCTGTATCCGGCGATCGCGTCCCTGGACGTGGCCACCGCGATGATGGACGGCCCGCAGGGACAGTGGCTGATCGACGAGGCGGTCACCGAGGCGATCCGCTTCCGTCAGGCCGTGGTCCGCACCGGGCGCCGCATCGCCGCCTCGGGAGACCGGCCCGACTGGTTCTTCGGTGTGTGGCAGCCCGAGTCGGTCACCGACCCGGCGACCGGGGAGCGCATCGCGTTCGCCGACGCGCGGCCCTCGCTCCTGAGCCGCGAGCCGTCGTGCTGGCATCTGGAGCCGGGCGCCGAGTGGCACGGATTCGCCGGGCTGAGCGAGGGCTACTGCCTGCTGGACCCGGTCAAGGTGACCCTCACCTGCCCCGGGGTGACCGCCGCCGGCGAGACCGGCACCTGGGGCATCCCCGCACGGATCCTCACCGCCTACCTGGAGGCGCGCGGGATCGTCGTGGAGAAGACGGACAGCTACACGACGCTGATCCTTTTCTCCATGGGCATCACCAAGGGCAAGTGGGGCACCTTGATGGACGCCCTCATGGACTTCAAGGCCCTGTACGACGCGGATGCCCCGCTGGACCGGGTCCTGCCGGAACTGGTCCGCCGGTTCCCTCGCCGGTACGGCCGCACCACCCTCAGCGGTCTGTGCCGCCAGATGCACGAGCACCTGTCCCGCGGCGAGCTGATCGACGCCCTCGATGCGGCGTTCCACGACCTCCCGGAGCCGATCGCGCCCCCGCGCCACTGCTACCAGATGCTCATCCGGGGCGGTACCGAGCGCGTACGGCTGGCGGAGGCGGCAGGGCGGGTGGCGGCGGCGATGGTGACCGTGACCCCGCCGGGGATCCCCGTCCTGATGCCCGGAGAGTCCACCGGCGCCCCCGACGGGCCGCTGCTGCGGTACCTGCGCGCCCTGGAGTCCTTCGACCGCGGCTTCCCGGGCTTCCACAGCGAGGCCCACGGAGTGAGCATCGACCCCGAGAACGGCGATTACCTGATCGAATGCGTCCGCACCGGCCCGGCGGCCGCCGGCTGATCCGCCCGCTCGGGGACGAGGCCGGGCGGGCTCCGTCCCGGCCCCGGTGACGAAGCCGAGGCATACGCCTGGTCAGCACGCGATCGGCCCTTCGGTCCTCCCGCGGGAGGGGCGACGGGGCCGATCGCGCCGCGGACGCGCGCACTGGTCAGAGTGCGGTGCCCGTCTCCTCGGCCAGCGTCTGCAGGAGCCGGTCCTGGAACGCCTCGTCGTGGACGGCAGGGTGCGGCTCGCGCTGTCGGCGGTGGTACCAGTACCCGCCGCTCATCAGGGCCCCGGGATCATCGCCGACGGCGAGCCACTCCTGCGTGCGGTGTCCGAGCTCAAGATCGTCCGGCGCATGGGGGCCGCCCATCCTGGTCGGCACCCATCCCGGATCCACGGCGTTGCTCAGCACGCCGGCACGCAGGCGGGCCACCGCGGCGGCGAGCGTGGTGACGAACAGCTTGCTGTCGGCGTACGACCCCGGGCCGTTCCCCCGCCAGTCGATCCCGGCGAGCGAGAGGCGCCCGTCGTAGTGCGAGCCGCTGCTCAGATACACCAGACGGCGCGGGCCGCGGAGCAGGGCCGTGAGCAGGTACGGCGCGATGACGTTGACCGGCATGACGTCCGGCCCCCGGTACACCCCGGCGTTGTGGATGACCGCGTCGAGCGGGCTCGTGTCGTTCAGCTCGGCGGCGATGCGCCGTACGGCGTCCCGCTCGGCGAAGTCGCCCACGACGAGGTCCGCTCCGCGGTCGACCAGCTGCCGGAGGTCCGTGGCGCGCCGCTCGTTCCGGGCGTGCACCACGACGTCGTGTCCCTCAAGCAGCAGCGATTCCGCCGCGGCCCGGCCGAGACCCTCCGCGGACCCCGTCACGAGGATCCGGCTCACCGTCGCACCGCCCCTCGCCCGCGTTCCGTGTCGTGGCCGACGCTCACGCCGGCCCGGGCCGCGTCCGCGCTCCGGTGCGGCCCCTGGATCCGTCGCCCGCTGCACGAGGGGAGCCCGGCCTGCGGGGGGATGGTCTTCGCTCGCCGCGCGGTGGGGAACTCGCGGGCCTCGTCACGGTTGTCCACACCTCGACCGTACGGCTTGCGTGCCGAAAGAGAGGTACGAGCCGCATACCTCTCGCCGCCGAACCCGCGGCCTGCGCGGAAAGCGGGTACCCGGATGGCGTAGCGCCGGGCGGACATGGCAGCGCTCCGCTCCCTCTGGGCCGCCGCCGTCCCGGGCGCATCGCCCTGCAGGACCCGGCCGGCGGGCAGGGCACGGCGGTCCTGAATCCCCGCGACCCGGCCCAAGCCCACCCGACCCGCCCCGGCCCGGCCCCGGCCGGGTGGCTGCCTACGGGATGAGCGGGTGGAGGCCCGAGCAGTCGTACCCGCCACTCGGATCCGGCGCGTACAGCCAGTAGGCCGACATGGCGAGCAGCAGCACCATCGGCACGGTGAGCAGCGCGGACGCCCCCGCGAGCCGCCGCTGCCAGGCCGCTCCGCCGATCGTCCCGGACCGCCGCGCGGCACGGCTCAGGGCGGCGTACAGCACCAGGGTGCCCAGGCCGCAGGCGACGCCGGCCCACGAAGTGACGTACATCCGCGTGGAGGGGCCCAGGTAGTGGCAGTGCCGGAAGGTGTCGGAGTCGAAGGCCGTACGGGCGGCGAGCAGTCCCGCGGAGGCGGCAGCCAGCAGGGGCACGAGGAGCACGCGGTGGGACCGGACGGGAGAGCCGCCGGGGTCGGTGGTGGTGGTCATCCGCGCCCCTCCAGGTCGGGGAAAGGGTTCATGGTGACGGCCCCCGCTTCCTTCTCGGGGCGATTCTGATCGCGTAGTGGGGCAGGACGGCTCGTTCGGCGGCCGGCCCGCAGGGCTGGGCACGAGGATCGCAGGTCGCACCTCCGGCTCGTAGGCCGGGCACCCGGCGTGCGCGCACGGCGCGCCCCACCCCCGGCTCCATGTGCTCCTGACTCGCGCCGATGGTGCAAGGCGCGACAGCATGGAGGTAGGGCGGTCGTCGTGGCTGCCCGACAGGAGGGCATTACAGACCGTGAGCAGGCAGCGCTTTGCGTTCTGCGGGGCTGAGCTGGCCGCTGTCTACGTGCTCGCCGAGGGCCGCAAGGAGCTGCATCTGGCCGAGATGACCGGAAACCGCTCCATGCTCTACGGACTGCCCGCGGTCCTCTCCGTGGACGGGCACTCCCCGGCCGCCGAGGCCTACCGCTCGGGCCGCCCGCTGTGGCTGACCCCGAAGGCCCTGGCCGCATATGTCGAGGAGGACCCCCACCACTTCCCCGGCCGGGTACGGGACGACTCCGTCAAGGCGTCGCCGGCCAAACTCTCGCTCGGCGCCCTGCCCCTCGGGCACGGTGCCAAGGAGCTGGGCTGCCTGATCGTCGTCGGCGAGGTCCCGGACGGGTTCAGCAGCGACCGCCGGAGCCTGCTGGAGCTGTACGCCGACCAGGTCGGTGCCGGGCTCGAATCGGTGGCGGCCCACGCGCCCGGGCGGACGGCCCCGCGCCCCCCGCTGGGACACTCGCTGGTGCCGCTGCGGGGCGGCGCGTTCATCCTGGACCTCGGCTCCGGCCGCATGGAGGTGCACGCGCGCGTGCTGGAGCTGCTCGGCATCCCGCCCGACCAGTTCGGCGGCAGCGTGGAGATGCTGCTCGCGAGTGCCGTGCCGGACGACCTCCCCGCGCTGATGGCCATCCTGGAGCCGGACAGGCTGACGACGGATCCGCAGCAGCTGGCGTTCCGCATCCGTCGGCCGGGAGGGGAACTGCGCTGGCTGGGCCTGCGGTGCCGGGTGATGACGGACGACGACGGCAATCCCGTGCGGGTCCTCGGTGTGGTCGCCGACGCCTCCTACCTCCGCCCGAGTGCCGACGAAGTCTCCATCGTGCAGCGGCTGTCCACCAAGCTGGCAGGAGCAACGACCATCAGGGACGTCAGCCAGATCGTCGTCAACTCCCTGAGCGGCCCGCTGGACGCGAGCCGGGTGGCGGTCGCGGAGGTGGAGGCCGACCGGCTCGTGGTCACCGTCCTCGACCCTCCCGAGCCGCGAGCCTGGCCGGGGATGTGGCGTTCGGAATGGCGATCGGAGTGGCCGGATGCCTCGATGCACGACCTGCCGACGCTGCAGAACGCACTGCGGGAGGGCCATGTGAGCCTGTGGCCTCCGGGCGCGGACCTCGAACCCGCTCTCGCGGGCATCGGGCCCGGCGGCCTCGCCGTCCTGCCGCTGCCGGCCGACGGCCGGATGGTCGGGGTCTGCCTCGTGGGATGGGACGGCGAGCACCGGTTCGGGCCGGAGGAGCGGTCTCTGCTGACCGCCACCGCGGGGCTGGTGGGGCAGGCGCTGATGCGCGCCCACGCACTGGACGCCGGCCATGAACTCGCCACGATGCTCCAGCGCAGCCTGCTGCCGCGCAAACTGCCCTCGCTGCCCGGCGGGATGGCCGTCGCCCGGTACCTGCCCGCGACGGTGGGGCTCGAAGTGGGCGGCGACTGGTACGACGTCATCCCGCTCAACGACGGCCACGTGGCGCTCGTCATCGGCGATGTGCAGGGACACAGCGCCGGAGCGGCGACCATCATGGGCCAGATCCGGACGGCCGTGAGGGCCTACGCAGTGGAGCGCCATCCGCCCGACGTGGTCATCGCCCGGGCCAACCGGCTGCTCGTCGGCATGGAGACGGACCTGTTCGCCACCTGCCTGTACGTGGACCTCGACATGGAAGAGGGCATCGCCTGGTTCGTCCGCGCCGGCCACCTGCAACCGATCCTGCGCTACCCGGACGGCAGCGCCCAGGAGTTGGCGGTCGAGGGCGGACCGCCCCTGGGAGTGGTCACGGACACCGAATTCCCGATGACGGAAGTGGGCCTGATCCCGGGGACCATGCTGGCCCTGCTGACGGACGGCATGGTCGAGTCGTCCAACGTCCGCCTGGAGGACGGCATGCGCCGGGTGTGCGACGTACTGGCCACGGCGGACCCGGCCGACCCGGGCATGGTGGCCGACGAACTGCTCTCGGGCGTCAACCGGCGCGACGACGACGTGGCGCTGCTGCTGTTGCGCTACGACGGCACCCGCGACCGTCCGACGCGGACGAACTGGACCGTCTGGCGGCTCCCCAACGCCGTCCAGCACGCTCGCCGTTTCGCCGCGCGCACCCTTCGCTCGTGGGGTGTGGAAGAGGAACTCGACATCGCCCTGCTGGTCGTCTCCGAGCTGGTCACCAATGCGATCGCCCATACGCAGGGAGAGGTGCAGCTGGATCTGACGCTGTCGGCGGACCGGCTGCGGATCGCCGTGAACGACGCCTCGCCCCGCAGCCCGGTCAAGCCCACGGACGTGGACTGGTCGGCGACCGGGGGCCGCGGGATCCTCATCGTCGAGGCGACGACGGCGTCCTGGGGGTCGGTACCGCTCAGCAGCGGCAAGCAGGTGTGGGCCGAGGTCTCGCTGGCACCGCGCGAACGGTTCGCCCAGCGCACGTAGCCGGGCCGCCCTGCCGACGGCGGCCGTGGCGGGAGTACGCCGTTGTGACGCATGTGGAACGTCCGGGGCGTGTGGCGACGCGTTCCGGCTCCACCACCCGTCTACCCTGCAGGCCCAGTACCCCGGACGGAGCGGCAGATGACCGACACGACGGCTGTCGACCTCGGACCACAAGCCCGGCTCGTGGCCCGGCTCGCGACGGCCGTCCCGGAGGCGGCGCTCGCCGACCGGACGCCCTGCCCCGACTACACGGTCCGCGAGCTCCTGGGCCACCTCGCCGGGCTCGCCGTCGCCTTCCGCGACGCCGCCCGCAAGGACCTGGGCCCCACGACGGACACGCCCCCCGGCGCCACCGCGCCCTCCCTGCCCGCCGACTGGCGCGGGGAACTGCCCCGGGTCCTCGGCGAACTGGCCGAGGCCTGGAGGCAGCCGGCCGCCTGGACGGGCATGACCCGTGCGGGAGGCGTGGACCTCCCCGCCGAGGTCGCGGTGGCGGTCGCTGCCGACGAATTGGTCATCCACGGGTGGGACCTGGCCAGGGCCACCGGCCAGGAGTACGCGCCCGACCAGGCGGCGCTGCGCGTCTCGCATGCGTTCCTGCTGGAAGCAGCCGAGGACGAAGGACGCGGCGGGGGCATCTTCGGAGCCGTCGTCCCCGTTCCGGACGACGCCCCTCTGCTCGACCGGGCAGTCGGGCTGAGCGGACGCGATCCGAACTGGACTCCGCAGTCCCGCTGACACCCTTTCGGATCGGCACCGCACCCCCCTGGTGCGGATCCGTTGTCCTGAGACCGCGCAGATGCGAAACGAGGTCGTCGACGCCTGCGTCCGGATCCCGGCGGGCACGCACACATGACGGAGTGCCGGGTGACACGTGCCCGGATGGGCGCCCGCATGTCCAAGATCTGGGCGGGCGCGTACGAGGTCATGAGGGAACTGATCGGCCGCGACCTCGGGCTGTAGCCACTGTCGGCTCCGTTCCACATTTCACGTTCCATCACAGGGGAGGTACAACCATGGGTCATCCCGCACCGCAGCGGATCGGTGTCGCAGCCGAGACAAGCCCGGGAGAGACGCGTGTGGCGGCCACGCCCGCGACCGTGCGCCAGCTGGTCGCGCTGGGCTACGAGGTCGTCGTCGAGTCGGGAGCGGGTACGGCCTCCGGTTTCTCGGACGACGCGTACGTGGCGCAGAGCGCGAAGGTCGGTGACGCCTGGAGCGCCGACATCCTACTGAAGGTCAACGCACCGTCCGGCGAGGAGATCCAGAGGCTGCGCGACGGGGCGACGCTGGTCAGCCTGATCGGCCCGGCGCTCAACCCCGACCTGGTCGAGGAGCTCGCGCGGCGTCCGATCACGGTGCTCGCCATGGACGCGGTACCGCGGATCTCGCGCGCCCAGTCCCTGGACGTGCTCAGCTCCATGGCCAACATCGCGGGCTACCGCGCGGTCATCGAGGCGGCACACCTGTTCGGCCGGTTCTTCACCGGCCAGGTGACCGCGGCCGGAAAGGTTCCGCCCGCGAAGGTGCTCGTCGCGGGCGCCGGCGTGGCGGGACTCGCCGCCATCGGCGCCGCCAGCAGCCTGGGCGCGATCGTTCGCGCCACCGATCCGCGGCCCGAGGTGGCGGAGCAGGTCCGTTCGCTCGGCGGCGAGTTCCTCGGCGTGGAGGTGGAGCACGGGACCAGCACCGACGGGTACGCCAAGGCGACCTCGGAGGAATACGACCGTCGGGCCGCGGAGATCTACAGCGAGCAGGCCGCCGACGTCGACATCGTCATCACCACCGCGCTGATACCCGGAAGGCCGGCGCCGAAGCTGCTCACCGCGCAGGACGTCGCGAGCATGCGGCCCGGCAGCGTGATCGTCGACATGGCCGCCGCGCAGGGCGGGAACGTCGCCGGCACCGTCGCGGGCGAGGTGGTCGTCACGGACAACGGCGTCACGATCGTCGGTTACACCGACCTGCCCGGCCGACTGCCGGCCCAGGCGTCGCAGCTGTACGGCACGAACCTCGTCAACCTGATGAAGCTGCTCACGCCGGCCAAGGACGGCCGGCACCACATCGACTTCGAAGACGTGGTCCAGCGGTCCATGACCGTGGTGCATGACGGTGAGACGACCTGGCCGCCGCCGCCGGTACAGGTATCCGCCGCTCCGGCGGCGCAGGCACCGGTGGCCGTGAAGCCTGCCGCACCCGAGAAGAAGCCGATGTCCGCGGCGGCGAGGTACGCGCTCACCGGTACCGGGATGGCCGCGCTCTTCCTGTTGACCGCGTTCTCCCCCTCGCAGCTGATCGGCAACTTCACCGTCTTCGTGCTCGCGATCGTCGTCGGCTACTACGTCATCGGCAAGGTCCACCACGCCCTGCACACACCCCTCATGTCGGTCACGAACGCCATCTCCGGAATCGTCGTCGTGGGGGCCCTCCTGCAGATCGGCCGCGCGGACACCACGATCACGGTGCTGTCGTTCGCCGCGATCCTGCTGGCCAGCATCAACGTCTTCGGCGGATTCGCGGTCACCCGCCGCATGCTCGCCATGTTCTCGAGAGGCTGAACCCACATGACTGCCGCCACGGCCGCGCAGGCCGCATACATCGTCGCCGCACTCCTGTTCATCCTCAGCCTCGCCGGGCTGTCCCGGCACGAAAGCTCCCGTTCCGGGCTGGTGTTCGGCACCTCCGGAATGGTGATCGCCCTCGCCGCCACCATCGGCCTGGCCTCGCGCAGTATCGCCGCGACGGGGCTGGCGCTCCTCGTCGTCGCGATGCTGATCGGCGCGGGTCTCGGGTTCTGGCGTGCCAGGGTCGTCGAGATGACCGGCATGCCGGAGCTCATCGCCCTCCTGCACAGCTTCGTCGGCCTGGCCGCCGTACTCGTCGGCTGGAACGGCTACTTCGAGGTCGAGGCGGAGGGTCCCGGGCACGTCGCGGTGGCTCAGGACCTCCTCGGCATCCACCACGCCGAAGTGTTCATCGGGATATTCATCGGCGCCGTCACCTTCAGCGGCTCGATCATCGCCTACCTGAAGCTGTCGGCGCGCATCAAGTCCAGCCCGCTGGTACTGCCGGGCAAGAACCTGATCAACCTCGGTGCCCTCGTCGCGTTCGCGGCCCTGACCGTCTTCTTCGTCATCAGCCCGAGCCTCGGCCTGCTCGTCGCGGTCACCGCGGTGGCGCTCGCCCTCGGAGTGCACCTGGTCGCCTCGATCGGCGGCGGCGACATGCCGGTCGTGGTGTCGATGCTCAACAGCTACTCCGGCTGGGCCGCGGCGGCGTCCGGGTTCCTGCTGAACAACAACCTGCTGATCGTCACCGGAGCGCTGGTCGGCTCCTCCGGCGCGTACCTCTCCTACATCATGTGCCAGGCGATGAACCGCTCGTTCATCTCCGTGATCGCGGGCGGCTTCGGCGTCGAGGCCGCCGCGAGCGCCGACACCGACCTCGGCGAGCACCACGAGATCACCGCCGAAGCCACCGCGGAACTGTTGGAGAACGCCACCTCGGTCGTGATCGCCCCCGGCTACGGAATGGCCGTCGCGCAGGCCCAGTACCCGGTCGCCGAGCTGACCCGCAAGCTGCGCGAGCGCGGGGTGAACGTGCGGTTCGGGATCCACCCCGTGGCCGGGCGGCTGCCGGGGCACATGAACGTGCTGCTGGCAGAGGCGAAGGTGCCGTACGACATCGTCCTGGAAATGGACGAGATCAACGACGAGCTCACCGGCACCACGGTCGTGCTCGTCATCGGCGCCAACGACACCGTCAACCCGGCCGCCGCCGAAGACCCCGCCAGCCCGATTGCCGGCATGCCGGTCCTGCGCGTGTGGGAGGCGGAGAACGTCGTCGTCTTCAAGCGCTCGATGGCCACCGGATACGCGGGTGTTCCCAACCCCCTCTTCTACCGGGACAACACCCGGATGCTCTTCGGCGACGCCAAGCAGCGCATGGAGGACATCCTCGGAGCGCTCGGGTCCGACTCCCCCTCGCACCGAGCGCCCGCCGTCGCGGCGTCGCGGTAGCCGCGCATCCGAACCCCGCCTCCGCCCCGGCCTCCGGCCCGTCCCAGTGGACGGGCCGGAGGCCTTCGCGGCGGCGGGGTTCGTCACCGTCACCCGGAAGGACCAGTCGGGCCGCTCTTTCCATGCGCGAGGGCCGGGCGTGTGGTTTCCTGGGCGCCGCCTCACACCGTAATCAGGTGACCACATGCAGTGAAGGGACGGCGTCGTGAGCCTTCTGGACATCAAGCTGGAGCGGGCGTTCGATGTGTTCGACTCGGACCGCGACGGGCGGCTCCAAAAGTCGGACGTCATCGGCCTCTCGGACAGGCTCGCCGAATCACTCGGCTACGCCCCGGACGCCGTGGAAGCGCTGCGGACTTCACTGGCGGATCTGTGGGACACCGTCTTCCACAAGATGGACAAGAACGACGACGGAGCGGTCGACCGGCAGGAGTTCCGGGCGGCGTTCCGCGCGCGGATCGTCACGGACCAGAACCGGATCTGGGAACGGATCAGGAACATGAGCAACGCCTGGACCGCGCTCGGCGACCGCGATGGCGACGGCATGCTCACGCGCGAGGAGTACACCTCGATGCTCCACGGCATGTTCCGCCTGCCCCGGGAGACCTTCGACGAGGCGTTCAACCAGCTGGACGTCGACGGTGACGGGCAGTTGAGCCGTGACGAGATCAGCTCCGCGATGAAGGAGTACTACACGAGCGAGAAGCATTCGGCACGCGGAAACCAGTTCTTCGGCCGTCTCTGAGCAGCGCACAGGGGGGACCCGCGACGCGCCCCCCGCGCCCCCCTGTGCCCCGCGCGCCCGCAGTCGCTCTTCGTCAGCCGATGCGTATCGCGTGCCCGCTCGTTGACCGCGAGGGGAAGACGCCCCCTCGGCGAGACCTACCTGGAGGACCTCTTGATGGCCGATGCCGCACTGCCGGTGATCGTTCTCTCCGACCCCGATCCGCTCCGCCGGCACGAGACGGCCGAGCTGGTGCAGAGCTGGTACCGGACGTCGTTCCGTGTGCTGCAGGTCGGAGGACCGGCGGAGGTGGTCCGGGCGCTGACGTCGCTGGCCGACCGGAAGGTGCCCGTCGCGGCCGTGCTCGCCGATGAAGCCCCCGCCCCCGGTGCCGCACATCCCGGTGTGCGCTGGCTGTCGCTGGCCGGGCACTGCGACCTCGTGCCCGGCGCCCGTTCCGGGGCGGCCCGGGGCGACGAGAGCCCGGCCGAGCACCTTCGGGACGCGCTGGACGACTCCCTGTGCACGTGGAACGCCGACTGCCGGGGGGACCTGTCCACCGCCGAGGTGCGCGGCAGCCGGTTCTCGCCCGCCGCGTACGCGGTGCGCGACTTCCTCGGCCGCAGCGGCGTGCTCTTCCGGTGGCTGCCCGAAGAGGACGTCCGGGAGGCCCCGGTGACCGTCCGGCTCGGTGACGGCACCGAGTTGGTGGACCCTTCGATCAGCGAGTTGGCGGAGCGGCTCGGCCTCATCCGGCCGGCCGAGCAGGACCACTACGACGTCGCGGTGATCGGCGGCGGCCCCGGAGGTCTGTCCGCGGCGGTGTACGCCGCGGCCGAGGGCATGAGCGTGGTCGTCATCGAGGACGACGCACCCGGCGGCCAGGCGGGATCGACCTCGCGGATCGAGAACTACCTCGGCTTTCCCGTGGGATTGACGGGTGGCGACCTGGCCCAGCGCGCCTTGCAGCAGGCACGCAGAGCCCGTGTCGAGTGGCAGCCCACCCGGGTGGCCGGCCGGGTGACCCCGATCGACGGGGGCGGCCATGCCGTCGAGTTCACCAAGGCCGGGACCGATGAGACGGCCTCGGTGACCGCGGCCGCCGTGGTGGTCGCCACGGGCGTGGACTGGAACCGCCTCACGGCCCCCGGGGTGGACCGCCTCCTCAACTCCGGTGTGTACTACGGCTCCTGCCTGTCCGACGCGCCGTCGACGGTCGGGGAGGACGTGTACATGGTGGGCGCGGGCAACTCCGCCGGACAGGCCGCCCTCTACTTCGCGCGCTACGCCCGTTCCGTCACCCTGCTGGTCCGGGGCACGGACCTCGGCGCTTCCATGTCGAGCTACCTGGTGCAGCGGATCGAGCGGACCCCGGGCCTCAAGGTGCTGTTGGGCACCGAAGTGGCCGGCTGCCTCGGCGGGTCCACGCTCACCGGACTCCGGCTGCGGGACCGCCAGGGCGACGAGCGG
This sequence comes from Streptomyces sp. NPDC051109, assembly GCF_044455885.1. Lineage (NCBI taxonomy): Bacteria > Bacillati > Actinomycetota > Actinomycetes > Kitasatosporales > Streptomycetaceae > Streptomyces > Streptomyces sp. NPDC051109. The sequence continues at coordinate 110,512 of NZ_JBITFF010000002.1, forward strand.
ACCGTCGCCGCGCACTGCCTGTACGTCCTGATCGGCGGCCGTCCTTCCACCGAGTGGCTCGGCGGCACCCTGAGGCTCGACGACCGCGGGTACGTCCTGACCGGCAGCGGCGGAGCCGGCCCGGAAGCGCTGCCGATGGAGACCAGCCGGCCCGGCGTGTTCGCCGTGGGCGACGTACGGTCCGGCTCGGTCAAGCGGGTCGGCGCCGCCGTGGGCGAAGGCGCCGCGGTGGCCCAGTCCTTGGTCGAGTACCGGCGGCGGCACCCGGAGCGCTTCCAGGACGCGCGAACGCCCTGCGGTTTCTGACCGGGCACGGCCCATCGGAGGCGGGCCTAGGGAACCCGGAGGAGAATGGGAAGCAGCTCATGGAGGGCCATGCTTCCCCTTGCCCGATGGGCGGGCCTGTCGCTGACCGCGGTGCTGTTGAGCACGGCGTTCGCGTGGGGCGCACCCGTGCTCCCTCCTGCCGCCACCGCTCCGATGCAGGCCGCGACAGGGAGGTCCATCACGCTCGATCCGTCCCAAGGCCCGCCGGGGAGCCGGGTGGGGGTCCACGGCTACGGGTTCGGCCGTTGCGCCAGGACCGAGTCGGCGCCCGATCTGCGTCCCGCCGAGACGGCCGGCATCAGCATCGCCTGGGAGGGAGACGACACGACCGTCGTCCTGACCGTCGTCACGGCCGACGCCGACGGGGAGTTCGAGACCGACTTCGCGGTTCCGTCCGATGCGACTGCGCGCAGCCATGACGTCACCGCGCTCTGCACGGCCAACTCGAAGTTCAAGGCGACCGCCGACTTCCAGGTGACGCCCACGCAGGTGACGCCCACGCCCGACCCCGGGTCGGCGGCCCTGGCATTGGACCCCGCCGAGGGATCCGTAGGGACGTCGGTCACCGTGACCGGCTCCGGGTTCGACGGCTGTACGGCGGGCGACGACCAGGCCGGTGCGGTCACGCTGTCGTGGGACGACGTCCCGCTCCCGGAGGTCACGCCGGCGGAGGTCACGGTGGACGGCGGTGCTTTCACGGCCGAGTTCGCCGTTCCGTCCGACGCAGACGCCACCGACCACAGGGTCACCGCGGTCTGCGTCGGGTACGAGCAGCTTTCCGCCGAGCAGTCGTTCACGGTGACGGATGCGCCCGGTCCGCAGCCACAGGTGACGCTCGATCCCTCTGCGCTGCCGCCCGGTGGCGGGTCACTGACCGTATCCGGTTCTGGATTCAACTGCCCGGAAGTGGCCCTGTCGTGGGACGGCGAGCAGTGGGCAACGGCGTCTCCCGCCGAGGACGGCACCTTCGCCACCGGTGTCGACGTGCCGCCCGATACGGGCGAGGCCTCGTACACCGTACGGGCCGAGTGCACGGATGACCCCGGTGTCGGCGCCGAGGCTCCGTTCACGGTGACCGGCGGCGCGGTCTCGCCCACCCCGACGCCCGCGACGCCGACACCCACTCCGCCCACGCCGCCCACGCCGCCCACGCCGCCCACGCCGCCCACGCCGAACCCGACCTCCGAGCCCGCCCCCGTCACGGTCCCCGTCGGCCTGGTCGTCGGTTCCAGCCTGCTCGGAGTGGCTCTGCTGGCCCTCGCGGGATCCGCGTTCCTCAGCCACCGCCACCGCGGGCCGCGCTGGGTCCAGGAGCACGTCGGCTCCCGGCTCCGCCCCGCTCCGGCGGCGACGGACGTGGCCGAGCCCTCCGAGACCGGCCCGCCGTCCCGCTCCGTACGGCTGGAACCACACCCGGACCCGGGTGACCAGACGCTGAAGGAGGAAGGCCCATGACCACCGCTCCCGTCGTCGAACCCCTCACCGTCCGGGACCTGCTGCTCGGCCCCGAGGGGCAGTCCGCCGAAGCTCTCGCCGACTCGCTGCAGGCCAGCGGTGCGGCGACGGGCCTCCTCCCGGGCCCGCACGGCCTGACCACCGCCGCAGACCGGGCCGTGGGGCGCGAGCTGGCGACGGTCGTCGACGGCTTCCTCGACCTCGACCTCGTCTCCCTGGTGGCTTCGGGCTGGTCCCAGTACAAGGTGCTCAAGGAGGCGGCGCGCCGCACGCGCGGCTCCCCCGGCAGCGAGGAGGTCGTCGCCCTGGCCACCCACACCGTCAGTTCGACGCACCACCCGTCGGTGGACCTCCTCGTGGACGGTGCCCCGGCCGCCACCGTGGCCGTGAAACTCACCGTGCTCTTCCGGATCAGCGGGCTCGTCGCGGTCGTCCGCGACGGCCTGCTCGTCGCCGCCCGCAGCGGGCAGTGCACGGTGGAGGCCAGGCTCGCGGTACGGGACATCCCGGTCGCCTCGCGCGAAGGGCGGCTGGACCTCCCCGCCACGCTGCGCCTGCGAGAGCCGATCGACCTGCTGCGGCGTGAGCCGCCGGCCCCGCCCACGGCCCCGCCCCCGCCGCCCGGTCCGCCCCCGCCGCCGCCCCCACCGGACCAGTGGGGGCGCGGGTAGACCCCGGGTTGGCCTCGCGCGGCTGCCGTCACCCGCATCACCCGTGCTACCGCCGGACAGCGCGGCTCCGCTCAAGACCATCGTGCATGCGTTCGATCGCCTTTCCCCTCGGACAGCGGCTGTGCCGCCGGGCATCGCGGGGCGGTGAGCTCGGTCCGGGGCAGGCAGGCGGCCCCGTTCGCCAGAGCGCCATGCACTCGCTGCCCGGATATTGTGGGAAATGTGATCGAGTCCGGACAGCCGCGGCTCCGTCGGCGCTACGGCCGGTGGAGGCTCGTGCGGCTGTCGCCGGTCCTTCTGACCGTCGTGATCGCCAGCCTGGCCTACGCCACTCCGCCGGAGATGGCCTTCAGCCGTCTCCTGCCCGCGGCGCCGGCCCTGGCCGCGGCCATGTGGCCGGTCCTCCCCACCGTCCTGCTGGGGACGGTCTGCCTCCTCCTGATGATCGGCCTCAGCCTCGTCTTCCCCGATCTGGGTACGTGGTGGACGTGCGCGGGGATCATCGCGGTCACCGTGGCCGCCGCGTACGGAAGCCACGTGCGGCTGCAGCGGGAGCGCACCCTCTTCCAGGTGCGGCTCGTCGCCGACGCGGCGCAGCAGGTGGTGCTGAGCCCGCTGCCCCGCCGCCTCGGAAACGTCGAGATCGAGTCGCTGTACCTCGCGGCAGCGGCGGAGGCCCGTATCGGCGGGGACTTCTACGAGGTGGTCGACACGCCCTTCGGGGTCAGGCTGCTCATCGGTGACGTGCGGGGCAAGGGCCTGCCCGCGGTGGGGGCGGCCGCGGCGATCGTGAACGCCTTCCGGGAGGCTGCCTTCGGCGAGGCCGACCTGGTCGACGTCGCACGCAGGCTGGACGCCAGCAGCACCCGTTACAACGCCTCCTTTCCCCCCGACGAGCCGATGGAGCGCTTCGCCACCGCCCTTCTCGTCCAGATCCCGTACGAGGGCGGACGCATCGACATCCTCAACTGCGGGCACCCCCCGCCGATGCTCCTGCACAGCAGGAGACTCCGCGTCCTCGACCCCGCCACGCCCTCGCCGCTGCTCAGCCTCGCGGAGCTGATCGGTGGTCACTACAGCGTCGACAGCTTCGAGTTCGCCCCCGACGACCTGCTGCTCCTCTACACCGACGGGATCGCCGAGGCCCGCGCCCGCAACGGCGAGTTCTTCCCGCTGGCGGCCTGGATGAGTCGACAGCCGCCGACACCGCCCCGCGAACTGCTCACGGCACTTCACCGCGACCTCCTCCGCTACAGCAGAGGCCGCCTCGACGACGACATCGCCGCCCTCGCCGTACGCCTGCGCGAGCCCTGAGGCGCGGAATCCCGGTGGATCGGCCCGCTCGGGGGCGTCCGGTGCGGCCTTCGAGCCGCCCCTCAGGCGGCCACCTGCGACGCCGTGCTCTCGGGCTGAGGCCGCCCGCCGTGCCGTTGGTGTTCGGCCCAGCGGACGGCGAGCGGGGCTGCCAGGCCAGTGAGGGCGAACAGTGCTCCCACGACGTACCAGCCGGGGCGGCCCCACGTGATGCACAGGGAGATGAGCAGCGCGGGTCCGACGGCCTCGGCCAGGCCGGCGCCGAGGCCGAAGACGCCCAGGTACTGGCCGGTGGCCCGTTCGGGCGCGAGGGCGAAGGAGATCTCGAACCCGGCGGCGGAATGCCACAGCTCGCCGATCGTATGAACGGTGACCCCGGCCAGCAGGAGGGCCGCGGCCGCCCAGGCGGGGATGTCCGCGGCCAGCGAGATCAGCACGCAGGCCAGGAGGAAGGCGAAGCCGGAACGGCGGTAGGCGAGGGCGCCGGCCGTGGGGGTGTCGATGCTGCGACTGGCGCGCATCTGGCAGGCGACGACGACGACGGTGTTCAGCAGCATGGTGCCCGAGATGAGCCAGTGGGGGGCGGCGGTGGCCGCGATCAGCCAGAGCGGCAGGGCGACGGTGAGCACCTTGAACTGGATGGCCATGATGCCGTCCAGCCCGGTGAGGGCGAGGTAGGGCCGGTCCCGCAGTGCGATCCAGCGCGGTCCGCGCACGGCCGGCTCGGGCTTGACCGGGCGCAGGCGCAAGATGATGGCCGCGGAGGCGGCGAAGGCGACCGCGTTCCCGATGACGAGGAGTTGGTAGGCGCTGTGGGTGCCGACCTGTACGGCCCAGCCCGCCAGCACCGCGCCCAGCGAGATGCCGATGTTGGTCACGGCGCGCAGATAGGCGCGGAACTCCTGCGGCCGGTCCCCTCCGTGGTACCGGATGATCGGGCTGCGCGCGGCCAGTCCGGCCCCTTTCGCCGCGGTGGCCGCACACACCGCGACCACGAACGGCCAGAAGCTCTGCGCCAGCACGAAGCCTGCGGTGGCCAGCGCCTGGACGACGAGGGTGGCGGCGTAGACCCCCCGTGCACCGCGCCTGTCGGCGAGGTGCCCGACTGCGATCCCCACCGCGAGCGCGAGGGCGCCTGCGATTCCCAGCCCGAGGCCGACCTGGGCTGCGGGCAAGTGGACGGCCTGGGTGAAGTAGAGCACCCCCGCGGTCAGATAGAGGCCGCTGCCGACGGTGTAGACGAAGTTCGAGGCGGCGATGGTGCGCTGCGGGCCGGAGTCCGGCAGCAGGTGGGGCATGGTGTGCTCCGCATCCTGGGCAGGCGGTGGATAAGGGCCGAACCCCCAAGGCTTATTGCAACCAATAGGCAATAGCAAGATGTTTGCGAAAGTCCGGTGTTCGTGGACCGGGATCGAAGCCCTCTGTCCGGGGCTCCGGCGAACATGATCCGGCTGATCAGATGGCAGTTCAGGCCGCGCCGCCATGCTCGTCATCCCACTCGGCTCTTCCACCCCGCGGTCGCCCGCGGACGGCATCGACGACGTGCATGCCGGGCTGGGCGGGATGCTGGGCCAAGGCGCAGCGCTCGCGTTGCGATCGCGCTGCCGGCCTCCGGCTTCGCGTCGTCGCCGGTCGGCACCTATGCGGGTCAGGTGATCACGTCGGGCTTCCTCGACCGCTCGCCGCCCCTCGCCGTACGCCACGTCGATGCGACGAGCGCCCTGCGTCTTCCCTCTGCGCCGCGGGGGTTTCAGCCGGGTCGAACTCGCCCGCCGTCTGGCCCAGGAGACTCGGGACGGGGACACCGCACCGGACCCGCAATCCACCCACCGCCGCCTGGCGGAGCCGGGACTGGTCACCGAGGCCCCGGGCGGCCTCCTTGGCACCGGTCTCGCCGGCCAAGGCCGTGGAAGGGCGCGTGGAGGGCAAAGTGGGCTGGTTCCGAAGCGATTTGGAGGAGAAGGCCGCGGGCAGCGGCATCGTCGACTCGCTGCTCGCCGAGCACGAGAAGTCGCTGGACGCGGTGCTCAGACCCCCGACGTCAGCGGTACCACGCAAGACATCGAGGGCATGGCCTCGGTGCGAGCCGTCATCGACGAGCTCACCGCGATCCTCACGCGATCCGGGAAGCGGCCCTGGACCGGCGCCCCCCGCGTCGGGTCTGCGACACGGGGGGCGCCGGTCCAGGGCCGGGGTCGGTCAGCTCCGGTTGCCCAGGTCCAGGCGGTCGGCGAGGCCGGCCGCGGTGAAGGCCTCGACCAGCTGGTCCAGGCCTTCGGTGAAGTGGGCCCAGCTGTCGTAGTGGACGGGGACGACCCGGCGGGCCCCGAGGATCCCGGCGGCTTCGGCGGCCTGGGCGCTGTCCAGGACGAGCGGCTCGCCGTTGAAGAGGACGGGGAAGCGGGGAGCACCGGCGAACAGGATCGCGGTGTCCACGGGTGCGAAGCGTGCGGCGATCTCCTTGACGAGGTCGAGGGAGGCGTTGTCGCCGCTGACGTAGACGGTGGGCAGCCCTTCGCCGGTCAGGACGAAGCCGACGACCTGCCCGGCGATCGGCTCGATCTCCTCGCGCGGTCCGGGGCCGTGGACGGCGGGCACGCCCGTGACGGTGACCGAACCGCCGCCGGGGCGGTCCAGCTCGACGGACTCCCAGTCGGCCAGGCCCTTGGCGTTGCCTCCCAGGCGCTGTCCGGCGCCGGGGGTGGTGAGGGTGAGGGGGACGCCGGCGAGCAGGGCCCGGCCGGAGGTGTCGAGGTTGTCGGCGTGCTGGTCGTGGGAGAGCAGCACCGCGTCGACGCGGCCCAGGTCGTCGGGGGTGCCGCTGGAAGGGGCGGTCTTGACCAGGACCGGGCCTCCGGGCGCCGGGTAGCCGCCGGGAGCGTCGAAGGTCGGGTCGGTCAGAAAGCGCAGACCGCCGTACTCGAAAAGGGCGGTGGGGCCGCCGAAGACGCGGACGGAGAACGGTTCGGGGGTGGCGCTGGTGGCGGTCACGAAACATGCACCTCACGGATAGATAGTGGTTTATCCGTGAGTCACCGTAGGCGGTTCTCACGGTTGAACGCAAGCCCTAACGTGAGCATCATGGAAAGGGTGCAGTTGTACCATGAGGTCATGGAAGAGATCGCGACCGTCGAACCGCCTCCCGCGCCGGGCGCCGAGCAGTACCCCTCCCTCGACCTCGCCAACAGCGCCATCACCCTGCCCGGCGGGCACTCCGTCGATCTCCTCGCCACCCCCGCCGCCGCCGAACGGTGGCTCGTCGACCGGGGCCTCGCCCCGGCCGGCACCGGCCTGATCGAGACGTGCGCCACCCGGCTGCGCTCCCTGCGCGAACAGGTCCGCACCCTGTTCGCCGCCCATGCCGCCGGACTGCCCGCTCCTGCGGCCGCGTTGTCCGCCGTCAACGACGCCCTCACGCGGGCCCCCGCCGCCTCCCTGCTCCACTGGGACCCGGACCGCGGCCTCTACCGCGAGGCGGCCCACCCCGTCACCCAGATCGTGGAGCACGCCCTCGCCGTCCTCGCAGCGAACGCGGCCGACCTGCTCACCGGACCCGACGCCGAGCGCCTCACCGCCTGCGGCTCCACCCCCTGCAGCCGCTACCTCCTCCGCCACGGCCGCCGCCACTGGTGCTCCACCCGCTGCGGCGATCGCGCCCGGGCGGCACGCGCCTACGCCCGCCGCACCCAGAACGACGCAGGCTGAACCGCCCCGGCCGGTTCGGCGGGGCGGGCGCATGGCGCAAGCATTCGAACCCGGGCCACGCACCAGTGCACGCGGCGGACCCGGACCCGGCGCGCACATACGGCTTGCGAGTACACATGGGTGACCCGCGCGGAAGGCGATCGTTGAAGAGGCGTCCGGGTCAACGAAGGCGCTGTCGTGCCGGTGGGGTAGGGGTGTTGTATGGCGACGTCGCGTCGGCGGGCCGGGTCGGGTCCGGAATGCGCCATCCACCTGGTGGGCCGCCGGAGCCGTAGGCCGTGACCCTTGCCGAAGGAAACCCGACGACCGGGTACTCCCCCACCGCCACTCCGACGGCCCAGGCCGGTCTGATCGTGCCCCCCGGCGAAGGCCGTACCCTTCGTGCCGCCGCCCAGCACGTGACGTTCAAAGTGACCGGCGCGCAGTCGCGCCTCGCCTCGAGCTTCGAGGTGCTCGTACCACCGGGCTTCGACGTCGGCGCGCACGTCCACGCGCGCAGCGAGGAGTTGTTCTACGTCCTTGAGGGCGAACTCGACGTCCTCGCCTTCGAGCCGCTCGTGCGCACCCCGGACGGTTGGCGTGGATGGCGGTCACCGAACGGCGAGCGGGTGGTCCGCGCCACGCCCGGCACGGTCATCCTGGTCCCGCCCGGCTGTCCGCACGCCTTCGCCAACCCCACCGGCGTCCCGGCCCGGATGTTCTTCCAGTCCTCCCCGCCCCCGGACCACGAACGCTATTTCGAGGAACTCCTGGAGATCCTCTCCTGCGCAGGGCCCGTGGACCACGGCGCCATCGCCGCACTGCGCCGACGCTACGACATCGAGCAGCTCACGCCGCTGCGCCATGACCGGCCGGCGAGGAGCCAGTAGTGCACGACGGCACCGCCCCCTTGTACGAGGCGTCGGACTTGGCCGCGCTGGAATTCGACCCGTTCCTGCGCGAGGCGCTGCAGGCCGGACCCGTCATCCGGATCCGGCTGGCTCACGGGGCTCCCGGCGAGTGCTGGCTGGCGACGCGGCACGACGCCGTCCGGTTCGTCACCTCCGACCGCCGGTTCAGCCGCGACATCGTGGGCCGGCCGCTGCCCAGCATGAACCGGTACCTCGTTCCGCTGGACCGCGCGGTCAGCTTCGTCGACCCACCCGGCCACACCCGCGTCCGCTCCGTGGTCTCCTCGGCGTTCAACCGCTTCGGCCTGGCGGCCCTGCGTCCTCGCGCCCAAGCCGTACTCGACGAACACATCGACGCGATGGTCGCTGCCGGACCATCGGCCGACCTCGTCCGGCACGTGACCTCGCCCTTCCCCATGCACGTCATCGGCGCGGTGCTGGGTGTGCCGGAGGCCGACCGGCCGCGTCTGCGCACGTGGGCGGACACCATCCTGACCCGGGCGAAAGACGAAGCGGGAGTCGAGCGCGCCCGACAGGCCAAGGAGGAAGCAAGCGCCTGCTTCCGTGAACTGGCCCGAGCACGCCGGCTCCAACCACAGGACGACCTCATCAGCGAGCTGGCTGCCGCAGTCGAGAGCGGCAGGATCGAGGAAGAGGAACTCCTCGCCCTGGCCACACTGATGGGGATCAACGGGTGGCACGCGGTACGCAACCACACCTCCAACATGGTCTATCTCCTGCTGACCGACGACGGCCTGATGAGCCGGCTGCGGTCCGACCCGGACGCCGTGCCGGCGGCCGTGGAGGAACTGCTGCGCTGGATCCCCCACAAGCACGGCGTGGGACAGGCCCGCGTCGCCACCGAGGACGTCGAAGTGGGAGGGGTCCTCGTCCGCCGCGGCGAAGCCGTCTACGTCTCGTACGTGGCGGCGAACTGGGACGAGCGGTGCTACCCCGAGCCGCACCGGATCGACGTCGACCGCGAAGGCCCGGCCCATCTGGCCTTCGGCTACGGCCCCCACCACTGCGTGGCACCCTCGCTGGCCCGCATGGAAGCCGAACTGCTGCTGACCACCCTCCTCACGCGCCTCCCCGACCTGCGGCTGGCCATCGAACCGGGCCACGTGGCCTGGCAGAAGGACGTCCTCATCCGCGGACCGGTGGCACTACCCGTCACCTGGTAGTACACGGAGACGCCGTGGAGGTCGAGGAGGGCGTGGATCAGTCCTCCGCGGGGCGGCGCCGTCACACCGATGCCGGCGGCCGGCCGCCGGTTCGCGCCGCGCAACACGTTCGGGGGCATCGCCTGGCTGGTGCCGCCTTCGGCCAGGGTCATCACCGCACTACGGCGTCCTCCGCGGACCCGTAGGGGCCGAGGATCCGGTGCGGAAGGCAGCTGAAGAGGGTGCCGTCGGTGAGGGTCCGCGATTGGCCGGTCAGGCCGACCAGGACCAGGCCTCCCTCCGGCCACGAGGGTCTCGACGGAGCCGAGTGCGTACGGGGCCCAGCCGCCGTCGTACTCGACACCACGCGTCAGGACCCGGCCGCCGCGCACTCACCAGCCTGCAGGGCGACGCGTCGGCCCGCGGTCCAGTGCGGGACGTCCCGTCCGCAGTCGACGATGACGCCGGTGACCCCGTGTCCCAGGGTGGGGATGTCGCCCGCCAGATGGGCCGGGGTGAGTGTGCCGTCGACGAGGTGCACGTCGGACAGGCAGACGCCCGCGGTCTCCACTGTTGACCAGCACCTCCCGGGGCCCGGGGCGGGAATGGGGACCTCTTCGACGATCAGGGTGCGCGAGGGGATGTGCGGGCGCGCGGCGCGCACGGTCTGCGGCATGACGCGGCATGGCATGGCATGGGCCGGCCGGACTGGGTTGGGCCGGGCCGGCCGGGAGCCACGGGTGAGGAACGTCACCGCGGGGGCGGGCCCCGGAGGGCCGCCGCCGTTGCTAGTTTGTCGGGCGGTCGGATTCACGGCCCCGGACGAGATGCGCCGTACCCGGTTACGCACGACGACGCGCGAGGTGCTGCACGAGCAGCGCCGTGCGCTGTCCGCACCCGGGCAGCGTCCTCGTCGAGCCAGATGGGCCGAACGCCATGACCGTGCCACTCACCCGCAGCCTGTACCGGACGACCGCGCATGCCGCCGGGGGCCGTACCGGATCCGTCCGCACGGACGACAGGCGGCTCGACGTCCGTCTCGCCCCGCCGCGCAAGAACGTTCCCGGCACCACCAACCCCGAGCAGCTGTTCGCGGCCGGTTTCGCCGCCTGCTTCACCTCCGCGCTCGCGGAGGTCGCCGCCGAGTTCGGGGCGGACGCCTCGGCCGCGCGCGTCGCCTGCGAGGTGCAGCTCGGCACCACGGACACGCCCGCGGGCTACGGTCTCGCGGTGGCCCTCACCGTAAGCCTGCCGGGGTGGCGGGCCGCGGACCTCCAGCCCCTGCTGCACCGGGCGGACGCGGTCTGCCCGTACTCGCAGGCAGTGCGCGGCAACGTACCGCTGACCCTTCTGGCCGTGGACGACCCCGCCGCCGATGACCGCGCCTGAGCCGGGGCCGGAGGTCCGCTTCCCGGACCGGCCCGGCGTACCGGTGCCCGAGCACGGCGCCTGGCTGCGGCGCGGCATCAGCCGCAACGGCGGACCCCTTCTCGTGGAACGCGAAGCGGTGTGGCTGCAGACCGGCCCGTACTACGCCGACAGCCGGGGGTTCGCGGGTACCACGTCCTTCGGCGGTTCCCGGGTGCACTTCCACCACCTCACGGGCGAGCCGGGCGAAGACGTCGGCGCCTTCCGGTGGGAGGGTGATCATCTCGTCGAATGGGGCACCAACACGGACGGCAGTACCTTCCTGGAGGTCTGGGACCCGCTGCCCGGCGCCGAAGGGGCCGCCGGCTCCTGGTCCGGCCCGGGACACCACGTGGTGCGCGTCGGCCGGCACGTGGTGCACGTCGACTCCCGTGCGGGTACGTACTGGCGGCTGTGACGGTCGTGACGGCTGTGCCCTGCCATCTCGATGCCTCCGGCGTTCACGGGGATCCGCGTCTGCCGCAACAGGCGACCGGGGCGCCGGGTCACCACGCCCCGGCAGGAGCCCGGTCCGAGGCGATCGGCGGTAGCGGGCTTCTACATGGCGGAGCGAAGCATCCCCGCCGTCTTGGCCATTGCGGCCTTCGCCGCCGTGTCGGTGGCCGTCCGGGCGGCGTCTTCAAGCAGTAGGGCCGCTGCCTGGAGGAGCCCTACGTGCACGGGTACGGTCTCCAATCCGGTGAGCGCGGCCATGGCCTGATCGGTGGCGCTCTGCGGGATGAGGGTGCTGACGCCGCGTCCGGCGGTCCGCTGGGGGTGCGCTGGTGTAGTCACGAGGTGATTCTCGCGGATCCGGGTCAGGTCCGGGTCTGGTCTGGTCTGGTCTGGTCTGGTCTGGTCTGGTCGGACAGTCGGACCGGCGGGGGGCGCCGCGTGCAGTGCGGACCCGGGGGCGCGGGCGACCGGCGGGCGCTCGCCGGAGCGGCGGGGTACAGTCACCCGATGCTGCGCATCGAATCCCCCGTCACCACCGCCCGGCTGATACTCCGTCCGTTCCGACCCGGGGACGCGGAGGACGTATGCGACTACCAGCGCCGGCCCGACGTCGCCCGCTTCATGCGGTGGGAGCCGCGCGGACCGCAGGACGTCCGGGTGGCGGTGGAGCAGATGGCCCGGGAGACCGAACTCGCCTCGAACGGGGACTGCCTCAGCCTGGCGGTCGTCGAACCGGTAACGGGGACGGTCGTCGGCCAGGTCGAACTGGTCCTGCTCAGCGCGGAACACCGCCAGGGCGAGCTCGGCTATGTCTTCCACCCCGCCCACCAGGGCAGGGGCTTCGCCACGGAGGCCGCGCTCGCCGTCCTGGGCCTGGGATTCGACGCACTGGGGCTGCACCGGGTAATCGGGCGCTGCCACGGGGACAACACCGCCTCCGCCAGGCTCCTCGAACGCCTGGGCATGCGCCGGGAGGCCCGTTTCATCGGTACGGAGTTCTTCAAGGGAGCTTGGCGCGACGACCTGGTGTACGCCATGCTCCGCGAGGAGTGGCAGGGCCTCGACGGACGATCGCGCTGATGTGGAGGGCCTCGGTCACAGCCCCGGGTCGGTGCGGACGAGCCGTACCGCGGCTGCGGGGTCCGTGGCTCGGGTGACCGACCGGCCCAGGACGACGTGCGAGGCCCCCGCGGCGACGGCGGCACGCGGCGTACCAGACGCAGCACTTGCTCCTCGATCGAGGCGTGGACCCCGATATGGGCGAGGTCCGGGCCGGTCGTGCTGGTGACGACGGTCAATGCGCGGACTCGCAGGCGTGGGAAGCCGCGGGCCGCGGCAACGGCTGCGGCCACGATGCCGTGCCTCCCGTGCCGTGCACCGTCACCGTCGACGCACCGAGTGCGCCTGCGGCACGGACTGCGCCGGCGACGGAGTTCGGAATCTCGAAGAGCTTCACGTCCCGAACCGCCCAGACGTGACGTTCCCCCACAGCCCGCGGGCGATGGCGGCTTCGTATCCGGGTCGGGAGCGCTGGCGGCGGTCGACCGGGAGAAGATGCGGTGTGAGTACTGCCCTCGCGGAGGCCCTCTCCGCCGTTCTTCTCGTCATCGTGCTGGCGTGCGCGGTCATCCGTCCGTTCGGCTGGCCGGAGGCCGTCGTCGCCGTCCCGGCCGCCGGTGCCGTCATCGCCACCGGGGCCATCTCGCTCGACCACGCGGCGGACGAGGCCGCCCGGCTGGGGCCGGTGATCGGCTTCCTGGCCGCCGTACTCGTCCTGGCCCAGCTGTGCGACGACGAGGGGCTGTTCCACGCCTGCGGCGCGTGGATGGCCCGCACCGCGGCGGGACGGCCGCGCCGCCTGCTGGCGCAGGTGTTCGCCCTCGCCTCGGTGATCACCGCGGTGCTCAGCCTGGACGCCACCATCGTGCTGCTGACCCCGGTGGTGTTCGCCACCGCCGCGCGGCTCGGAGCCCGGTCCCGGCCGCACGTGTACGCCTGCACCCACCTGTCGAACACCGCCTCCCTGCTGCTGCCCGTCTCCAACCTCACCAACCTGCTGGCGTTCGCCGCCAGCGGGCTCAGTTTCACCCGGTTCGGCGCCCTGATGGCCCTGCCCTGGCTGGTGGCCATCGGGGTCGAGTACCTCGTGTTCCGCCGGTTCTTCGCCACCGACCTGGACGCCGGATCCGCGGCCCCGGCCACCGCCCCACCCCGCGAACTGCCTTTGTTCGCCCTGGCCACGGTGGCGTGCACGCTGGCCGGGTTCGTGGTCACGTCCGCGTTCGGCGTCGACCCGGCCTGGGCGGCGTTCGCGGGCGCGGCCGTCCTCGCCGTACGCGCCCTCGCACGGCGCCGCACCACCCCGGCCGCCATCGTGCGCGCCGCCGCGCTGCCCTTCCTCGCCTTCGTCCTGGCCCTCGGGGTCGTGGTCCGCGCCGTCGTCGACAACGGCCTCGACACGGCCCTCGGCCACCTGATCCCCGACGGCACCGACCTGCCGGCCCTGCTGGGCATCGCCGCGCTGGCCGCCGTACTGGCCAACATGATCAACAACCTGCCCGCCGTACTCGTACTGCTGCCGCTGACCGCCCCGTCCGGGCCCGGCGCGGTCCTGGCGGTGCTGCTCGGGGTGAACATCGGCCCCAATCTCACGTACGCCGGCTCGCTGGCCACCCTGCTGTGGCGGCGCATCGTCCACGCCCACGACGCCGAGGTGGAGCTGAAGGAGTTCACACGGCTCGGTCTGTACGCCGTACCGGCAAGCCTGGGGGCCGCCGTGCTGGCACTGTGGGTGTCACTGACCGCGATGCAAGGAGGCTGAAACCCATGGCCGTGCTGGTCTGGATCGCCGAGGGCACCTGGCCCGCCTGTGTCGACGCCGCCCGCGACCACACCCCCGACGGCGCGGACGTCGTCCTCCTCCACGTCACACCGGTCGACGTCGCCGGGGCGGCACACGGCGCGTTCGCCGGCCTGCTCGGCCGCGGCCACCCCGAACGCGACCCCGGTACACGGCTGGAGCACCTGGCCGCCGTATCCGCCGACCAACTCCTCGCGGACGCCGCGCGGCGCCTGGGCCGCCCCTGCACCCGGCAGGAGCGCACCGGCCGTGCCGAGCGGGAAGTCGTCGCCGCCGCCGAAGGCGCCGACCTGCTCGTCCTCGCCCGTGACGGCGACCGCACCCACCTCGGACCCCGCAGCCTCGGACCCGCCGGCCGCTTCATCGTCGACCACGCGCCGTGTCCCGTCCTGCTGGTCTGGCCCGAGACGGCGCCCGGTGGCGCCCCGATCCCGCCCCCGCCGCCGCGGCCTCCGGACCACCGGTAGGCACTGCTCCGCCGCGCCGGTCGTCGGTGCACACCGCACGGTGAGCGCAGCGCTCCCCCGCCCCGCCCGTCATATCGCAAGGCGCCCGCACCCTGTCACATGCGGCCGCCCGCAGGTGTGGAATCGGTGAATCCGGGGCGGGGGCGTGCGCTGATCGACAGGATGGGGGCATGGAGCGTGGGAATGTGGGGCGGTCGGCCGGACCCCGGCCGATGGTGGTGCGGGTGCCGGTGGAGCCGGTGGAGGCCGCGGTGGAAGCCGACGCGGCCGATGCCAATGCGCGTGCGGGCGATGTGGTCGTACGCGGCCCGGTGTTCGGGGTGGCGGTGCAGGGCGTCGGGGACGGGCCCCTCTGGCGGGTGGTGAGCTCCGTCACCGACGGCTGCCCGCAGCAGGCGCGCGACAGCCTGAACTCCTTGTTGTGGTTCCGCGCGAAGGACGATGCGCACGACAGGGCGGAGCGGCGCGCCCTGCTCGCGGCGGTCGCCCGCCTGGAGAGCGAACGGGTCGACAAAGTCGCGGTGGCCGGTACCAGGTACCGGATCGTGCGCGCCGAGGAGTACGCCGTCACGGGCCCGGACGGCATCGAAGGGCCTCGCCCGACCGATCCGGAACCACCTGTCCTGGACTGGTCCCGCGGCAACGCCGGCCCGGACCTCGACGACGACCTGGTGTTGGACCCCGACGCTCCGGTCACCCCGGCCCAGGCGATCGAGCAGCTCGCCCTGCGCGGCCTGTCCTACTCCGGCAGCCGGTTCCCCGAGGACGTACGCTCCGACTCGCGGCGGGCGCTGGACAGTCATCCGGACGTACTGCTGCTGCCGCCGTCGTTCATGATCGTGGAGCGGTCCGCGAGCGGCTGGACGCCGGTCAACGGCCCGCACGCCGGGGCGCACTCCGCCCGCAAGGCGCTGGAATTCTCCCTGACGTGGATGTGGCCGCGGATGCGCGGCCTCATCGCGTACGACGCCGACATGCACACCGACGCCCGCAGCGTGGCCGCCGCCGGGGCGGCCTTCGCCGGTCCGGCGGCCGCGGAGCTGGCCGAGTACGCCGCAGCCGCCGACACGCTCCGGGCGGGCGGCCGCGTCAACCGGCTGGAATTCCAGGGCAGCGTGTACGAGATCGCCCGCACGCGGCGCCTGATGCGCTGGGGCCCCGACGGCCCCGAAGGCCCGCGCCCGTCCGACGCCAACACCCAGGACCCCACGCGGATCCACCCCCCGCTCGACGAGGACGGCCGGGTCCTGACCGACGGCTGAACCCGGGGGCGGCGGTCGCTCGTACTCGAACCGTACTGCTGGAGCGAGTGGCTGGAGCCGGGCGCCAAGGTCACCGTGGTGACGGTGGGCGAGGCGGACGCGGAACGGCCGTGGTCGGGAACCAGCGCACCCGACGAGCCCTTCGATGTGGACTACTACCCGGACCAGTTGGTGGTCTGGCCCCACGGCCTCCTGGTCCTGATCCTGGACACTGCCGGTAACGAGCTGTACCGGTCCTGAGCCGCGTCCCCAGGGGGTACTCACCGGTGTACCCGGCCACCCGTCCGTAGCACCTCCACGACACCCGCATCAGTCAGGCATCGGTGGCCGCCGAGGACCCGGATGCGGTCCGGGCCGGCTCGTCCCGGAACTGGCGCCGATAGGTCGAGGGGCTGACGCCCAGCGACTTGCGGAAGTGGTGGCGCAAGCCGGCGACCGTCAGGCCCACCCGGCCGGCGACCACGTCGACCGGCTGGTCCGCGGATTCCAGCAGCACGGCGGCGGCCCGGATCCGCTGGTCCGTGAGCCAGCGCCCGGGCGGCAGGCCGGTCGCCTCGGCGAAGCGGCGTTCGAACTGCCGTACCGACAGGTGCGCGACACCGGCCAGTTCGCCGACGGCCAGACGCCGGTGCAGGTTGCCCAGCGCATGGCCGATGGCGCTGCCGACGGGGTCGTCCGCAGGGGCTTCGCCCACCACGGAATGCTCCGCGAACTGGGCTTGGCCGCCCTCGCGGTGCGCCGCCACGACCATACGGCGCGCCACGCGGGCGGCGACGGCGGAGCCGTGGTCCCTGCGGACGAGGTGCAGGCAGGCGTCGATGCCCGCGGCGGTGCCGGCCGCCGTGATGACCGAGCCTTCGTCGATGTAGAGCACGGAGGCGTTGACCGCGACCCGCGGATGGCGCGTCCGGAGCAGCTCGGCGTGCCGCCAGTGCGTCGTCGCCTCCCTGCCGTCCAGCAGGCCCGCGGCGGCCAGGGCGAACGCCCCGCTGCAGATCGACATCACCCGCGCCCCTCGCGCGTACGAGGCGCGCAGCGCGTCCAGAACGGCGGGCGAGACGTCACGGCGTACGTCCGCCACTCCCGGAACGATGACGGTGTCGGCGAACCCGAGCCGGTCCAGGCCGTGGTGGACCACGATGTCGAAGCCGCCCACGACCCGGTGCGGTCCGGGTGTCTCGGCGCACAACTCGAACCGGTACCAGCCGTCCACGTCCAGCTCCGGCCTCGGGACCGCGAAGACCTCGGCGACGGTGGCGAGCTCGAACGGCGCCATCCCGTCGAAGGCGAGGCAGGCGATCCGGTGATGACGCATGACGGGATCCTAGCGGTACCCGCCGTTTGCGACACTGTCACCGGAGCCCGTCCACCCGGAGTCTGGTGCCATGAACCGAGACACCCCCGCCCCGCTCACCTTCGGCATGCTCCTCTTCGACGAGGTCGAAGTCCTGGACATGGGAGGCCCCTTCGAGGTCTTCAGCACCGCCGGCCGACTGGCCCGTACCGCGGCCGACGAGCCCCTGCTGCGCGTCGTCACGGTCGCGGAGGCCGCCCGGCCGGTCCGCGCCCGGGGCGGACTGAAGGTCGTACCGGACCACACGCTCGACGAGGACCCGCCCTTCGACGTCCTGGTGATCCCCGGTGGGGTCACCACGGCGGTCGAGGAGAACGAGAAGGTCATCGAGTGGCTGGCCCGGCGCCGCAAGACCTCCGCGCTGACCTTCAGCATCTGCACCGGCGCCTTCCTGCTGGCCGCCACCGGCGCCCTGAGCGGCCGCCCCGCCACGA
Organism: Streptomyces sp. NPDC051109; assembly: GCF_044455885.1. Classification (NCBI taxonomy): domain Bacteria; kingdom Bacillati; phylum Actinomycetota; class Actinomycetes; order Kitasatosporales; family Streptomycetaceae; genus Streptomyces; species Streptomyces sp. NPDC051109. The sequence goes on from NZ_JBITFF010000002.1 coordinate 128,277, forward strand.
CCCACTGGGAGGACCAGGAGGAACTGGCCGCCCGCCGGCCGGACATCCGGGTGCGCCGCGATGTTCGGTGGGTCGACGACGGTGACATCGTCACCTCCGCGGGAATCAGCGCGGGCATCGACGCCAGCCTGCACATCGTCGGGCGCCTCTACGGTGTCGAACTCGCTCGCCGCACCGCCCACCAGATGGAATACGCCTGGAACCCCGGACACACCGCCGAACACGGCGCTCAGTGAGCAACCGGGCTGCGCGTACCCGGCGCGCAGCCCGGCAGAACCGTGGCGAAGGCTGAGCCAGCCGATCGGCACGCCGTAGTCGTCCACTACGACGCCCTGTCCCTGTTGCATCCGGTTCTCAGGAGGGTGGGAGGACGCGGCGCCGTCGCACGGACGCGCTCCGCGCGGTTGCAGGTCAGCGCGTGGCCCGCTTCCACGCCCCGATCCGCTTCGAACCCCGCCCGCTCCCTGCTGAGAGCCTCGGAGCAGCCGGGCAACACGACTGCCAAATCCTCTTCATACTGCGGCCATTGAGTGGCGTCACCGTCCGGCGTAGCGTTTTTCGGGAGCATTTGATGACGGGTTGAATCCGCCCACCCCGCATCGGCCTCCTCGTCTCCGCACGCCGATCAGGAAGGCGATTCACCATGCCCGTTCCCGATTCCGCACCACTGCACCTCGCCGTCTCCCTGGACGGCGCGGGCGCGCACCCGGCCGCCTGGCGCGAGGTGGGGGCCCGGCCCGCCGAGCTGTTCACCGCCCGCTACTGGGCCGATCTCGTCGCGGAGGCCGAGGCCGGGCTGCTCGACTTCGTCGCCTTCGAGGACGGGCTCGTCCTCCAGTCCTCCTCCCCCGGTGGCCACGACGAGCGCTCGGACCGCGTCCGCGGCCGGCTCGACGCGGTCCTCACCGCCGCCCGGGTCGCGCCGCTGACCCGCCGCATCGGGCTCGTGGGGGCCGTGACCACCACCCACACGGAGCCCTTCCACATCTCCAAGGCCGTGGCCACCCTCGACCACGTCAGCCGCGGCCGCGCCGGCCTGCACGTCCAGGTCTCCGGACTCCCGTACGAGGAACGGCATTTCGGCCGCCGTACCGCACCACTCGGGGAGGACGAGCTGCACGAGGAGGCCGCCGACCACGTCGAAGTGGTCCGCCGCCTGTGGGACAGCTGGGAGGACGGGGCGGAGATCCGCGACGTGGCCACGGGGAGGTTCGTGGACCGCGACAAGCTCCACTACATCGACTTCGAGGGCCGCCACTTCAGCGTCCGGGGCCCGTCGATCACCCCGCGCCCGCCCCAGGGCCAGCCCGTCGTGAGCGTGCGCGCCACCGACAGCGCGGCGTACGGGCTCATCGCCCGGTCAGCCGACATCGGCCGCCTCGTGGCCCGCGACGCCGAAGAAACGCGGGCGGCCGTCACCGCCGTCCGCGGGCTGCGCGCCGCGGCGGGGCTCGCCGAGCTGCCGCTGCACCTCTTCGGGGAGCTGACCGTCTTCCTCGACGAGAGTGCCGCGGCGGCGGCCGAGCGCCGCGGCCGCCTCGACGAGTCAGCGCACGACACGTACGAGGGCGACACCGCCGTGTTCACCGGTACGCCCGGCCAGTTGGCCGAGTTGCTCCAGGAGCGCCGTGAGGCGGGTCTGTCGGGATACCTGCTGCGGCCCGCGGTCATCGCCCACGACCTGCCCGCCATCACCCGCGCCGTGGTACCGGAACTCCAGCGGCGGGGCCTGTTCCGCCGGGAGTACGAGGCGGACACCCTGCGCGGCCTGCTGGGGCTCGGGCGGCCGGCCAACCGCTACGCCGCGGCCACGCGCCCGGCCGCCTGACGCACCCCGCGCTACGCCTCGCGACGCCTCGCCTCGCCTCCGGAAGGACGAACCATGACCACCGAGCCGCTCAAGCAGATCCACCTCGCGGCCCACTTCCCTGGCGTCAACAACACCACCGTCTGGAGCGACCCGGCGGCCGGCAGTCACATCGACTTCGATTCCTTCGCCCACTTCGCCCGGACCGCGGAGCGCGCCAAGTTCGACTTCCTCTTCCTTGCCGAGGGCCTGCGGCTGCGCGAACAGGGCGGGCGGATCTACGACCTGGACGTCGTCGGCCGGCCCGACACCTTCACCGTACTGGCCGCCCTCGCGGCCGTCACCGACCGCCTCGGGCTGACCGGCACCATCAACTCCACCTTCAACGAGCCCTACGAGGTGGCCCGCCAGTTCGCCTCCCTGGACCACCTGTCGGACGGCAGGGCCGCCTGGAACGTGGTCACCTCCTGGGACGCGTTCACCGGCGAGAACTTCCGGCGCGGGGGCTTCCTGCCCCGGGAGGAGCGCTACAGCCGCGCCAGGGAGTTCCTGGCCACCGCTCACGAACTGTTCGACTCCTGGGACGGCAGCGAGATCGTCGCCGACGCCGCTTCCGGCACCTTCCTGCGCGACGCCCGGGCCGGGGCCTTCGCCCACAAGGGCCCGCAGTTCGACATCGAGGGCCGGTTCAACGTGCCGCGCAGCCCGCAGGGCCGCCCGGTGGTCTTCCAGGCGGGCGACTCCGACGAGGGCCGCGAGTTCGCCGCCTCCGACGCCGACGCCATCTTCAGCCGGTACGGGACCCTCGACGAGGGCCGGGCGTTCTACGCCGACGTCAAGCGCCGCCTCGCGAAGTACGGGCGCACGCACGACCAGTTGAAGATCCTGCCCGCGGCCACCTTCGTCCTGGGCGACACCGACGCCGAGGCCCGCGAGGCCGCCCACGCGGTGCGCCGCCTCCAGGTCAGCGGACAGACCGCGATCAAGTACCTCGAACACGTCTGGAACCGGGACCTGTCCGGCTACGACCCCGACGGCCCCCTGCCCGCCATCGACCCGGTGACCGGCGAGAACACCATCGCCCTCGGCCGGGCGAGCGTGCGCCGGTTCCGCGACCCGCTGGAGACCGCCCGCCGGTGGCGCGCGCTCGCCGAGGCCAAGAACCTCTCGATCCGGGAACTGGTCATCGCCACCACCTCCGGCCAGACCTTCGTCGGCTCCGCCGCGACCGTCGCCGAGCAGATCGACACACTGGTGCAGGCGGACGCGGCCGACGGCTTCATCCTGGTCCCCCACATCACCCCGGGCGGCCTCGACACCTTCGCCGACACCGTCGTCCCGCTGCTCCAGGAGCGCGGCGTCTTCCGCAGCGAGTACGAAGGCACCACCCTGCGCGACCACCTCGGTCTCGCAGTGCCGCAGGTGCCCTCCGGCCGACGGCCGGCGGCCTCGTGAAGCTCCCGGCCATCACCCTGATCACCGACCGGTCGGAGACCGCCCCGGTGCTGCGCCGGGAGATGCCCGACCCGCCCTCCCCCGACCTGTAAGGAGCCAGGCCATGTCCGGAATCCCCCTCGGGGTCCTCGACCTCGTCCCGGTCGCGTCCGGCTCGACCGCCGCCGAGGCCCTCGCCAACAGCATCGACCTGGCCCGCCGTACCGAGGGGTTCGGCTACGCCCGCTACTGGTTCGCCGAGCACCACCTCAATCCGGGTGTCGCCGGGACCTCCCCGGCGGTGGTCCTGGCGCTGACCGCGTCCGCCACCAGCACGATCCGGCTCGGATCGGGCGCCGTCCAGCTCGGGCACCGCACCGCGCTGTCCACGGTGGAGGAGTTCGGCCTCATCGACGCGCTGCACCCCGGCCGCCTGGACCTGGGGCTGGGCCGCTCGGCGGGGCCGCCGCCGCGCCGCCGGCCGGTGGAGGGCGAGGCCGGGGGCGCACCACCGCCCGTACCGTCCGAGGGCGCACCACCGTCCGTACCGGCCACCCCGGTCATCGACGGGTACACCGCCGGCGGGCTGCGCATCCCGGACCGGTTCTCCTTCGCCCACCTGCTGGGCCATCCGCGGGTGGCCCTCCAGCAGAAGCTGCTCAACCTGCCCGGTGCGCAGCCGCAGGACTACTCCGAGCAGGTCGACGACGTCCTCGCGCTGCTGCGCGGCGAGTACCGCACGCCGGAGGGCGTGGAGGCGCACGCCGTTCCCGGCGAGGGGGCCGACGTACAGGTGTGGATCCTGGGCAGCAGCGGTGGGCTGAGCGCGGAGACCGCCGGCCGCAACGGGCTGCGCTTCGCGGCGAACTACCACGTCAGCCCGGCCACGGTACTGGAGGCCGCCGAAGGGTACCGGGCCGCCTTCAAGCCGTCCGCCGAGCTGGACCGGCCGTACGTGACGGTCTCCGCCGACGTGGTCGTCGCCGAGGACGACGGGACGGCCCGCGAGCTGGCCACCGGGTACGGGCCGTGGGTACGCAGCATCCGCACCGCCGAGGGCGCGATCCCCTATCCCTCGCCTGCCGAGGCGCGCGCCCTTCCCTGGTCGGAGGAGGACGGCGAGCTCGTGGCGGACCGGGTGGAGACCCGGTTCGTCGGCTCGGCCCGCACCGTCGCCGACCATCTGGAGCGGCTGCAGGAGGCGACGGGCGCCGACGAGCTGCTGATCACGACGATCACCCACCGGCACGCGGACCGGGTCCGCTCCTACCGCCTGCTGGCGCAGGAGTGGCAGCGGCGCGGCTGATGGCCGGCCGCGGGAATCGCGCGATCGCCAGCATGGCCGAGCCCGCCTCCGCCCCGGCCGGAGGCGGCGGTGGGCGGCCGGTCGCCTGTTGCTGCTGGGGAAGCCGATGACGACCGCGCCCCACCGGCAGATCGGGAGACGAGGGCAGCGGCGCCACCCCGAACGAGCAGGTCCGGTGGCCCACGGCAGGCCGCGGTAGTCGGCGCGGAGCACCGCCCCGCAGCCCACGACGCGTGACGCCCAGGATCACCGGGCTGACATGCGGAGGATCACCGGTCCGCGCCCTCGGGCGCGTCGGCGAACGGGCTGCGGTCCAGCTGTTCGAGGAGGTCGGCGGCGTTCCGGTACACCGCTCGGGCTCCGGCGTCTTCCAGGTCGAGGCGTGGGATGCCGCCACAAAGCAGGCCCACGCACGTGACCCCGGCCCGCACCCCCGCCTTCATGTCCCAGACGGTGTCGCCGACGAAGACCGCACCGTCCGCCGGCGCGTCGGCGAGGTCGAGGGCGTGGTGAATGGGGTCGGGGGCCGGCTTGCCCTCGTCGACGTCGTCCGAGCTGGCGGTGGCGTGGATGGCGTCGTCGGCGTCGACGGCGCGCCTGAGCGCGCCGAGTTCCCCGCTGCCGGCCGACGTGACGAGGACGACCCGCCAGCCGCGCCGGTCGAGGGCGCGCAGCAGCTCGTCCGCCGCCTCGATGCGGGGCAGCCGGTCGAAGAACGTGCCGTAGAGGGTGTCGTGCGCGCTGCTGAGCGCATCGTCCTCGCCGGTGTCGCGGCCGTCGCCCAGCAGGTGGGCGAGCAGGTCCTCGCCCGGCAGGCCGATCGCCCGGTGGATGGCGTGCATGGAGACGTCGTGGCCGGCCTGGCGCAGCGCCTCCCACCAGCACACCACATGCAGATGATTGGTGTCGGCGAGCGTCCCGTCGACGTCGAACAACGCGGCTCGGTTCATGGGCCGCGCCTACCCCTCTCGCTCCCGTGCAGTCATTCCCCCGCTGCGCGAGGTTTCGGCGGCGCCGGAGGGGCAAGGCGCAGCCCGCAGCGGTGGGCCGGGCACGGGCGCGCTCGACCCCGGGCGTTGCGCGGTCGGCGACGGCCCGCGCCCCGGCCGACCGCCGCGCGTACACCGCCCGCCCGCCGCGCGTAACCGTCCGCTCAGCTCCGCTCCCCGTCGAACAGCACTCCGGGGTTGAGGATCCCTGCCGGGTCGAGCGCGTGTTTCGCGGCCCGCAGCGCCCGGGCGAACGGCTCTGGGCGCTGCCGGTCGTATCCGGGCCGGTGGTCGCGGCCCACGGCGTGGTGATGGGTGACGGTCGCCCCGTGTGCGCCGAGCACGTCCATCGCGGCGGCCTTGATCTCGTCCCACATCGCGACCTCCGAGCCGCGCCTCGCCGGGGCTATGACGGTGAAGTAGGGGGCGGGGCCGTCGGGGTAGAGGTGGGTGTAACGGCAGTTGATCATCCCCTCGGCGCCGGTGACCTTGCGCACGACGGCGCCCAGGTCCCGGTGCACGGCCTCGTACAGAGCCCCGGCACGGTCCCAGGTACAGGCCGTTTCGAAGGTTTCGCTGATCACGCTCATCCGTGCGAGCCCATCGCGCAGGTAGGGCATGCGCAGGAACGCGGAGCGCCACGTGCCGGCCGCGGAGTCGGCCGCCGGGCCGGCGTCCGCGGGCGGGGTCACGTCCGGCGAACCACCGTGGTCCCGTGCCAGGTCGACCAGTTCGGCGAGCCGGTCGGCGACGGGGAAGTGTGCGGACTCCACCCCGAGGACGAGTACGCTCCGGCCGCCGCCGGCCACGCCCGCGAGCGCCGCCTCGCCCGGATCGAGCAGCCGGCAGTTGGCCGGGTGCAGGCCCGACTGCGCGATGGCGCGGACCGCGCCGGCCGCAGTCTGGAAGTCGTCGAACAGGACCGATGCGGACGCCTTGTGGCGGGGTCGGTCCTGGAGTCGCATCCAGGCCTCGGTGATCACCCCGAGCGTGCCCTCCGACCCCAGGAACAGCCGGTCGGGGGACGGGCCGGCGCCCGAACCGGGCACGCGCAGCGACTCGTTGACCCCGACCGGGGTGACCACCCGCAGGGACTCGGCCAGGTCGTCGATGCGGGTCAGGAGCGTGGCGTAGTGGCCGCCGGCCCGGGTCGCCAGCCAGCCGCCGAGGGTGGAGAACTCGAAGCTCTGCGGAAAGTGGCGCAGGGTCAGCCCGTGCGGCCGCAGCTGGGCTTCCAGGTCGGGCCCGAACACCCCCGCCTGGATCCGTGCCGCCCTGCTCGCGGTGTCGATGTCGAGTACGCGGTCGAGGGCGGCGAGGTCCAGGGACACCACGCCGCGCCGCCGGTCGCCGCGGTACTCCACTCCCCCGACCACCGAACTGCCCGCCCCGTAGGGGACTACGACCACGTCCGCGCTCTCGGCCCAGTCCAGGACGTCCACGACGTCCTGCTCGCAGCGCGGGAAGGCGACCTGGTCCGGAGCAGCCCCGAGTTCGCCGCGCAGGGCCCGTACGACGTCCCGGTAGGCCTTGCCGTAGGTGTGGGACGCCCGGTCCGGCGGGGTGTCGGACATCAGGTGGGCGAGGGAGGACGGCGGGGAGACCCGGGCCCCGGGCAGATCGACGGACCGCAGGTCGGGTACCGGCAGCGGCGTGTCGGCCGCCCCGGGAACGAGCGCGCCGAGGGCGGCGCACTCGGCGTCGGGCAGGGCCTTGTCGTCGGCGCCCCACCCCCACCAGGAGCGGCGGCGTCGGGAGGAGGCGACAGGGGAGGCGGGCGGGGTCTCGGCCACGGCGATATAACCTTTCGGTAATTTACCGCTTGGTAATTTACTCCACCGTATAGTTCGGCTCATGGACTCCACAAGCGCCGGCCCCGTACCGGCCGGACCACCGACCGCCCCGCCACCGCCCGGCAGGCGCCGGGGCAGACCGGCGGGGACGAAGGGCGTACCGCGCGCCGAACGCGAGGAGCAGATCCTCGCCGCCGCGATGGAGGAGTTCGGCCGGCACGGGCACGCCTCCGCGTCGATGACCGCGATCGCCCGGCGGGTGGGCGTGACGAAGCCGATGCTCTACGCCTACTTCGACTCGAAGGACGGGCTCTACCTCGCCTGCCTCGAACACATCGCCGCCCGCGTCATCGCGGCCATCGACGGAGCCATGTCCGGCGGACCGGCCGCCGCCGCGGAGGAACAGCTCCCCCACGCCGTCCTCGCCGGGCTCTTCACGGCCCTCGAAGAACGGCGGCACGCCTGGTTCGTCCTCTACGACAGGACCTTGCCGCCCGGCTCCGAACTGCGCCTCGCCGCCCAGCGCCACCGCGAGGCCGTCGACGGTTTCGCCGCGGCGGGCACCGCGGCACTGCTGAGCGGCCGCGGCAACAAGGACCCCCTCGACGCCGATGCCCTCAAGCACGTGTGGACGGGCACCGTCAGCGCCCTGATGGGCTGGTGGATCGCCCACCCCGACCAGTCCGCCCAGGACATGAGCACACGCTGCGCCCGCCTCCTGACGGCGATCCGCAGCGTCTGAAAGGCCCGACCCCGGGTCGGGAGGGTGAAGGCATGGCCTCCGATCGGCCGTTCGGCACCCCCGGGCCGGAGGCAGAGCCGGCGGGCCCGGGGAAGCACCACGTGGTGGCGACCGCCGACGGCGGTACGGGCCGGTCAGGCGGTGGCCGGCACGGGAGTGGTTTCCGTCCCCTTCCCGGCCGCCGCCTCGTCGGCCGCGGCCGCCTCGCCGTGGTGCGGGAGGGCCGTGTAGTAGACGGTGGCGCCCTGCTTGACGCGCTCCGCCAGGCTGCGGGCCACCAGACGCTCGGTGGTCGTGCGCACCAGGTTGTCGCTGACACTGCGGTCCGCGTGCGCGCTCTTCAGGGCCTGGGCGATCTCGCGGGCCGTCTTCGGCTCCGCCTGACCGCTCAGGTGCCGGTGGATCAGCTCGGTCAGCGGGACCTGCTTCTCCTTTGAGGCGACGGCCTTCTCCTTGGAGGCGACGGCCTTCGCCCGGGGAGCGGCAGCCTTCGCCTCGGGCCCGGCGGCCTTCGCCTTCGCGGACTCCTTCGCGGGCTCCTTCGCCGCCGCCTTCACGGCGGTCGTCTTCCGGCCGGCCGCCTTCTTCGCGGTCGCCTTCTTCGCGGCGGTGGTCGTCGCGGCGGTGGTGGTCGTCGCGGTCTTCTTGCCGGCGCGCGGGGCGGGCACCGCAGTCGCGACGCCACCGAGAGCCTCGCGCATCCCGACGAGGAGTGCGTGGTCCTGCTCCAGACCGGCCAGGCGCTCCTGGAGGGAGGCGATCTCCTCGCGGATTCGTTCCTGCTCGGTGGTGTTCAGGTCGAGGTCGGCGGCGACCTTCTCCGCGTACTGGGACTTGAGGTTGGGAATCTCCTGCACGGACATGTGGGCTCCTTCGATGGACGGTGTTGGGTGCGGACTCTACTCAGCTGACCTGTGAGGTGTGTGAGTTTGAGCGGTACCGGGCCCAAACGAAGTGCCTGTGGTCACAGTTGCGCGACGGCACGGGTCAACCCGGTGGACCGCGAACACACGTCCTGGTGCGAGGACTTCCGCCGCCGTGGCGCCGGAGGAGCCGGTGTCGGGTCGGGGCGCTCTCCCCCGGGTCTGGGCCGTGTCTCTCGGATCACGCCGGGGGAAAGGCTTGCCCGCTACGGGCGGGTGGCGGTGACCAGGTAGTAGTCCAGGATCTGCTGCTCCCAGGCGGCCAGGAAGTTGCGGGGCCAGGTGCCCGGCGCCCAGAGGCGCGCGAGCCAGCGGTCCCAGCCGGGCCACACCTGCGGACCGATCGAGGCGACGCGTACGTCGACGAAACCGGCGTCCGCCAGCGCTTCGCCGAGCCGGGAAACGGGCCGGGCGATGTCCAGACCGCTGGCGAACGAGTCGAGCAGCCCCGCGAGCCGTTCCGCCGGCTCGGGTGCGCCCTCGACGCTGAAGAAGCTGGCGACCGCCACCCGCCCGCCGGGGCGCAGGACCCGCGCCGCCTCTCGGGCGAACGCGTCCAGGTCCGGGAAGTGCTGGGCCGCCTCGACGCTGTACAGGCAGTCGAACTCGGCATCGCCGAGCGGCAGGCCCTCCGCCGCCCCGAGCACGAAGCGCAGCCGGGGCGACCGGGCGCCGAGAAGACGGGAGTTCGCTTCGCGGGCCCGCCGGAGCTGCTGGGGGTGGATGTCCACCCCGGTCATGTCCGTGGGCCCGTACTCCTCCAGGGCGAGGGCGCACCCGAGGCCCAGACCGCAGCCGATCTCCACGGCCCGACCGCCCGCGGGGCGGACCGCGTCGAGGACGTGCCGGTAGAGGTCCTGCTCGCTGCGGATCCGGTCCCCCTGGGACAGCGGCTGTTCGAGATCGACCGCCTCCCAGTACCCGAAGTTGATGAACCCGCCGGCGAACACCGGCACGGCGCTGAGATCGGCCGGCCCGTACGTCTCCCACACCTCGGGCCGCACGACCGGAGCGGGCTGTTCTGCAGGGTTGCCCGACAACACCCCACCACCTCCTCGTGAGGGGGCGTTCCGCCCCGGAGTCTCCAGTGTGGCGCGTGGGCCCCCGCAGCGACAGAGGACCCGCCCGGCCGCCCCGGGGCGTGATGCGCGTGCGGTCTGCTGACGGCCAGCAGGTGTCGGCAGGTCTGAGTCCTGCGCGCCCGAGCGACCTGTCGGACGAGGCCTGGGAGCTGATCCGGCCGGTCACCGTGTCCTGGGAGATCGTGAACGCGATCCTCAACCAGGCCCGCACCGGCTGCCAGTGGCGCTACCTGCCCCACGGCCTGCCGCCGAAGAGCGCGGTGCACTACCACTTCGCACTGTGGCGCGACGACGGCTCCGCCGAGGCCATCCACGACCCGCTGCGCCGGCAGGTCCGCGAGATGCGCAGACGGCACGAGGACCCCACCGCCGTCGTCCTGGACTCACAGAGCGTACGGGCCTCGACGAACGCACCCTAGGACACCACCGGACCGGACCCCGGCGAGAAGAGCCCTGGTCGCGAGCGCGGCCTCGCCACCGACGGCCTCGGCCTGGTCATCGCCGTGGTGGTGGTCGCCGCCAGCGTGCACGAAAACACCGTCGGCATCGCACCGCTGGACAAGGTCGCCGCGAGCGCACCCACCGCGACCAAGGCGTGGGTCGACGCCGGCTTCGAGAACGCCGTTGTCGGCGCTGCACCGCAGGCTCGTGCGCGGCTACGGGACGAAGCCCGCCAGCTCGGCGGCGGTGATCCACTGGACGTCGGCGGCGCCCGACATCGGCTCGAACTGAAACTGATGACCCATCACGGAACACCCTGCCAAAAACACATATCGCTGCCGCGGAACGCTGATCACCACTACGGTCGCCATCCGGCCGGGGCTCTCTCCGCCACCATCGGCGTCGTGGTCGGGGGCATCGTCACGCGGCGTGCGCAGGACCGGCAGTGGCTCCGCGACCAACAGTTGGCCGCCTACCAGGAGCTGTTCAGCCACTACGCCAAGTCCACGATGGAGATTGGGCGGGCGCATGCCGACCGTCGGGCTGGGATTACGACTGGGGAGAGTGGAGTGCGGTCCTGGTGCGCGTGAGCCTTGTGGCCCCCAACGATGTGGCGACGGCGATTGACGAGTTCGGTCACGCCGTCGATGGCTTCCTGGAGCACGTAGCGAGGCGGACCGATCCACACTGAGGAATGGCCGGCTGCACCGGGCAGCGCCGCATCGCCTCTTTGAAGACCCGTCTTCAAAAGCCGCCCCGGGGAGCTGATCACTGCTTCCGCGAAGACCACGGGCCGCACCTGTCAGCTGTCCCGAGCCTTCTCGCAAGCGTCCAGTTCCACCGCATTGCCGAGGAACGCCGGGCCGCAGCCTGGCGGCAGCCGATCGGTGATCATCGCCACTGCGGCCTGCGCGCTGCCCGTCTCGGCGATCCGCGGGCTGCTTCTGCTCGGTCCCTCGACGTAGTACCGGCCGTCTCTCAGCGTGCCGATGTAAGGGATGTCCCAGGTGTGGCGGATCTCCGTGCACCTGCTGAAGTGCAGCTCCCACATCCCGGTCCACGGGAAGAGCTGCCGGAGCAGCGGTTCGGCATGCGCTACCCGCACCAGTTCGGCAAACGGCTTCAGCAGCGGTGATCCCTCCGGCCGGGAGGGTTCGCCGCGAGTGGTCAGGATCGCCTGCCAGGCCGAGTCAACGATGTCGGTCATACCGCGATTGTGCGGGGTCCGCGTCTCGGTGCCGGCCGCTCGCGTCGCCGCGCCGACCACGTGATCGCGGACACGGCCCACGGCTCTCGCGCATTCCGCGCCCGATCCGGGCAAGATCCCTCTGCGGACACCTCCTGGGCGCGGTACGGGTGCGGCGGCGGGCTCCGCCCGCCGAGGAGCGGCCCCGTGGCCGCGGGCGCGGCGGCCGGGCGGTCATTGGCCGACCCGGGAGGCGCTTTCGTCGTGCGGGTCGGCGAGGATGGCGGGGTCACCCGTCCGCAACACGTGAGGAGCCCGCGCAGATGCCCGCGTCCGGTCCCGGCCCCAAGCCTCCGACGATCGCCGATGTCGCCCGGGTCGCCGGGGTGTCGCGCACGACGGTCTCGCACGCCCTCAACGGGCTCGGCAAGGTCGACCCCCGCACCCGGGAACGGATCAAGCAGGTTGCCGCCGAGCTCGGGTACCGGCCCAATCTCCGCGCCCAGCGGCTGCGGCACGGGCAGGCCAAGGCCATCGCGCTCGCCTCCTCGATGCCCTTCGCCGTGGCCGGCGGGCCGTCCCGGCTCGGGTTCTACATGGAGATCGCCGCCGCCGCGGCGGAGAGCGCCCTGCTGCACGACTACGCCCTCGTCCTCGTGCCGCCCGTCCAGTCCGGTTCCGGGCTGCACTCCGTCGACATCGACGGAGCCATCGTCGTCGAGCCGGACGTGAACGACCCCGCGACGGCCCGGCTGCGGGAGCGCGGGCTGCCGTACGTCGCGCTCGGCAGGCCCGTCTCCCCGGACGAGCAGGCTCCGTACGTGGACCTGCACGGCGGGCTCGTCGCCGAGATGCTCCTCGCCCACCTGCAGGAGCAGGGCGCCGAGCGGCCCGCCCTGATCATCGGGTCCGGCGAACGGCACTCCTCCGTCGACGCGCGCGAAGCCTACGGGCGCATGGCGGCGGAGCACGGCTGGCCGCCGGTCGTGGCGACCGCCCCCGAGGCGGGCGGCGAGCAGGCCGGATACGAGCGCTGTGCGACCCTGCTCGCCGAACATCCCGGGACCGACGCCGTCTGCGCGCTGGTGGACGCCTTCGCGGTCGGTGCGGTCCGGGCGATCCGGGACAGCGGGCGGACCGTACCGGACGACGTCATGGTCGTCACCCGGTACGACGGACTGCGCGCCCGTACCTGTGACCCGCTGCTCACCGCCGTCGACCTGCACCTGGACCGGGCGGCAGCCGACGCGGTGGAGCTGCTGCTGGGACGGCTGCGGGGCGGGGCGGTGCCCGCCGTGTCGGTGGCGGCGGCGCCCGCGCCCCGGCTGGTCGTACGCGCGTCCTCGCTGCGGGTCACACCCCCAGCATGAGGACCACGCCGGAGACCAGGGCGAACAGCAGGACGAACAGGCGCATCCTGCGGGCGTCCAGGCGGTGGTGGACCACCCGGCTCAGCCACGCCCCGGCGGCGATCGCCGGAAGCAGCAGGACGGCCTGGCCCAGGTCCTGGACACGGCCCTGCCCGGTGGCGAACAGCAGGACCAGCGAGGCCGCTTCACCGATGAGGAAGCAGACGGCGACGGTGGCGCGCAGCTCCGCGGGCGGCCTGTGCTGGTAGACCAGGGCGAGCGGCGGTCCGCCCACGCCCGTCGCGGTCTCCGTCAGCCCCGTCACCGCTCCCGCCCCGACGTACGCGGCCCGGCCGGGGGTGAACGCCGGTGCGGCGAGGCTCACCACCGCCGCGAGGACGGTGGCGATGCCCACGAACAGGCCGAGGCTGCGGTCCGGGATCAGCCAGAGCAGTGCCAGCCCGCCGGGCGTCGCGGCGAGCCGGGCGACGGTGATCCAGCCGGCGCCCCGCAGATCCAGCGCGGCCCGCTCGCGCCAGGCGACGTACAGGTTCAGCGGGATCATCGACGCCAGGACGAACACCGGGAGCAGGCCCGGATCGAGGATCCCCGCCACGGGGGCGACGATCAGGGCGAAGCCGAGCCCGCTGCTGCCCTGGACGAACGCGGCGAGGGCCACGGTGAGGGCGAGCACCGTCAGCGTCGCGGGGTTCATCGTGCGGTGCTCCGCTCGCGGGCCGCCGAGGAGGTGGGGTGGACCCGCGTGATGGGGGCGCGTCCGACGGCGACGCGGGACAGTTCCGCCGCTCGCCGTACGAGTGCGGGACCGTCCCAATCGGTGGGCAGTCCGTGCCACAGGCGCATGCGGCCCGCGACGAACACGGCGGTGATCTGGTCGCGGTTCCCACGCCGTACCAGCTCCCACGGCAGGTCCCAGGACAGCGCGAGTTCGGGGTTGGTGACGTCGACGAGGAGGAAGTCGGCGGCCAGGCCCGCCGCGACGGTGCCGGTACGGGAGCCGAGGCCGACGGCGTCGGCGCCGCCGCGCGTGGCGTGTTCGAGCCAGGTCCACCCGGCGCCGCACGAGGAGTCGCCGGTGGCGAGGCCGTATGCGATGCGCTGCGCGAACTCGGCCGCGTCGGCGAGTCGGAACCCGTCGCCCCGGGTGCCGTCGGTGCCGAGCCCGAAGCGGATGCCGCGCTCGGCCATGGCGGTGGCCGGGGCGACGGCATTGCCCTTCCAGGCGCTGGCGACGGGGTTGTAGCTGACGGCGGTACCCGTGTCGGCGAGCAGGGTCATCTCGCGGGGTGTGAGCAGGGTGGCGTGTGCGGCGAGCAGCTGCGGGCCGAGCGCGCCGAGGTGGTGCAGGTGCTCCAGCGGGCGCATGCCGTGGCGCACCAGCGACCGTTCGACGCCGGCCAGGTGTTCGTTGACGTGGATCTGCACGGTGCCCCCGGCTTCCGCGGCGAGCCGTGCGGTGCCCCTGAGGGTGGCGTCGGTGGCCGCCTCGGGGACGGAGACGGCGAGGGAGGCGTGGACGAGCGGATCGCCGTCGTACCGGGCCAGGTGCTTGGCCGCGCCGTCGAGTACGGAGGGGTCGTCCGTCGCGGCGTCGTCGCACACGAGCCCCAGGACGCAGCGGATGCCGGCGTCGCGGGTGGCCGAGGCCACGACGTCGACGTCCACGCCGGTGCGGTTGCCGGCGTCGGCGACGGTGGTGAAACCGCCGCGCAGCGCTTCGAGCGCCGCCAGTTTCGCCGCGGTGTACGCCGACTCCTCGTCCAGGGCTCCCTCCAGCGGTACCCAGACCCGGCGGAATATCTCCGACGGCTCCCCGTAGGCGAGCGCGGAGCCGAAGCTCTGCGTGAGGTGGTGGTGGGCATCGACGAAGCCGGGCATCAGGAGGTGGCCGGGCAGCCGTACCGGGTCGAGCCCCGGATGGGTGCGCCCCAGCTCTTCCGCGGGGCCGACGGCCCGGAAGGTGCCGTCGGCGATGACGACCGCGGTGCCTTCGGCGGGGCCTTCGGGCAGCAGCACGGCGTCGGGTACGAGCAGGAGCGGGCCGGGGCCCTCCAGGAGGCCGCGGAGGTCGTGGAGATCGCTGCGGTCGTGGGTGAGCTGGTTCATCGGTCGCTTTCCGTACGGGCCGTGGCGAAGCGCGCGACGACGCCGGGCCTGATGTGATGGAAGAGGAAATGGAGCAGGGCGGCAACGGACGCGCCGACGGCGACGCCGCTCTCCAGGAGGATGCGGAGGTTCGGCGGGAAGCCCGCGTACACGCCGGGGATGAGGATGGGCAGCAGGCCGAGCGCGAGGGCGACGGCGCAGACGAGGGTGTTGGTGTGCTGGTCGAGGTCCGAGCGGCCGAGCATCTGCATGCCGAGCACCGTGATGACGGCGAAGACGACCATGGCGGTACCGCCGATGACCGCGGACGGGATGACGCTGATGGCCCGGGTCACGGGCGCGAGGAAGCCGATGACGATGAGGACGCCGCCGGCCGCGGCGGTGACGAAGCGGCTGCGCACGCCGGTGACGCGGACGATCCCGATGTTCTCGCCGCTCGTCACCATCAGCGGCAGACCGAGGAATCCGCCGGCGAGGGAGGTGAGCGCGTCGCCCCTGATGGTCTTGGGCACGGCGGTGCGCCGGTCGATCTCCCTGCCGACGGCCTCGGCGTTGACGACGGTCTGACCGGTGGCCTCCGCCATGGCGGCGAGGCTGTAGAGCATCAGCGGCAGCGCGGCGACGAGGTCGAACTGCGGTGAGCCGAACGGCAGCGGCTGAGGGGCGTTGAACAGGCCGCCGCCGGCGGCGCGGCCGAGGTCGACGGCGCCGAGGACCGCCGCCAGCGCGGTGCCGGCGACCAGGCCCAGCATGACGGCGAGCTGGCGCACGATGCCGGTGGACACCAGGTAGAAGACGACGGTGAACCCGATCGTGGCCATGCCGAGCCCGAGGTGCGCGGGGTCGGCGAATCCCGGCTCCCCGGGACGGCCGGTGACGAGGAGGGCGCCGACCTTCACCAGGTTGACGCCCACGATGACGATCATCGTTCCGATGACGAGGGTGGGGAAGAAGGCCAGCAGCCGCGAGAAGAGGGGAAGGGCGGCGAAGGAGAAGAGGGCGGTGAGGATGACCGCCCCGGTGGCCGTGCGCAGGCCGTGCTGCTCGGCGATGGCGAGGAAGAGGACGAGGGGCGCGCCGCCCGGGAGCATCACGAACGGGAGCCGTGGACCGAACTTCCAGGGCCCCAGCGACTGGATGAGGGAGCCGACGCCTGAGAGCACGAAGGCCGCGGAGAGCAGGTTGACGGTCAGGTGCGGGTCGAGGCGGAGGGTGGCGCTCATCAGGAAGATCGCCGAGATCGGTGTGGCCGCCATGACGAGGACGTGCTGGATGCCGAAGAGGAGGATCCGGCCGAGGGGGCGGGACTCGTCGACGGGGTGGACACCGTCAGGGCGGACGCCGTCGGGGCGGACGACGTCGGGGTGGACGACGTCAGGGTGGACGCCGTCGGGGCGGATGCGGGTGGCATCGGGTGCGGCGGTGTGGGGGCCGGCGGGCTGCGGCCCCGGGGACCGGTGGGCACCGGGGGTGGTGTGGCGGGGACTTGACACGTTCGAGCTCCGATCGGCGTTCGACACGCTTGAGTTCAGCCGCGATCCGGCCCTGGACGGGGAGCCAAATCGATTTGGCCAAATCGATTTGGCCGTCAGTATGTGAGGGTCCCGGACGGCCGTCAAGGGTTCCGGCAACCGACGCGCGGCGCTGGGGCGTAGGCTTCGCCGAGCAAGGGCGCGACGGGGGCGGGGCGGAGCACATGACGAACAAGACGGCACGGACCTGGGGTTCGACCCTCGACTCGGTCGTGGTGTACGCGCAGGGGGCGGTCTGCCGCCGCCTGGTCCGCGGCAGCATGCCGCCCGACGCCCGGCTGCGCGTGACGGGCCTGCCCCGCTCGCTGGACCCGGGATCCCTGCGGGCCCGCGTCCTGAACGCCCCCGGCGTGCGCGTCACCGAGGCCCGAGTGGAGGTCGGGGCCCAACCCCTCGGCGCCGGCACCCCCGACGCGTTGCGGCGCGAGCTCGTGCGGTTGCGCGAGGAGTGTGCGGCGGCCCAGGGCCGCCGGGAGCGCCAACTGCGCCTGATCGAGGAGGTCAGGGGCCTGCACCCGGTGCCGCCGGAGCGCAGGCGCGGGGACCCGCACCGCCGCACTCCGGTCGACGCGTGGCTGGAGCTCGCGGAGTTCGTCGACGCCCGGCTGACACGCCTGCACACACGTCTCGTCGAACTGGAGGAGGCCCGGCGCCTCGTCGAGCACGAGCTCTCCGTCGCCGTGGACAGGCTCGACCGCGCTTCCACCGACGCGCCGTCGGCGCACGTGGAGACCACGGTCTGCGCGGTGCTGACCCTCGACGGCACCACCGACGCGGAGCAGCCGGAGCGGGAACCCGAGCTGGAGCTGGAGCTGGAGCTGGAGTACGCGGTGCCCGGCGCCGTCTGGGTGCCGGCCTACCGTCTCACCCACCGCCAGGGCGAGGGCGCCGGCCGTCTCCTGCTGCGCGCCTCGGTCGCCCAGCGCACCGGCGAGGACTGGACCGGCGTACGCGTCGCCCTGGCCACCGCCGACCTCCGGCGCCGCACCGACCTGCCGAAGCTGCGCTCGCTCCGGATCGGGCGCCGTCAGCCCGCCCCCGCACCGTCCGGCTGGCGCGAGCCGCCGGCGGGGCTGGCGGACCTGTTCGCCGGATTCGAGGCGGCCGGCCCCCGTCCGGCCCCGGCTTCCGTACCCGCGGCCGGTGCACGTCCTGCCGTCGGAGCCGGATCCGCGCCGGCCGGTCCCGTTCCGCCACCGCCACCGCCGCCACCCGTCCCCGTACCGCTGTCGGCACCGCCGCCGGCCCCGCAGGGTTACGGCGCGCCGCCCGCCGCCTTCCCGGTGCCCGGCGCCGCGGACGGCGCCTCCGCCTTCGGCGCCGCCGTGCCCTCCCCCGCGCCGCCGACCCGCTCACGGGCCGCCGGACGGCCGGGCGGCGGCGGGGCGGCCTTCGCCGTGCCCGCCCCCGCCGCGATGGCGTCCGCCCCGATGGCTCCCGCGGCTCCCGGCGGGGCCCCTCCACCGCCGCCTCCCGCGCCGCCGACCGGGCCGCCGCGGCCGAGCGGCGCCGAACTCGACTACGCCGCCCTCGTCCTGTGCGGTCCCGAGGAGCCGGGCGGTCGCCGGGGGCGGCTGTTCCCGGACGCCCCCTCCGACCCGGTCGCGGCCGAACGCCGGCGCCGGGCCGAGGCGGTGGCCGCGCTGCCGCTGCCCGGACATGCCGTGCGTCCCCGCGAGTCGGCGGGCTCCTTCGACCACCGCTTCGATGCCGCCGCCCGCGCCGACATCCCCTCGGACGGCACCTGGCACACCGTCACCGTCGGCGAGATCCCGGTCGGTCTGCGCACCGAGTACCTCTGCGTGCCGTCCGTGGAGCAGACCGTCTACGCGACGCTGGTGCTCTCCAACGCCACCGACCAGGCCCTGCTGGCCGGCCCGGTGGAGGTCACCGTCGACGGCGAGTTCCTGCTGACCGCCGCCCTGCCCACGCTCGCCCCCGGCGGTGTCCGCCGGGTGGGGCTCGGGCCGGCCGAGGGCATCGCGGTCACCCGCCGTACCAACCTGCACGAGTCGACCGCGGGCCTGCGGGGCAACACCACCGTGCTCGACCACGGCGTCCACGTGGAGCTCGCCAACCGGCTCGCCGGGCCCGTCACGGTCGAGGTCCGCGAGCGCGTGCCGGTCACCACCGAACCGGACGTCCGGATCGAGGAACGGGCCGACTGGACGGCGCCCGAGGAGGGCGCGGGGCCCGAGCACCACGCACCGGGAACCCGCATCTGGCGGGTGGACCTGCCCGCCGGCGCCACCACCGCCCTCGACGGCGGCTACGAGATCCGCATCCCGGCCGGCAAGGGCCTGGTCGGCGGCAACCGCAGGAGCTGACACAGCCATGTCCACGGCCCCCAAGCCGATCGCCCTCCCCGTCACCGCCGTCACCTGCCTGGAGGACCGGGCCCACATCGAGCGCACCGCCGTGCTCGAACTCGGCGCCGGAGTCCAGCGGCTGCGTCTCGGTCCGGTCAGTGCGCTGGCCGTCGACCGTACCCTCCATGCCGAGCTGGCCGCCGAGCACCCGGCAACCGTCCTCGACGTACGGATGGTCCGCACCTGGACGCCCAGCAGACCGGTGGCGTCCGCCGACGACTCCGCCCTGCGCCGCCGCGTGCACGAACTGGAAGGCGAGCGGCACGCCCTGGAGCATCGGCGCGACCGGCTGTCCGCCCGCCTCGACGTGCTCGGCCGCCTCGCCGCCGATCTGCTGCGGGACATCGGTGAAGGCGCCGGCTCAGGAGAGGGCGACGGGCCACGCTGGGCCCGCGACCTGGACCGGGTGGACGGTGAGCGCGAGGAGTTCGGAGAACGACTCCGCGCCGCCGAGTCCCGGTTGGCCTCGCTCGACACCGAACTGGGTGAGCTGCGGCGGGCCATGGCCCGCTCCGAGACGGAACCCGCCGAGCTGGTCGGCCATGTCGACCTGACCGTGGACGCCTCGGCCGCCGGGCCCGTCCGGCTGCGCCTGAGCCACCTCACCCCGTGCGCGCTGTGGCGGCCCGCCTACCGGGCCGTGCTCGACGGCGACCGTCTGACACTGGAGAGCGATGCGGTGGTCTGGCAGCGCACCGGCGAGGACTGGTCCGACGTACGGCTGACGCTGTCGACGGCCCGGTCGGCGATGGCCACCGACCCGCCGAGGCTCGGCGAGGACCGGCTGACGCTGGGTGACCGCACCGCCGCCGAACGCCGCTCGGTCGACGTCGAGTTGCGCGAGGAGGCGATCGGGGACATCGGCCCGGCCCCGGTGCTCGGCCTGCCGGGGGTGGACGACGGCGGCGAGGCACGGGTGCTGGGCTCGCCCGCACCGGTCTCCGTACCGGGCGACGGGCGCGCCCACCGGGTGCCGCTGTCCGCGTTCACCGCGCCCGCGAGCAGCGAGTACGCCTGCTCGCCCGAGCTGTCCCCGCTGGTCACCCAGGCGGTGCGGTTCGGCAACGGGTCCGGGCACGCGCTGCTCGCCGGTCCCGTGGACCTGGTCCGCACCGGCGGGTTCAGCGGCCGCGGCACCCTGGACTTCACCGCTCCCGGTGCCCCGGTCGTACTGGCCTTCGGCAGCTGCGACGACCACAGCGTGGTCCGGGAAGCCGAGGAGTCGCGCGCCACCGCCGGAATCACCCAGCGGACGGTGGTCACCCGCACGGTCCGCCTGCACCTGTCCCGGTTCTCCGCGCCGGCGGAGCAGGGCGAACGGGTGGTCGTCGTACGGGAGCGGATCCCGGTCTCGGAGGTCTCGGCGGTGGAGGTGCGCCTGCGCAAGGAGGCGTGCTCCCCCGCGCCCGCCGAGGTCGACGCCGAGGGCATCGCGCGCTGGGACGTCGCGCTCCCGCCCGGCGGCCGCCGCACGGTCACCCTGGTCTACGAGCTGTCGGCGAGCGCCAAGGTCGCGGGGATCTGACGCAGCGCCCCGGACGAGGCCGGCGCCCGCCCCCGGCGGAGCGGTGGCCGCCGTCCTCGGCGCGGCGGCGTCCGCCGGCGGTCTCGCCGGCGGTGTCAGCCGACCTGGATTCCGATGACGCAGGTGTCGTCGTCCGTGTCGGAGCGGCTCTCGGCGAGGAGGCGGTCCAACTGGTCGTCCAGGTCGCCGACCCCGGAGGCCGCCGCGCGCACGAGGTGGCCCAGGGAGTCCTCCACCGAGGAGTCCCGCCGCTCCACCAGCCCGTCCGTGAACATCAGCAGGGTGTCGTCCGGTTCCAGCTGGACCTCCCGTTCGATGTAGGTGACGTCCGGTAGGGCTCCGAGGAGCAGGCCCTCGATGAGCGGGAAGGCTCGGGGCTCGCCGCCCCGGACGAGCACGGGCGGCAGGTGCCCGGCGCGTGCCCAGCGCATCACCCGGGTACGGGGGTCGAAGAGGCCGCAGACGGCGGTGGCCGTCACGTGCTTCGCCAGGTGGTGGGTCACGGTGTTGAGCCAGGACAGCAGCTGGGCGGGGCCCGCGCCGGTCACGGCGAGGCCCCGCAGGGCGTTGCGCAGGACGACCATGCCGGTGGCGGCCTCGATGCCGTGTCCGGCGACGTCTCCCACGGAGAGCATGATCAGCCCGGAGGGCAGGACCACGGTGTCGTACCAGTCGCCGCCGACGAGCGACTCGGACTCCGCGGGCCGGTAGCGGACGGCCACGCGCAGGCCCGGGGCTTCGACGGCCTGCGGGGTGGGCGGCATGATGGCGTGCTGGAGCTGAAGGGTGAGGCGGTTGCGTTCGGCGGACTCGGCCGCGGTGTGGGCGAGTTGGTCCCGGGTCGCGGCCAGGGCGACTTCGGTCCAGTGCTGGGCCGAGATGTCCTGGTAGGCGCCGCGGACGGCGTGCAGGCGCCGGTCGGCGTCGAGGACGGGCTCGGCGACGACGCGGATGTGGCGGGTGATCCCGTCGGACCTCTGCAGGCGGAGATCGACGGATGCGGGGCGGCGGTAGCTCAGCACGGCCCGCAGGAAGCGGCCCAGGGCGGCGGAGTCGTCGGGGTGGGTGTAGCCGGGCAGTTCCCGCAGCGGTACGGGCGGGGCGCCGGGCGGCAGTCCGTGCAGCGCGTACAGCTGGGCGTTCCAGGTGATCCCGCCGGTGACGAGGTTCTCCTCGAAGCCGCCGATCCGGCCCAGGCGCTGGGCGTGCTGCAGGAGGTCGGCCAGCCGTGCCGTCTCGTCCTCGATCCGCCAGATGAGCAGGACGGCCGCGCCGTGCCGGCTGACGCTGATGTCCGCGACCGAGGTCAGCGGGATCTGGTCGACCAGCGCGGTCAGGCTCATGCGTTCGGCCCTGAAGGGTTCGCCGGTCGCGTGCACGCGCTCGATGATGTCGAACAGCCCGTTCTCGCCGGCGGCCATCGGGTAGGCCTCCAGCAGCAGGGCGCCGTTCACGTCGGCGCGCTGCCGTCCGGCGGGGTCCACGAAGCGGCTGCTGGCGTGGCGGATGCGGAAGTCGGTCAGCCGGCCCTCCGGATCGAGCACGGGGGTGAGGATGACGGCGGGGTCGTGCAGTCCCTCGGCGAGGTCGGTCAGCTCCGAGACGTCCGGGAGTACCGCTTCGGGGAATGCGGGATCGCCCTGGGCCGAGGTGTCCATGGTGCGGGCGCAGAGTTCGGCGAGGGCCTCGACCTGGCGCTCGATCTGCGGGGGCTGCGGCGCCAGGGGTTGCGGCCAGCAGATTTCGAGGACGCCGTGGATACGGCCGCCCGTCCCGGCCGGGACGGCCATCCGTCCGCCGTCGGGCCAGTGCAGGTGCGCGATCGAGGGCAGCCCTTCGCGTTGCAGGCGGGCGAGGGTGACCAGTCGGCGCTCGTGCAGGGCGAGGCGGGCGACGGTGGAGACGCCCGGGGGGACGTGGCGCCAGCGTGCGGCTTCCCCGGGCGGGAATCCTGCGTACCCGGCGAGGGCAAGGGAGCCGTCGGGCGCCGCGGTCCACACGGCGACGGCGATCGCACCCAGGGGTTTGAGGGCGTTCGTCAGGAGGGATTCGGCGACTGCCTGGGTGTCGTCGGCGGCGGCCAGCACCCCGCTCTCGGCGGTGCGCAGCCGGACCGCCACCCTGGTGGCCGGCTTGGCCGTGCCGAGGGTGCCGGTCCGCTCGACGAACTCGGCGGCGACCTCGCTGACGTGGTCGCGGGCGGCCTGGTTGACGATGTCGGCGGCGAGGTCGAGCGGGGACAGCCCGGTCTCGCGGGACAGTTCGTCCAGCTGGCGTGCCGCTGCGGCGGGGGTGCAGCTCAGCTGTCCGATCAGGATGCCCTTGGCCAGTTCGACCAGGGCCCGGCCGTCCGCGGCCGCGTGCGCCGCCTGTACCTCGCCGCGCAGGCGTTCGACGGTGGCGACGAGGCGTCCGAAGGGGGTCGGGGCCTGGTGCGGGATCGTCGCGAGGCAAGGCTCCTCGGTGACCGTTACCGCTTCCGCTCCCGGTGCCCGCGCATCGCCGTGCCGCTGTGTGTCGGGGGTGCTCACGGTGCTTCCGGCTCCTTGCTGGGACGGTCCCGGTCGTGTCGGCCGGGCCGGCGGACGGCTGTGCTGGCGGAGGGGGTCTGCGGGGCGTCGGTCATCTCGTGAGCCAGTGCCGGACGCGGGCGATGAGGTCGTCGGCGTCGACGGGCTTGGTCACGTAGTCGCTGGCCCCCGCGGCGAGGCTCTTCTCCCGGTCGCCGGGCATGGCCTTGGCGGTGACCGCGATGATGGGGAGGCCGGCGTGGGCCGGCATCCGCCGGATCTCGGCGGTCGCCGCGTACCCGTCCAGTTCGGGCATCATCACGTCCATCAGGATGAGGTCGACGTCCTCGTTGCGGGTGAGCGTCTCGATGCCCTTGCGCCCGTCCTCCGCGTGGAGCACGCGGATGCCGTGCAGTTCGAGCACGCCGCTGAGGGCGTACAGGTTGCGCGCGTCGTCGTCGACGACGAGGACGGTGCGTCCGGCCAGGCCGTCGTCGAGCACGTGGGCCGGGGTCTGCGCCCCCTCCGCCCCCGATGGGACGAAGGGCAGTACGTCCCCCGGCTGGTCCGCGGACAGGTGCAGCACGATGCGTTCGCGGAGCTCGTCCAGACTGGACAGCAGTTCCAGGCGGCGCGACGCCGCCCGCTCCCGCAGCGCCGTCTCCTGGCCCGTGTTCAGACGGGGGTTGTTGTGCGCGAGGACCGGGAGGGAGGACAGCGCCGGGTCGCCGTCGAGGGCGTCGAGGAAGCGCAGGGCCTCGCCGTCGGGCAGGTCGAGTTCGAGGACGACGCAGTGGAAGGAAGCCGATGCGAGGGCGGCGGCGGCTTCCCGTGAGCTCGTGACGCCGACGACCTGGATGCCTCCGAGGTCCCCGGCCGGCCGGTGGCGGGGGGCGAAGTCCCGGTCGGCGCTCTCGGCGACGAGGGAGAGCAGGCCGCCCTGGCGTTCTTCGATCACCAGCAGGCGGCGGGCCTGCCGCTGCTGGGGCAGGACCGGTGTGCCCGCCTGGCCCGGTTCCGCGGACCCTGCGGCGCCGCCGTGCGGGGCGGGTGCCGGAACGTCGGGGAGGGAGTCCTTCTCGTACTCCGCGCCACTGACCGGCAGGTAGAGGGTGAAGGTGCTGCCCTGTCCCGGTGCGCTCTCCGCGGTGACGGCGCCGCCGAGGAGCTGGGCGATCTCGCGGCTGATGGAGAGGCCGAGGCCGGTGCCGCCGTACTTGCGGCTGGTCGTGCCGTCGGCCTGCTGGAAGGCGCCGAAGACGGACGCCAGCTGCTGCTCGGGGATGCCGATGCCGGTGTCGCGCACCCGGAAGGCCACCACGGGTCCGCGGCCGCGCAGCCCGGCGGGCACCTCGGGCACGGTCGCCTGTTCGATCCGGAGCTCGACGCCGCCGCGCTCGGTGAACTTGACGGCGTTGGACAGCAGGTTGCGCAGCACCTGGCGCAGCCGCGAGTCGTCGGTGTGCAGGACGTCCGGGGCGTCGGGGGCGGTGGTGACGGTGAAGTCGAGGCTCTTCTGCGTGGTCATGGGCCGGAAGGTGGCGTCGACGTATTCCAGCAGCTGCGGCAGGGAAACCGGCTCGGGGTTGACGTCCATCTTCCCCGCCTCGACCTTCGACAGGTCGAGGATGTCGTTGATCAGCTGGAGCAGGTCGGATCCCGCCGAGTGGATGACGCCCGCGTACTCGACCTGCTTCGGGCTGAGGTTGCGGGTGGGGTTCTGGGCGAGCAGCTGGGCGAGGATGAGGAGGCTGTTGAGCGGTGTGCGCAGCTCGTGGCTCATGTTGGCGAGGAACTCGGACTTGTACTTGGAGGCGAGCGACAACTGCTGGGCCCGGTCCTCCAGTTCCTGCCGCGCCTGTTCGATCTCCAGGTTCTTGGCCTCGATGTCGCGGTTCTGGCTGGCGAGGAGGGCCGCCTTCTCCTCCAGCTCGGCGTTGGAGCGCTGGAGTTCCTCCTGCTGGACCTGTAGTTCCGCCGAACGCGCCTGGAGTTCGCGGGTCAGCCGCTGGGACTCCCCGAGGAGCTCGTCGGTACGGGCGTTGGCGACGATCGTGTTGACGTTGACGCCGATGGTCTCCATCAACTGGCTGAGGAAGTCCCGGTGTACGGGGGTGAAGGCGGTGAAGGAGGCGAGCTCGATCACTCCGAGTACCTGCTCGTCCGCCGCGATCGGCAGGATGATCAGGCTGCCCGGGGTGGCGCGCCCCAGCCCCGAGGAAATGACGTAGTCGCCGGGGACCTCGTCCGTGGCGATGATCCGCTGACTGCGCGCGGCCTGTCCGACGAGGGACTCGCCGAGGGCGAAGCCGGTGGCCCCACCGGTGCCGGCGGGGCGGCCGTACGAACCGACCAGGGTCAGCACGGTGCCGCCGGGGCGGTCCTCGGCGAGGTAGAAGGCGCCGTACTGGGCGGCGACCAGGGGTGTCAGCTCGTCCATGACGAGTGCGGCGACGACGGAAAGGTCCCGGTGGCCCTGCATCAGGCCCGAGATCCGGGCCAGGTTGGACTTGAGCCAGTCCTGTTCCTGGTTGGCCCGGGTGGTCTCCCGCAGCGAACCGACCATCGAGTTGATGTTGTCCTTGAGCTCGGCGACCTCGCCCGAGGCGTCGACCGTGATCGAGCGGGTCAGGTCGCCCTCGGCGACCGCGCTGGCGACCTCGGCGATGGCCCGCACCTGGCGGGTGAGGTTCCCGGCCAAGCCGTTGACGTTCTGCGTCAGTCGCTTCCAGGTGCCGGAGACGCCCTCCACCTCGGCCTGGCCGCCGAGCCGGCCCTCGCTGCCCACCTCGCGGGCCACGCGCGTGACCTCGGCGGCGAAGGCGGAGAGCTGGTCGACCATCGTGTTGATGGTCTCCTTCAGCTCCAGGATCTCCCCGCGCGCGTCCACCCGGATCTTCTGCGTCAGGTCGCCCTGGGCCACCGCGGTGGTGACCTGGGCGATCGAACGGACCTGTGCGGTCAGGTTGTCGGCCATGACGTTGACCGATTCCGTGAGGTCCTTCCACGTACCGGAGACGCCCTTGACGTCGGCCTGGCCGCCGAGCCGGCCCTCGGTGCCCACCTCGCGGGCCACCCGTGTGACCTCCCCGGCGAAGGCGGAGAGCTGGTCGACCATCGTGTTGATGGTCTCCTTCAGCTCCAGGATCTCCCCGCGCGCGGTGACGGTGATCTTCTGGGAGAGGTCGCCCTTGGCCACGGCGGTCGCGACCTGGGCGATGGAGCGCACCTGGTCGGTGAGGTTTCCGGCCATGAAGTTGACCGAATCCGTGAGGTCCAACCAGGCACCGCCGACACCCGGTACGTCGGCCTGGCCGCCCAGCGTCCCCTCGGTGCCCACCTCGCGGGCCACCCGCGTCACTTCCGACGTGACCAGCGACAGCTGGTCGGCCATCCCGTTGAAGACCGTGGCGATCTCGCCGAGCAGTCCGTCCGACGTGTCGGGCAGCCGGGTACGGAAATCCCCGTCCCGTACGGCCGTCAGGCCGGCCAGCAGCCGGCGCAGTTCCGCTTCGCCGATCCCGTCCCCGCCCCGGGGCCCCGGCGAACCGCTCAGTGACTCCGGGCTCGTCCGCTCAGACATCCGTCAACCCCTCGCCACACGACTGGTCGGCGAAGGTTGACGCCGACCCGAAGGACCCTAAGGCACGACCGATCACCCTGAAGCCGCGCTTCCGCACACTGCCCCGGAACCCGCGGGTGCCCGAGCGGGCACGGGGTGGACGAACCGGTGCGGACGCCGGCCAGCCGACCGGCACGGGCGGGCCGCGCCGGTCATGCCCCGTCGACGGCGTCTTCGACGCTGGGGTACAGGGACAGGACCGTATCGGCGCCCGTCAGGGCGAACAGGCGGCTGAGCTGCTCCCCGGGGGCGGCGATGCGCAGGGTCGTCAGATGGTGCGTCCGCAGCAGCAGGTTCAGGAACGACGAGTCGCCGAAAGTGACGGAGCCCACGTCCAGCACCACCAGCCGGTACCGGTCCGCGGCGGCGGCGAGGGCCTCCTCCAGGGGGGCCAGCGTGTCCTGGTCGAGCTCGCCCTGCGCGGCCACCACCCACCCGGCCCCGGCCGGGTAGCCGTCCCCGACCACGCCTTCGCGGTGTGTGTCCCCTGCTCCGGTCATGTCCGCCTCCCCGGATCGCAACCTGTACGTCCTCCGCAAGGGAGTATGCCTGCCCATCGGGCGCAGGGAAGCGCCGGGACCCGCGGCGCACCGCAACCGGTGGCCCACACGGCCGCCGCACGGGGCGTCCGGAAGAAATTTTCGCGCAAGCCGTGTAAGAACGAAGAGCCGGGGCATGAGCGCCCGGGCAGCGGTCAGTCAATCGGGAGGGAACGGCCACCATGTCTCGCTCGGCCAGCGCCGTAGGCACCATTCAGGCAACAGACGTGCAGATCACGCCCTCTGCGCCCGCCGACAGGATCGTGGGAGTCCCACCGCAGGGAGTGCCCCTGCCCGAGGTGGAGAACCCCCGGGAGGTGGCGCCGGGCGACGCACGAGAGCTTTCGAGGCTGTTCTTCGGGAGGCTCCGCACCCTGGAGGAAGGCACGCGTGAGTACCAGTACGCCCGCAACACCCTGATCGAGATGAACCTCTCCCTCGTGCAGTTCGCGGCGCGGCGCTTCCGCGCCCGGGTGCTGGGCGGGGGTCTGGACATCGAGGACATCATCCAGGTGGGCACCATCGGCCTCATCAAGGCCATCGACCGCTACGACCCCGAGCGCGAGGTCGAGTTCTCCACGCTCGCGCTCCCGTACATCACCGGTGAGATCAAGCGCTACTTCCGCGACACCACCTGGGCCGTGCACGTACCGCGCCGCCTCCAGGAACTGCGTACGGAGCTCGCCAAGGCCCAGGAGGCCCTGACCGACGTCCTGGGGCGGGCCCCGACGGTCAAGGAGGTCGCCCACCACCTCGAACTGAGCGAGGAGGAGGTCATCGACGGGCTGGTCGCCGCGAACGGCTACACCAGCGGCTCCCTGGACACCACCGGCACCGACGGGGACGAGCCCGCGACCTCGACGAGCCGGACGACACGGCCGCTGGCGGACCGTCTCGGTGACGTCGACCCGGCCATGGAGCTCTTCGAGGAGTTCCACACCCTCGCCCCCCTGCTGGAGGAGCTGGACGAACGCGACCGGTTGATCCTGCAGTTGCGTTTCGGCCAGGAGAAGACCCAGGCCGAGATCGGCGCCGAACTGGGCATCTCGCAGATGCAGGTCTCGCGCCTGCTGTCGCGGACGCTGGCGCGGCTGCGCGCCGGAATGCTCTCGGTGTAGGCGGCGACATGCCCCAGGCCCACCGGAACGACGGGTCCGTCCCGCCCGTCGGCGCGCACGCGCTGTACGACGACGTGGCGTGGGCGGACGCCGTCGTACGGTGCGCCGACGCCGCGGACGCCGGGACGGGTGCGCAGCGGTCGCTCACCGCCCGGCCGCTGCTCGACCGCCCCGGCGCCCTGCTGTGCGGCAGCTGCGACCTCGACACCCGGTCCGTCCTGTCCGCGGCGCTGGGCGTCGTCACGCGGATCCCCGGCCCGGTCGTCCATCTCGACCTCTCCGGTGTGGCCTTCCTCGATGCCGCCGCCGTCGCCGCCCTGGTGCGGGCGAACGCCACCGTCACGGGACAGGGCCGTCGTCTGTTGCTCCACCACCCGCCATACTCGCTCCGTAAGGTAGTGGAGATGTTCCCGGACGAATGTGCCGCGCTGGAGGTCGCAGCATGACGAACGTATCTGCGCCCACGGCACCAGGGGACTTCGTCCACCCCGCCCTCTTCTACCAGGGCGGGGCGGAGTACCTGGCAGGAGTGGGCGGGTTCGTACGGGCCGCCCTCGCGGCCGACGAGCCGGTGCTCGTGGCCGTGCCCGGCCCTCGGCTGGACGCCCTGCGCGAGAGCCTCGGCCTCGGTTCGGCCGAGGTCACCTGGACGGACATGACACAGCTGGGCCGCAATCCCGGCCGCATCCTGGCCGCGCTGCAGGATTTCGCCGACCGGCACGACGGACGGCCGGCCCGGATCGTGGGCGAGCCGATCTGGCCCGGCCGCTCGCAGGCGGAAGTGCTGGAGGCCACGCGTCACGAGGCCCTCATCAACACCGCCTTCGCGGGGCGGCGCGCCACCATCCTGTGCCCGTACGACGTCCTGGGCCTGCCGGCCGCGGTGGTGTCCGATGCCCGGCGTACCCATCCCACCGTGATCGCTGAGGGCAAGGACCTGCTCAGCCCGGAGTACGCCGACGCCTCGGTGGTCTGCGCCGACTGCGACGACCCGCTACCCGAGCCCGATGCGGCTGTGCCCCGGTTCGCGTACGCCTCCGGTGAGCTGGGCGAGGTACGCGCGTACACCGAGAGCTGGGCCCGCGGCACGGCCCTGAGCACGGCCCGGCGCGGCGACCTGGTCCTCGCGGTCAGCGAGGCGGCCGCCAACTCCGTCGCCCACGGCGGCGGGAGCGGCTCCCTGCGGCTGTGGAGCACTGCCGGTGGCGGTGTCGTCGCCGAGATCCGCGACGGCGGGAACCTGGCCGATCCGCTGCAGGGGCGCCGCCGCCCCTCCCTGGCATCGGTCGACGGAGGCCGCGGCCTGTGGATGATCCATCAGCTGTGCGACCTCGTCGAGATCCGCGCCTCGGACAGCGGCCTCACGTTGAGGATGCACATGGCATGTTCCTGAGGCCCGCGGGTCCCCTAAACTGTCACGCAGGCCTGGCGGGGCCGCAGGGGTCCCGCGATCAGAGAGACCAGAGTCAACGGTGGGGGTGAGGTACCGCAGTGGAAACCATCGGACCGGGAACCGGCGAGCCACTGCACGCCGGCCCCTCCGCCGTGGTGCAGCGCCGCCGCCTCGCCCTGTCCGGCGTCCCCGGCCACGTCGCCAAGGGCCGCGACTTCACGCGCCGGGCCTTGCGGGACTGGGGCTGGGACGGCACCGACACCTCCGAGGACGCCCTGCTCCTCGTGTCCGAGCTGCTGACTAATGCCTCACTGCACGCGGGGGGCTGCGTCGAACTCGTGGTCTCGGCCGGTGAGGTCCTGCGGGTCGAGGTCTTCGACGGCTCGACGGCACTGCCGCGCCGCCACCCGTCCCCGCAGCGCGGGCTCCCGGGCGGACACGGCCTCTACATAGTGGAGCGCCTCTCCGACCGCTGGGGCACCGAGACCCACGAGCACGGCAAGGCCGTCTGGGCCGAGATCGAGGCTGCTCGGCTGACCTCGGGCAGGCCCACCCGCCACTGAACCGGCCGGCCGCCGGCCGCCGGTCCCGCGCCGCCGTGTTCCCGTGTTCCCGTGTTCCCGTGTTCCCGTCCGGAAGCGTCATTCCGGGAGTCGGGGGCAGGCGCGGGGTATGACATCGAATGCGCTCACCTCCCTGGCCCTGACCCCGGCGCCCGGCCCTGCCTGGTTCCACCTGATCGTCATCGCCTTCGCCCTCCTCGTCCTCGTCCGCACCCTGGCCCGCCACCGGTAGGAACCACCTCTCCGGGGCACACGCGCAGGAGTCAGTGGACCCAGCAGGCCCGGGAAGGGAAGAACACCATGACATCCGTGGCAGCCGTGGCACGTCCGAGCATCCTGGTGGTGGGAGCCGGCTTCGCCGGCGTGGAGTGCGTACGCCGCCTGGAACGGCGCCTCTTGCCCGCCGAGGCGGAGATCACCCTCGTCGCCCCGTCCTCCTACCAGCTGTACCTGCCGCTGCTGCCGCAGGTCGCCGCCGGGGTGCTGACCCCGCAGTCGATCGCCGTGTCCCTGCGCCGAAGCCGCCGCCACCGTACCCGCATCGTTCCCGGGGGCGCCGTCGGCGTGGACACCGCGGCGAAGGTGTGCGTCGTACGGAAGATCTCGGGCGAGCTGACCGCGCTGCCCTACGACCACCTGGTCCTGGCCCCCGGCAGCATCACCCGCTCCTTCGACATCCCCGGTCTCGCCGAGCACGCCCGCGGCATGAAGACGCTCGCCGAGGCCGCCCACCTGCGCGACCACGTCATCGCACAGCTCGATCTCGCCGATGCCTGCGAGGACGAGGCGGAGCGGGCGTCCCGGCTGTGCTTCGTCGTCGTGGGCGGCGGCTACGCCGGCACCGAGACGGCGGCCTGCCTGCAGCGGCTCACCCACCACGCGGTCCGGCGCTACCCGCGCCTGGACCCGCGGCAGATCCGCTGGCACCTCGTCGACATCGCGCCGAAGCTGATGCCCGAACTCGGCGAGGCCCTCGGCGCATCCGCGCTGGACGTGCTGAGGAGGCGCGGCATCGAGGTGTCGCTCGGCGTGTCCGTCGCCAAGGCCGGCCCGGACGAGGTGACGCTCACCGACGGCCGTGTCCTGCGCAGCCGCACCCTGATCTGGACCGCCGGTGTGGCCGCCAGCCCGCTCATCGCCACCTTGGAGGCCGATACCGATCGCGGACGGCTCGTGGTCTCCCCCGACCTGACGGTGCCCGGCCGTCCCGGAGTCCTCGCCCTCGGCGACGCGGCCGCGGTCCCGGACCTCGCCGCGGACCGGGAAGGGGCCGTCTGCCCGCCCACCGCCCAGCACGCCCAGCGGCAGGGGCGCAGGGCCGCCGACAACCTCATCGCGGCCCTGCGCGACCGGCCGCTGCGGCCCTACCGGCACGAGGACCTGGGCCTCGTGGTGGACCTGGGCGGACGCGACGGAGTCTCCAGGCCGCTCGGCATCGAACTGCGCGGCCTGCCCGCGCAGGCGGTGGCGAGGGGCTACCACTGGGCGGCGCTGCGCACCCATGTGGCCAGGACGAGGGTGCTGACGAACTGGCTCCTCAACGCTGTCGCGGGCGACGACTTCGTGCGGACGGGCTTCCAGGCGTGGAGGCCGCCGACGCTGCGGGAGTTCGAGCACACCGACGCGTACCTGACGCCCGAACAGGTCCGGGAGCATTCGGCAGCGCTCCGCGCGGGGCGCCTGGCGTAGCGGGGGGGCCGGTTCGCGCGCTGGCGGGGCGTTCAGGGGGTATCCGCAGAGCATGGAAACCTCTTCGGATCGTCCGGGCGGCTCGCGGCGCCCGTGGTGGGGGCGTATCGCCGCCGTTCTGGTGGTGGTCGTGGTGCTGATCGTGCTCGTGGCGCGCTTCGGCCTGGTTCCGGGATTCGACAGCCTCTTCGGCGACGAGACCCGGGACCGCTCCGGCCCGGCTCTGCTGAAGTCGATCCAGGACATGGACCGGTACGAGGCTGCCGTCGGCAACTTCCAGGTGGTCGTGGACCTGGAGAAGGACGCGGCGTTCCTGCCGGACGCCATCCGCGGAACGCGCACCCTGTACGTGGGGGCCGGCACGGTCAGCGGATACGTCGACCTGGGCGGGCTGGGCGAGCGGAACGTCTCCGTGAACGGCGACCGCACCAAAGCCTCGATCCGGCTGCCGCACGCGGTCCTCGGCACGGCGGCACTCGACCCGAACCGCTCGTACGCGGTGTCGAAGCAGCGCGGCCTGCTGGACCGGATCGGCGATCTGTTCTCCGACAACCCGGCGGGTGAGCAGGCCGTGCAGAAACTCGCCGCCCAGCACATCGGCGAGGCCGCCCGTGACAGCGGCCTCGCCGAGCGCGCCGAGAAGAACACCACGGCGATGCTGGAGGGGCTCCTACGCTCCCTCGGCTTCCGTGAGGTGACGGTCGCCTACGGGTGAGGGGGCTCGGCATCACGCTCGGCCGCGAAGACCAGGCGGGGCAGGGCGTCCGGGTGCTTCTCCGAGAGCCAGGCGATCAGCTGTTCCCGTAGGGCGCAGCGCACCTTCCACAGGTCGTCGGCGTCCTTGGCCGTGACGATCGCGCGCACGACCATGGTGGAGGGGGTCGTCTCGGTGACGGCGACGTCCCAGCCGCGGCCGTCCCACTCCGGACAGTGGTGCAGGATCTCGTGCACCTTGTCGCGTATGAGGTCGACGGGAGCGCGGTGGTCACAGTGGAGGAAGACGGTGCCGGTCATCTGGACGCCGCCGCGGGACCAGTTCTCGAAGGGGCGGGTGGTGAAGTACGAGACGGGCATGGTGATGCGGCGCTCGTCCCAGGTCCGTACTGCGAGGAAGGTGAGGGTGATGTCCTCCACCACCCCCCACTCGCCGGCGACCACGACCGTGTCGCCGATGCGCACCATGTCGCCGAAGGCGATCTGGAATCCGGCGAAGAGGTTTCCGAGGGTGGACTGGGCCGCGACGCCGGCCACGATTCCGATGATGCCCGCGGAGGCGAGCACGGACGTGCCGAGCGCGCGGAAGCTCGGGAAGGTGAGGAGCATCGCCGCGACCGCGACGACGGCGACGACGGCGGTCACGACCCGTGTGATCAGGGTGACCTGGGTACGGACCCTGCGCAGCCTGGCGGGGTCTCGGGTGCCGGCCGCGTAGCGGGCGTAGCCGGACTCGACGGCGGCCGAGGCCACGCCCACGATCAGCCAGGCGCCGGCGCCGATCAGCGCGAGCGACAGGGCCCGGCCGACGACGGCCTCGTGCTCCTGCAGGGGCGGCCAGGCCGTCTGCCGGTGGGCTCCCCTGAGCAGGGCCGCGAACAGCACGATCTGCAGGGCCGGGCGGCAGCGGCGCAGCGCGTTCCACAAGGGTGTTTCCGGGTGGCGTGCGTCGGCTCGGCGCAGCAGGAGGTCGGCGGCCCATCCGGCCGCGGCGGTGAGGAGGAGCGAGCCTCCCAGGACGGTCAGCAAGCGAAGCACGTGGTTCATGTCTCCTCGGCGGGTGTAGGCGGCATGGACTTTCCCTCGCATGCCCAGACGGGGAGGAGCAACACACGGGACGGACGTAGGGGACGACACACGGGACCTCGCCCGCGGCAGCGACCGGCCGCAGCGTCGGCGTACGCGAAAGCCGCCGGTCCCGCCCGCTCTGGCGGGGCGGGGCGGGACCGGCGGCGGCTGGCGGCTGGCGGCTGGCGGCTGGCGGCTGGCGGCTGGCGGCTGGCGGCTGGCGGCTGGCGGCGGCTTACCTGCCGCGGCCGCTCAGGAAGTCCCGCGCCCGGTCGACCAGACCCGTGCCGGCGGACATCAGACGGTGGTGCGGCTGTGAGGGGATGGCGCCGGGGTGGGGACGGGTCGGCGCGAACCTCTTGGCCCGGCGCACCCTGTCGCCCAGCGTCTGCAGGGCCTCCGGTGAGCACGCCTGGCGGAGCCGGGGGAACAGGTTCTGCTCCTCGTCGTGCACGTGGGCGGTGACCTCGGCCTTCAGCACGGCGATCAGCTGGTCGAACTCCGGTCCCGCCGGGTCCAGCCCCTCAAGGTCCTTCAGCAGCTTCTCGACGCGCGCGTGGTCGGCGAGTTCCTTGTCCGCGATGAGGTCGCCGTCCGGGAAATGCTCCCGGACCGCCGGGTAGAGATGCTCCTCCTCCGCCACCGAGTGCCGGACCAGTTCGATGGTCAGCTGTTCGGCCGCCTTCTGCCGTTCGCCCGCCGGGGTGGTGTGCTCGATCCTGTCGAACAACCCGTCCACCTCGCGGTGGTCGACGGTCAGTTCGGCGATGATGTCCCCTGCGTGTCCCATGCCGTTGTTCCTTCCCGATCGGCCTGCCGGCGGTGCGCCGGTCGCTGCGCGCGTACCCGCGATGACGCAGCGCTAACGGGAAGGCCTCCGGCCCGCGGTGGCCGGCGCATGGCGCGCCGGGGGGCGGGTAGCCGGGCCCTGAAAGGTCTTCAGGCGGCGACCGGCACCCTCGTGGTGCCGGGGCGCCGACGATACGGAAGGGGTGCACGTGTCACACGTCGAGGAGTATGTCGAGGTCAACGTCCCCGTACGCACCGCCTACAACCAGTGGACGCAGTTCGAGGACTTCCCCGTCTTCATGGAAGGGGTCGAACGCATCTACCAGCGCACGGACACGCTGACCCACTGGGTGACGAACGTGAACGGTGTGCAGCGGGAGTTCGACGCGCAGATCACCGAGCAGCTCCCGGACCGGCGCGTCGCGTGGATGACGGTGGACGGCGAGCCTCGCCAGGCCGGCCTGGTCACGTTCCAGCCCATCGACGCGACCACCACCAAGGTCGTCCTGCACATGAACTGGGTGCCCGACGGCCTGGCCGAGACGGCCGCCGACAAGCTCGGCTTCGTCAAGCGCCAGGTGGCCGGCGACCTGAAGAGGTTCAAGCTGTTCATCGAGTCGCGCGGAGTCGAAACGGGCGCCTGGCGGGGCGAGGTCTGACGGGATGAGACGCGGGGGCGCAGGCAAGGGTGTGCGGGCCGCGGCCCGCGGCGGCGGGCTGCGAGAGGTCACGGCCCGCTGCGGCCTGCTGGCGCGCGGGGTGTTGTACGCACTGATAGGGCTGCTGGCCCTGCGCGTGGCCTTCGGCGACGCGGGGGGCGAGGAGGCCGACCGACAGGGCGCCCTCCGGGAGCTCGTGGGAAAGCCCTTCGGGGGCGTCCTCGTCTGGGCCGTCGGTATCGGGCTGGTCTGCATGGTGCTGTGGCGCCTGTCGGAGGCGGTGTTCGGCGCGGCCGGGCCGGACGGCGGCAAGCCCGTCAAGCGGCTGGCCTCGGCCGGCCGGACGGTCTTCTACGCCGCGGCTGCCTTCTCCGCCCTGTCGTTCGCGGCGGGCGGCGCGGGCCGCTCCGGAGACGAACAGTCGCGCGATGTGACGGCCAGGGCGCTGGACCTGCCCGCCGGCCAGTGGCTGGTGGGTGCGGCAGGGCTCGGGATCGCCGTGGCCGGCGTGGTCATCGCGGCGCAGGCGGCGCGGTGCCGCTTCCGCAGGCACCTCGCCCTGGGCGGGGTCCCTGAGTGGGGGCGCAGGGCAGTCGACTTCCTCGGGGTGACGGGCGGCCTGGCCCGGGGTCTCGTGTTCACGGCGGCCGGCGGGTTCGTGGCGTACGCCGCGGTGCGCTACGACCCGGCGCAGGCGAAGGGCGTCGACGACACCCTGAGGTCGTTCGCCGGGACCGTTGCGGGGCCGTGGCTCCTGGTCGCGGTCGCCGTCGGGCTGATGCTCTTCGGGGTGTTCTCCTGGGCGATGGCCCGGTGGCGCGAGGTGTGAGGCGGGCCGCCGTTCCGGCCGGGCTTGCAGCCCGGAACCGGCCACTCAAGGGCCTTACCCGCCGAAGGCGAGCAGAATCCGTGGGTATCTCGGCCAACTTGCCCGTACGCCCCTGAACGCCCCCCGCAGTGACGTTCCATCGGCCCTGTACGGGGCACCCGTGGTGCCGTTGGTCCGTCTACCGAGGAGCGCACACGATGACGAAGGTCCTCGTCCTGCACAGTGTCAGCCTGGTCAGGTCGGCTCTGGCCGCCCTGCTGAGATCCGAAGGGCGCTTCGAGGTCGCCTCGGCAGGCTGGCGGGCTGCGGCCCGCCAGACCGAGTCGTTACGACCAGACGTGACGGTCGTCGACCTCGACTGTCCGGGGGCGACGGCCGTCCTCGCCGACGACGGGCGCGCGGACCGCCGGGTCCTCGCGCCCCCGTCCCCCGTCCTGGTGCTCGCGTCGACCGGCGCGCCCGGGCTGCTGCACCGCGCCTTCCGGGCCGAGGCGCGCGGCTACGTCGACAAGGACGGCTCGCCGGGGCGGCTCGTACGGGCGGTCCGCAAGGTCGCCGCGGGAGAACGGTTCATCGACGCCTCGCTGGCCTCCGCGTTCATGGAGGCCGACCCCGTGCCGCTGAGCCCGCGGGAACTCAGCGTGCTGACCCGGGCCGCGGAGGGCGATTCGATCGCCGAAATCGCCTGCACGCTGCACCTGGCGAGCGGGACGGTACGCAACTACATGGCCGCGGCGACCCGCAAGACCGGCGCGCGCAATCTCATCGACGCCATCCGGATATCCCGGCGGGCCGGCTGGGTCTGAGCCGCGGCCGCCGCGGACGGACACGGGGGCCGTGTCGTGTCACTCGTCCGCGGCCAGGTTCCACCTCCCCACCAGCTCGCGGTACAGGGGCGACCTGGCGGGGAGTTCTTCATGTGTGCCGCAGACGGCGCGGGTCCCGTCGAGGACGAGGACCCTGTCGGCGCGGGCGGCGGACGAGACGCGGTGGGCCACGACGACGAGGGTGCCCGGGCGTTCGGCCAGGGCCCGTTCGAAACGCTCCTCGGCGGCCGGGTCCAGGTGGCAGGTGGCCTCGTCGAGCAGCAGCAGCGGCGCGGGCGAGAGATAGGCGGCGGCGAGCGCGAGCTGCTGGCTCTCGCCCCGGGACAGCAGCCGGGGGGACACCTCGCCGTCCAGGCCGCCGAGCCGCGCCACCAGGTCGTCCAGTCCGAGGGCGCGGACGGCGTTCCGCACTCGGGCGTCCGAAGGTCCAGCGGGGTCCTGGCCCGCGGCGAGATGGGTCAGGTTCTCCCGTACGGTGCCGGTGAACACGTAGGCCTGCTGCGGCAGCAGGGTCCGCCGCGGATCAGGTCCGCCGGCCCCCGGTTCCCGGCGGGCGGCCGCGCCGGCCACCAGGACCGATCCGGCGTCGGGCGACAGCATTCCGGCGAGCAGTGCGGTGAGCGTGGACTTGCCGATCCCGCTCGGTCCGACCACCGCGAGGTGCTCCCCCGGGGCCACCACCAGGTCGAGGCCGTCGAGTACGGGAGCCGCGCCGGGGCCGTACGCGAAGGTGACGCCTCGGAGCTCGGCCGCGGCGTCGGTCGGCGGACCGGTCGGCCCGGGCGGCTGCGGCTGCCGCTGCGGCTGCGGCTGCGCGGGGCTGTGGCCGTCCCCGTCCGGCGGCACCGGACCGCTGAACCGTTCGAGGACCACGAGCAGCCGGGTTCCGGCGGAACCCAGCGCGGTCATCAAGGAGTTGAGAGCGGGCAGCAGGGCCTGCACGAGGTAGGTGAGGCCGCCGGCCAGCGTACCGGCGGTGATCCCGCGGCCCAGCAGCCAGGGCGTCGCGAGGAGGAGCGCGATCACCGGCAGCCGGCCCGCGGTGCCCAGGGCCAGGGTGCGCAGAGCCGCCCAGCCCGCGAGGGTGCGCGCCAGCCGCTCCTGCGTGGCGATCAGGGGCTCCACCCGGGCCTCCGCGGCGGCCTGTCCCCCGCACGCGACGATGTCGCGCAGGCCCTCGGCCACCGCCCCCACCCGGTCGGCCAGCGCCTCGTCGGTGTCCAGGGACCTGCGCTGTACGGAGGCCAGGGGGCGGAGCGTGGCCAGGAAGGCGGCCACGCCCAGCACCAGCGGCGGCAGCACGACCAGCAGCAGCACGGGCGCCAGCGCGGCCATGCCGGCGATGGCTCCCACGGCGGTGAAGACGAACGAACGTGCCGTCAGGACCAGCCCGGCGAAGGAGTCACGGGCCATTTCCGTCTGCTGGGTCAGCCGGGACACGGCGCCCGAGTCGCCGGCGCCCGCCGGGTCGGCGACCGCGCGGTCCAGCGCCTGCCGCACCGCCCGCCGGACCAGGCCGTCGCGCAGCGGCTCGACGAGGTCCGCGAGCCCGGCGAACACCCCGCGCAAGGCGTACCCGCCGAGCAGTGCGCCGGCTCCGGCCGCGGCCAGCCAGCCGAGACCGGTGGCGGTGCGGCCGGCCAGGAAGCCGTCGTCGAGGGCGCGGGCGACGCCGTAGCCGCCGAGGAAGGTGTGCGCGGACTCCAGGAGCGACCATCCGGCCAGCCGTCCGACGGCCCGCTTGTGGCCGCGCAGGAACCTTCGGCCCTCGGGGGCCACCCGGCCCCGGGCTCCTCCCCCGGTCACCGCGCCGCCTCCCGCTCCGTGTCGTTCTCCGTGTCGTTCTCCGTGTCCTTCTCCGCTCCGCCGTCCGTGTGTTCTTCCGTGCCGGCGGCGAACACCGCCCGGTAGTCGGGGTCGCGTCGCCACAGCTCGCCGTGGGTGCCGGTCGCCCGTACCCGTCCGTCCTCCAGCCATATGACGAGGTCGGCGCGGACTGCGGACGAGAGGCGGTGCGCGACCACGATCCTGGTGCCGGGCCGGATCTCCCGGGCGAGGGCCCGCTCCACCTCGCGGGCCGTGACGGTGTCGAGGCTGGAGGTGGCGTCGTCCAGTACGAGGAGCCGGCCCGCGTGGCAGAACGCCCGGGCCAGCCCGAGGCGTTGGACCTCCCCGCCGGACATCGGGGCGTCGGCGAGGCGCGTGCCGTACCCGTGGGGAAGGCGCCGTACGAACGCGTCGGCTCCCGCGGCACGGGCCGCTGCGCGCACCGCTTCCGGGCCGGGGTCCGGGCCCGCGCCGAAGGCGATCGCACCGCCGACCGTGTCCCCGAGCAGCGCGGGCCGGTCGAAGGCGTAGCCGACTTCGCGGCGCAGTGCTGCGGCGGTCAGCTCCCGCAGGGGCACTCCGTCCAGCAGTACCCGGCCCGCGTCGGGGTCGGTGAGCCGGCCGGCCACGGCGGCGAACAGGGTCTTGCCGGCCCCCGAGCGGCCCACCACGGCCACCGTGGTACCTCCGGGGATGAGCAGGCTGATGTCGTGCAGGACCGTCGCTCCGCCGCGCACCACCCGGACGTCGCGCAGTTCGAGGGTGCCCGGGCCGTCTTCCGGCAGTTCCGCCCGGCCGTGGCCGAGTACGGGAAGGTCCAGGAGGGCGGCGGTCCGCCGGGCCGCGGACCGGCCGCGGACCACGGCCGCCAGTCCCCCGGTCACGGCGCCGATGCCGGCCGCGAGGCCGGCGTACCGTACGGCGGCGAGGAGTTCGCCCACCCCGATGGCCCCGGCCGACAGGCGGAGGCCGCCGACGGCGAGGACCGCGTACAGGAGCATCGGCATGAGGGCCGAGGACCGGGCCGTCGTGCCGCCGTAGACCTGCCACATCCGCCTGCCCTCGGTGCCCAGCTCGGGCAATCGGGCGAGGATCCGTGCGCGTTCGCGGTCCGCGGTGCCCGCGGCGGCGATCGTGCGCGCCCCGGCCAGTGCCTCGGTCAGGCGGCCGGCGGTCGCGAGCTGGACCTGCTGGTAGCGGGCGATGGTGGCGTGGGTGTCGCGGGCGAAGGCCCGCAGCAGGAGCACGAGGAACGGAACGCCGGCGAGGAAGACGAGTGCCGTCCACAGGTCGATGAGGAAGAGGGCGGCCACCGCGCCGATCGGCGGCAGCAGGGCGGCGACGGCGTGCGCGACGGCGGCGGGGACCTTCCCGGCCTCGGTGGCGTGCGCGGTCAGCCGCGCGGCGGTTTCGCCGGGTGCGTGGCGGGCGGCGTGGTGCGGGGCCGTCCGCAGCAGCCGGGACAGCCCGAGCCTGCGCAGGCGGGCGGTGGAGCGGCCGTCGACCTCGCCGGCCAGCCGGGCGGCGGCCGCGTCCAGCGCCACTTCGGCCGCGACGACCGCGGCGCACAGCAGTGTCCAGGCGGGGCCCGCCGGGGAGCGGCGGAGCAGCAGGTCGAGGGTGTGGCCGAGGACCGCGGGTTCGGCGAGCGCCGCGGCGGCGGCGCTGACGGTGCATCCGAGGACGGCGGCGCTGCGCCCGGCGCTGTGGCGGGCCGCTGCCAGGAGAGCCCGGTCGGCGGTGCGTGCCGCGGCCGCGGTCTGCGCCGTGCCGGCCGCCGCGTCGGGAGGGCTCATCGACGGATGCCTCCGGTGGTGTGGTGCGGGCCCGGGCGGCGAACCGCCCGGGCCCGAGGTGACCTATGTCAGTTACAGGTCGTGATGCTCAGGCTGCTGTCGCCGCAGAGGAGCAGGCTGGCCCGGCTGCCGCCGGTCAGCGCGCCCTCGGCGACGTCTTCCTTGGGGGTCTCCATCGACTGCAGGTCGAGAAGCGTCATGTCAGATTCCTCTTCTGTCGAGTGGTGCGATGGGTCACGGCCCCGGGCGGGACCGGCTCTGGGGCCGCCGCGCTCTTGCGCAGCGGCGGGAGGAACGGCAGGTGCGCGCGCCCGCCGGGCGCGGCGCTGCCGAGGGCGAGGAGAGCGCCGGCGGTGCCCGTGGCGAGATCCATGGACAGGCGCATCATCTGCTCGCCGGGGAAGGCCAGGTGCCCCTGGTACGGCACGGCGTGCCGGGCCAGTGCGTCGATCTGGCGGGCGATGTCGGCGGGTCCGGTGCCCGGGCCCGGCGTGGTGGTCCGGGCCAGGTGGAGGATCATCCCGGCGGCGCCGCGCAGCAGCCCGGGCTGGGCGTAGAAGGTCGCCTGCGCCGCCCGTACGATCTCGCGACGGGCCTGTTCGAAGCGCTCGTCGGGAGCGTGCTCCAGCCAGTCGTCGAGGACCATGCCGATGCCGACGCTGCCTTCGCCGAGGTACGGCATGGTGCGCCAGCCCTCGTTCACCTGGAGGGTGCCGAACGCGCTGGTGACGCAGCGGTCGAGGTCGCGGTGGAGCGCCCGGGCGGCCTGGAGCAGCAGTTCTTTGTCGCCGGTGCGCTCGTACAGCCGCAGGAAGAGCAGGGCGGGGCCGGCGTTCCCGTACATCAGTCCGGCGCGGGCGGGGCGCTGTTCGGGCCGGGCGAGCAGCTCGGCGCAGTGCAGGGCCGCGGTGTGCAGACCGCTCTCGCCGCTCGCGGTGCCGAGCGCGTCCAGGGCCAGGCCGATGCCGGCCAGTCCACCGTGCAGGTCGGGGCCCGCGCTCTGCCAGGGCTGGTGCAGCAGCCGCTCGGCGAGGGCGAGGGCGCGGTCCGGGTGTCCGAGCCGGTGCAGGGTCCAGGCCGTGCCGGCGAGGCCGTCGTAGAAGCCGAGCGGAGTACCGGACGCCGGATCCTGGGTCCGCGCCAGCAGCCATTCCTCGGCTTCGGGCCAGGGTTCGGCGCCGGTCTCGGCGAGGGCGTGGAGCACCCCGGCGACCCCGTAGCCGAAACCGGTGCCTCCGCCGGCGGTCGCGAACTGGGCGATGTCGCCCGGGAGGAAGCGGTCCTCGCGGTCCGGGGTGGCGCTCGCGCGCAGCGCCGCCGTCATCGAGGCGCGGGCGGCCGGCCAATCCCCGGGCTCGACGGGCAGGTACGGGCCGGCCGGTGCGGGCGGGCGGCCGGGCGGTGCGGGCGGGCGGCCGGGCGGTGCGGGCGGGCGGCCGGCCGCCGCGCCCTGCGGTGCCCCGGCCAGGATCTCTTCGACGGCCTCGTCGAGGAACCGCCGCGGTACGGGGAACTGCGCGGCGGCGACGGCGGCCAGATGGGCGGCCTTCGCCCGGTCCAGGACGAGCAGGCTGGTCAGCGGCAGGAACAGGGCGAGCCGCAGACAGGCGAGGGCGTAGCGGTCGACGGAGAACCCGCGCCGCTCCGCGGGGGCGACGAAGGCGGGATTGGCGACGGTCTGGCGCAGTCCCTCGTCGACGTGCGCGGCGGCCTCGAAGTCCAGCAGGGCCACGGAGGGTTCGCCGCTCTCGTCCTCCGCCACCATGATGTTGAAGAGGTGGAGGTCGTTGAAGACCACTCCGCGTGCGTGCACGGCGTCGACGGCCTCGGTGACGCGGCGGTGGATCTTCAGGGCCCACTCGGTGTACGAGGCGAGCTCCGCCGGGTCGGGGTCCGCCTCGATCAGCGGGTGGCGGCGGGCGAAGTAGGTGTTGAGCGGTTTGCCGGGGAGGTGCTGGAGCACCAGGAAGTGGTGGTCGCCGACCGTGAACGTGCCGCGCACCGCGGGGACGCAGTCCAGGCCCGACAGCCTTTCCAGTGCCGCCTGTTCGCGGTGCAGCCGGGTCACGGCGTCGGCGCCGTCCGCGGCGAGTCCGGCGTAGGGCCGGGCCTCCTTGAGGACCACGGACTCGCCGGTGCGGCTGTCCTTGCCGACGTAGACGCCGCCGCCGTTGGAGAAGTGCAGCGCCCGCTCCACCGTGAAGGGGACGCCGGTCAGGGTGGTCGCGGAGCGAGCCGCGAGGTGCGGCTCCAGGAAGTCGGGCAGTTCGAGCCACTCGGGCGGCTGGAACACCGGCCCGCGCCGATCCGGTACGAGCCGCCCGTCGGGGGTCTCGATCGCCGGGACCAGCTCGCCGTGCTCGCCGTAGCAGTGGCGCAGGGTGAAGCTGCCGTAGCGCAGGTGGACCGGGCCGGCGCCCCAGCGCAGGTCGCTGAGGATGTACGGGCCGGCCGCCCCGGCCAGCGCGGCGTCGAGGTCCTCCGCGATCCGGTGGCACTGCTGCTCGTCGGCCGGGTACACGGTGATGAACTTCCCGCTCGCCGCACGGTCGGCGTACTTGGCGTTGCGCAGGTGCAGCAGGTACCGGCTCGGTATGAACTTGAAGGCGATGCGTCGGGCGGTGCAGTACTCGTACACCGTCGTCAGCAGCGATTCGGCGTTGTCGAGCGTGGCCGAGACGTGGATCTTCCATCCCTGCGCGGGCAGTTCGGCGTCGGCGGGGCGCAGTGCGAGCCAGTCGCCGCTCCGGTGCGAGCGCCACCCCGACGGGACGGGGGCGAGCGCGGCCGGGTAGCTCTCACCGGCGCGCCGGTACGGCGCGTCGTAGAACCAGCGGTCGGCGTCGCAGAAGGCGGCGTACCCCTTGTTCACACCTGCTCCCTCGGTCGGCGGCAGGTCCGACGGTGTCACGCCCGCAGGAGGCGGCGACAGTCACGCCTGTCACCGCTGGGGTGTGCAGTACTCACGAGTCACCAGTTGCGCGTCAGGTGTCACGGGGCTCCGCCGTCCACCGGGTCCACCAGTGCCGGCGGCGCGGGTGGACGGCGCGCCCGAGCCGGCGGCCGATCAGCAGGTACCCGAGGAGCGCGCCTGCCGTGTTGAGGATGACGTCGTCGATGTCGAAGACGCGTCCGGTGACGAGCGCGCCCTGGACCAGCTCCACCAGCGTCATCAGACAGACCGTCACGGCGCCGACCCGCAGCAGCCCGCGCGCCGGCGGCAGCAGGACGGGCAGGAGCACGCCGAACGGCAGGCCGAGCAGCAGGTTCCCGCCCAGCTGGCGCACCGCCTCGATCGTCGACGTCCCGTCCAGGTAGGCGCTGATCGAGTGGCCGGGCCGGACGTTGCTGTGCACGAGGGCCGCCGAGGCGGCGGACGGTTCGAGCGTCAGCCGGGCCAGCACCACGCCGAACAGGACGGTCCCGGCGAACGCGGTCACCATGGCCGACGCCCGGACCGCCGGATGGGCCGGACGCCGGGGTCGCCTCCGGGGGGCGGCCGGCACGGGCCGTTCCGCCCGTCTGCGTTCCGCGTTCTCGCGTTCCGCCCGCTTCCGGTCCGCCCGCTTCTCCGTGCTGCGCCGTACGCGACTCCATGTCATGCGGGCGCGCTTACCCGGCGGGCCCCCCGGTACGCGGGCGCCACCGGCGCTCCCCCGCAACAGCCCTGCGCATACGGCCGGGCAGTGTCGGGCACGTGCTCAGCGTGACCGACATCCCCCGCACCGCATCCCGCCCGAGCAGTCCGCCCGCGGCCGCCCTCGCGGCGCGCACCCGCGCCGAGCTGCGGCGTACGGCCGTCCGCGTGTGGACGGACAACCTCGCCGACCACGCAGCCGCGCTCACCTATTACGCCGTCCTGGCGCTCCTGCCCGCGCT
Organism: Streptomyces sp. NPDC051109; assembly: GCF_044455885.1. Taxonomy (NCBI): domain Bacteria; kingdom Bacillati; phylum Actinomycetota; class Actinomycetes; order Kitasatosporales; family Streptomycetaceae; genus Streptomyces; species Streptomyces sp. NPDC051109. Next base: position 172,704 of record NZ_JBITFF010000002.1, read on the forward strand.
CGTCATCGCGGTCTCCCTCGTCGGGCTGCTGGGCAGGGTGACGAGGGATCGGCTGATCACCGAGCTCACCTCGTACGCACCGCCCCAATCGGCGCAGGTGCTGCGCGACGCGCTCGGCGGACTCGCGGCGGAGCAGTCGTCGATGTGGGCCCTGCTGATCAGCGGCGTGCTGAGCGCCCTGTGGTCGGCGTGCAGTTACCTGGCGGTGTTCCGCCGGGCGCTGCACACGATGCACCGGGTGCCCGACAGAAGGCCTCCGCTGCGCGCTGCCCACACGCTGCTCGTCAACGCGGCGGTGCTGCTGGTCCTGCTCGTCGTCGCGGCCGCGGGACTGGTCGTGTCCGGTCCGCCGGCCCGATGGGTGGCGCGGACCGCCGGCGGGAGCAGCCCGGAGGTCATCGCGCTCCTGCGCTGGCCCGTGCTGCTCGTGGCCGTCACCTTCCTGGTGCTGATCCTGTTCCGTACCGGCCCGGCCCAGAGCCGGGGCACACGCCGGGGCCTGCCCGGCGGCGTGCTGGCGGCCGTGCTCTGGCTGGCCGCCTCGGTGCTCTTCACGCTGTACACGCAGCTGGACACGTACGGCCGGCTCTACGGTTCGCTGGCCGGCATCGTGGTCTTCCTCGTCTGGCTCTGGATCGCCAACCTGGCCCTGCTCACCGGGGCCCAGTTCAACGCGGAGCGGGCCCGGGAAGAGGCCGCCCGACCGTAGGCCGGCTCCGGAGCCCCCGCCCGCGCTCCTCAATGGAGGCGGGCGGGCCCCCCGTGGGGGACCCGCCCGTGCCGTGTGCACCGCATGGTGCGTCACCAGTAATGGCGCCTGCCGCCGACCGCGTGTCCGACCGAGCCCAGGAGCCACAGCACCGCGCCGACCACGAGCAAGATGACCCCGAGGGTCCACAGGATGGAAATTCCGGTCAGAAATCCGATGAGTAGGAGAATCAGTCCCACGAGAATCATGATGCCCTCGTTCTCAGGTTGGGGGTTTCGGCGGAACGATTGGATCCGCCGTGGCGCCTCGAATGCCGTGTACCCCGGAAATCCGTCCCTATCAGTGCTGTGCTCCGCCTGCGTCGCCCGCACAGGACCGGTCATGTCCGGGGCTGGAGGGGCGACACGGCGGAACAGGGCCGGGAGCCCGTTTGCGGAAGACCGGACGGCTCAGTGCAGGATGCTCACCGCACGGGCGATGACGAGGAGCGAGGTCAGCAGCGCGGAGACGCTCTGAACGCTCATCAGAAGCTTGGCGCGCGTGGACAGCGGCATGGTGTCGGTCGGGCTGAAGGCGGTCGAGTTGGTGACGGACACGTACAGGTAGTCCGGCAGGCTGGGAACCCAGTCGGATGATCCGCTCGCTCCGTCCGCGACCTCCCCGACCGCGTCGTCGTTCTCGTCCTGGGAGAACCGGAAGTCCGCCAGCGGAAGCTGGTCACGGGGCAGCTGGGTACGGCTGACGGGACCGCCGCGGTCGAGTTCCCAGTAGGCCAGGCCGAAGGCGATGACATTGGTCAGCCAGACCTGCAGCGCCGCGACCAGCAGCGCGCGCCCGTCCTCGACCTGGGCGTTGAGCAGCTCGTGGACGAGGACGGCGAGGGCCGCGAGGTTGCTGGCCACGATGAGCAGGACGAGCGTGAGCGACAGGATCCGGAAGGTCTTGGTCTGGCGGGTCAGGCGTCGTGGGTTGATCGCGATCAGCGGCAGGAGCAGCAGTACCTCCAGTGCGGGCAGCACGTAGCGGGGCGCGATGAGCAGTTGCTGCGGCAGTGCCAGGTAGAGGGTGATCGCGGCGAGCGTCGCGACCACGGCAGGTGCCCGCGCCTCACCGCGCCGTTCGTGCCGCGGGTGCATGGCCGGCGCGTCGGATCGTCTTCGCGACATGGTGCGGACACTCCTCACGGTTCGCCCACGCCCCCGAGGGTGCGCCGGGCGCAGCGGAGCACCACGGCGGCCAGGTCGCCGCCCGTCCGCAGCAGTTCCCGTTGCACGCGGGCGCCGTTGCCGCGGGCCAGCAGCTCGGCCAGGCCTTCCTTGACGAAGCCGGCGTCCCCGTTGTCCTCCAGGGCATCGCGTACGTGGTCGTGCAACCCCCGGACGACGGCTTCGGCGGAGTCCTCGCGCAGGGTGGCCGGGTGGATCAGCGGCCCGTCGAGCCCGGAGCGGGCCGCACGCCAGGCGGCGAGCCGGAGCAGGCTCGTATCGGCCGCGGGCCACGGCTCACCCGCCCGCCAGTCCCGGGCCGCGGTGTCCACCAGGCCGCGTACCAAGGCGGCCAGCAGCACGGCGGTCGACGCGTCGAGGCAGACGTCCGCCACGCGGACCTCCACCGTCGGATACGAGGCGGCCAGCCGTGCGTCGAAGTAGATCATCCCCTCGTCCCGGATGGCTCCCGTGGCGACCATGGCCCGTACCCGCTCGTGGTAGCGCTCGGGCGTGCCGAAGACGTCCACGGGGCCCGCCGAGGGCCAGCGGTTCCAGACCCTGCTGCGGTAGCTGCCGTACGCGGTGTCCTCCCCCTGCCAGAACGGTGAGTTCGCGCTCAGCGCGGTGAGGACGGACAGCCAGGGACGGATCCGGTCGAGCACCGCCACGCCCTCCTCGTCGGAGTCCACCGCCACGTGCACGTGGCAGCCGCAGGTCAGCTGCTCCTGGGCGGGCAGGCCGAACTGCCGGGCGATCCACTGGTAGCGCTCGCCCACGCTCAGCGACGGCTCCACCGGCAGCGGGCAGGTGGCGAGGGCCGCCACCAGGACGCCGGCGGCCTCCGCATGCCGGGCGGCCTCGGCCCGCCACCGGCGGATCTCCTGGTCGAGGTCGTCCATCCGGGTCACCGGGCGGGTCGCGCACTCGACCTGTTCCTTGTGCAGTTCCTTCTCCAGCGGGATCTCTCCGCCGGCACCCGCCGCCCGGCCTCCGGAGCGCAGGGCCGATGCCAGCACCGCGCCGGCGGATGCCGCCGGCTGCCCGGTCCTCGGATCGACCAGCAACAGTTCTTCCTCGACGCCGACGCTGCGCATACGGGACCCTTCGCTTGCTCTCCGTGCCGTTCCCTCCGGCGTATGCCCGCTCGCGCGGCGGCCATCCGCAGTCTCGTCTCCCGGGGCTCCCCCGACACGGAATGCAGGGATCGACACCGGCGTTGCCGCACGTGTGGGCGACTCTTCGACTTCCGACGAGACCGTGTCCCTCCGTGAACGGCTGGAGGTCTCGCGCGCTTCCACGTGCGCGCAGATCGCGGCCCTGAAGCGCGACTTCGACGGCATCGTCGAGGCGAACGCCCTGGTGGCGGTCGACGACGAGCACGATCCGGAGGGGTCCAGCACCGCGTTCGAGCGAGCCCATGTCGCCGCCCTGCTGAGCCGGGCGGCCGAGCACCTGCAGGAGATCGACCGGGCGCTCGACCGTCTGGAGCGGGGCGAGTACGGGTGGTGCGAGGGCTGCGGCGAACGCATCGCGGCGGCCCGCCTTGAGGCGCGACCCGAAGCGAGCGCCTGCGTACGCTGCGCCGAGGCCCACCACCGCCACGGCCCCGGGGCCGCGTCGTAGGCCGCTCGGGCAGGATCCCCCGACCGCAGGGCGGTCCCGGCGATGGGCCGGTTTTCGGACATCTCCCTGCGGTGCCGTGCGCAGAGGGCACATCCGGGGCTTTCGGGGGCAGGCGAGAGGGTGCCCATCCCGTGCGCCGCCTGACCGGCCGGCCCGACAGGCTGTTGGCGGCGCTCGACTCAAGGAGGTTTCGCGATGCTGATCACCGTCACCCGAACAGGCGGGTTCGCGGGCAGGGAACGGACCGCTTCCCTCGACACGGAGTACCGCAGCGACCGCGCCGAGCTGGAGCGGCTGGCCGAGCGAGCCCTGAGCGGCGAGTGTCCCGCGGCCGGGGAGCCCGTGCCGGACGGGTTCAACTACGTCGTCCACGTCGACGGCAAGCTGGTGGAGTTAAGGGATCCGTACCTCACCGAGGAACAACGGCAGCTGATCTCCACCGTCCTGGGCGAGGGCGCCTGACCGTTCCGCCCGTACCGGGCTCGGCGGGTGCCGTACCGGGTCCGTGGCCCGGTACGGCACCCGCGTGCCGGCGCCGCCGCACCGCGTCCGGCTCAGATGTCCCCCGATGCCCCGGCCGGCACGGTCTGCCAGACGGGGCGGAGCCGCTCGGCAGCGGCTCCGGCCTGAGCAAGTCCCGCCCGGTACACCGGAGTCCACTTCGCCCGGTCGTCCCAGTCGGAGCCCAGCACCCGCACCGCGTCCGGGTCGGGACCGATCGCCACCACGTTCTGCGCCCCCACGACCGCCGGCTCCCGTTCGAACCGCTCACGAGGGAAACGATGCGCCAGCGGCTCGATGACGACCAGGGTCCGGGATCCGGCCGCGAGGTCCACGTTCGACCCCGACCGCAGCGCACCGTCCATGTAGCGCCGCCCCTGAACGGCGACAGGCGGCTCTGCTCCGGGGAACGCGCTACTGGCCGCCACGGCGCGTACGAGCGGTACGCCACTGGTCCGGTCCCATACCGCGGGCTCCCCCGTCCCCGCGTCCACGGCGGTGAGCAGCAGCCGCTGCTGCGGCCAGGCGTCCGCGCCGATCAGTGCGCCCCGCCCCGCGACCAGTGCGTGCTCGGCGTCGGGGTCGGCGTGGTCGAGCGCGATCCGTCCGACGCGCCGCCGGGCCTCCCCGGGGTCCAGTCCGGGCTCGCCGAGCACCGCGAACACGGAACCGGTCAGCGCACCGTCCACGGCGCGCGGAGCAGCCGCCGTCCCCGACGGACGCGCCCGGGTGGCGAGCCGGCCGAAGTCCTGACCGGTGGTCAACATGGCGCCCACGATCGCTCCGGCCGAGGTGCCGACGGTCAGGTCGGCCTCACCGAGATCCACCCCGGTGCGGAGCAGTCCGCCGATGAGCCCGGCCATCCAGGCCGTGCCGAGCACGCCTCCCGGCCCCAAGACGAGTGCCCGGTCCTGCGTGTACCTGGTCCCCTGGGTCATGGGTCCCGCTCCTGCCGTGAGGTGATGATCAAGGTCGTCTCACGGTAGGCCCTCAACTGAACTTGAGGTCAAGGGTCGCGTCAGGCGGCTCAGGCCGGCCAGGTACCCGACACGCGCCGTACTGCGACGGCCCCGGACCTCTCGACGGCCGCCTTGACGAGGGCGAAGATCGCGCCCTGGATCGCGGCGGCGAGCAGTATCTCGCGCCAGTGCCGTTCCTCGTCCGTGGCCTTCGGGGCGTCGTCTTCGTGCCCGGCGAGCTTCCACACCTCTTTGAAGACCGCCGAGGCCAGCAGACCGGCGCCGGCTCCGAGGGCCAGTCCGACCGGCTTGTAGGCGACTTTCGATGCCTTCACCGCACACCTCCGCTTTCCTGCGCTGCTTTCCTGCACTGGGCAACCCGGCGCGGGGGGGGGCGCCCCCCCGGGGGGGGGGGGGCGCCCCCCCCGGGGGGCGGCCCCCCCCCCGCCCCCGCCCCCCCCCCCCCCCCCCCCCCCCCCGGCCGGGGGCGCCCCCCCCCCCCCCCGGGGCCGCCCCCCCCCCCCGCCGGGGGGGGCCCCCCCCCCCCGGCCGGGGCCTGCCGCCAGTTCAGGCCCCGGAGCGGTCCCGCCCGCCCGCCCGTCGCTGGGCTTCGGGGCTCGGGGTCAGTGCGTCTCCTGCCTCGCGATCGTGCCCGCCCGGCATGACCGCTTCTTCGGCCTCCTCGCGGGCCTCGCGGTCGCCGCTCTCCCCCGGCGCCTTCGACGGCGGGGTCGTCACTTCGTGCTTCTTGTGCTCAGTCACCGTGCATGCTCCTTGCTTCGCGGACGGTGCCGCCCCCACGACGGCGCCCGCCGGATCACATCCGGCTGCCGCCGAACGGGCCGCCGATCCCGTAGTACGCGCCGATCTCCGTGTGGTAGCGCTCGTCCTGCAGGTGGTCGTCGCGGTGGAACTCGGGGGCGTTCTTGATCTGCTCCTTCGTCCGGTCGACGTAGATCTTCTCGTCGTCCACGTCGATGCGCGAGACGGTGCCGGCCGGGAGGAGGACCTCCTTGCCGAAGATCCACGGACCGGTGTCCACCACGATGTACGCGGAGTCGGCCTCGTCGGAGTGCTTGTCCACCTTGCCGATGCCGCCGTCGACGGCTTCGACCTTGAATCCGGTGAGGTCGACGCCCTGGGCACGGCCCGAGGTCTCGCGGTAGCCCCACACGTTCTCCGTCATGAAAATGCCCTCCATGGTGGTTGGATCGGACTCTCGTAACAGCGCGCCTGCCCCTCGTCCGTGATCTCACACCCGTCGATCCGGATCCCGCGCATCCGCGTCCGTGCCGCGTATGGCCCGCCTCCGCGTCCACCTGCGCCGGGCCGCTCTACGCCGGGGCGTCGTTCGGTACGGGGCTGCCGCAGCCCGGGTGGCCCCAGCGGGTGCCGAGCTTGGTGATCTGCTCACCGGCCGCGTACGACTTTCCGCAGGGGCAGCTGCCGGGGAACTTCGCCTTGATGGAGCCGCTCCGGCCGCGCGTGGGCTTCTTGGCTCCGGCCGCAGCCTTGGCACGGGGTGCGGAGGCGCGGGCGGGAGCGGGTACGGGGAGCGACTCGCTGCCGAGGGCCGTGCCGGCCGCCTGCTGGGTGGCGGCGGCGTCACTCGCGGCCTGGTCGGCGATCGCGTTCAGGAGGTCGCCGTCCTCGCGGTGGGCCGGAACGTAGCGGAATTCGACGTCCCGCTCGGCCAGCAGCGCGTCGATCCGCTCGACGAGCTCCCGGTTGGCGACAGGTTTGCCCGCCGCGGTCTTCCACCCGTTGCGCTTCCAGGCCGGGAGCCACTGGGTCACCGCCTTCATGGCGTACTGGGAGTCCATCCGGACCTCGACGGCCGTCCCGGGGGCCAGGGACTCCAGCAGTCGCTGGAGGGCCGTGAGCTCGCCCACGTTGTTGGTGGCCCGGCCCAGGGGCCCCGCCTCCCAACGCTCCGGGCGGCCCTGTGTGTCGGCGATGACCCACGCCCAGGCAGCAGGTCCGGGATTCCCCTTCGCCGCGCCGTCGCAGGCGGCAATGATGCGATCAGACATCCCCCGATCATGCACCACCGCCGCCCCGGCACGAATTCGCTGCGGGCCGCGTTCGTGGAAGCCGAGCACGGGCCGGGCTGCCGTGCCGATTGGCGGGGTGGCGGCGGCGGTCCCATAGTCCGAGGTATGGACGCGCGCGAAAAGGCGCTCCGACGGGCCTACGGCCATGCGGCCCGCTGGCTGGCGAGCCTGGACGACCGCCCGGTTCCCGCCCGCGCTTCGGTCGACGAGATCGCAGGCGCGCTGGGCGCCGAGCTGCCGGACGGTCCGAGCCCGCCGTCCGACGTCGTCGACCTGCTGGTCACGGCCTGTGAGCCGGGGCTGACCGCGTTTCCCAGCGGCCGCTTCTACGGATTCGTGGTCGGCGGCACCGAACCGGCCGCACTGGCCGTGGACTGGCTGGTCAGCGCGTGGGACCAGAACTCCGTGATGCGCGCCGTCTCGCCCGCGTACGCGGCCGCGGAGGATATTGCCGGCATGTGGCTGCTCGACCTGCTCGGCCTGCCGGGTGGCAGCGCCGTCGGCTTCACCACCGGCGCCACGATGGCGAACTTCACCTGTCTTGCCGCCGGGCGTGACGCGGTACTGCGCCGCGCGGGCCGGGACGTCGCCCGCGACGGGCTAGCAGGCGGACCGGCGGTCCGCGTCCTCGTCGGCGAGGACCGCCACATGGCCGTCGACCTGGCGCTGCGCTATCTCGGGCTGGGCGTGCCGGAGCCCGTGGCCGCGGACGGCCAGGGGCGCATCCGGCCGGAGGCCCTGCGGAGCGCACTGGCAGCCGGGGCAGCGGCGGCCGGCGGACGGAGTCCGACGATCGTGGTCCTCCAGGCCGGAGACATCCACTCCGGCGCGTTCGACCCCTTCGCCGAGGCGATCCGGACGGCTCGGGCGGCGGACGCGTGGGTGCATGTCGACGGCGCCTTCGGGCTGTGGGCGGCCGCCTCGCCGCGGTACGCCCATCTGGCGGCGGGCTGCGCGGACGCCGACTCCTGGGCGACGGACGCCCACAAGACCCTGAACGTCCCCTACGACTGCGGGCTCGCCATCGTGCGCGATCCGTCGGCGCTCCGGGCCGCCATGGGGCTGCGCGGCGACTACCTCATCCAGGACGAACGCGGCGACCCCATCGACAAGGTTCCCGAACTGTCCCGGCGCGGCAGGGCCTTCACCGTGTGGGCCGCGCTCAGGTCCCTCGGCCGGTCGGGCGTGGCCGACCTCGTCGAGAGGCTGTGCCGGCACGCCGGTGCCTTCGCCGCGGGCATCGCCGGGATCGACGGCGCGACGGTCCTCAACGACGTGGTGTTCACCCAGGTGTGCGCCGAGTTCGGCAGCGAGGAACGCACGGAACGGGTGCTCGCCCGGTTGCTGGCCGACGGTACGGCGTGGATCAGCGGCTCGACCTGGCGCGGCCGTCGCGTCATGCGGATCTCGGTGAGCAACTGGTCGACCACGGACGAGGACGTGGCGCGCACCCTCGGCGCGATCCGTCGCGCCTGCGCCGGCTGAGATCGCCGGCCGCCGGGCGGGGCGGGCCACACGGGGGATGCGGTGCGCGCCGGGCGGGGTTCCGGCGTCCGGCTCGCCAAGGGTTCGCCAGACTGATCGAGATGATCTCCACGAGGGAAGCCGCCGGGCCGTCCCGCCGAGACTGGCGGCGTGGACTGCTGCCGCCGCTCGTCGCGTGGCTGGTCACGAACCTGATCACCTGGGCGGTCGCGGCGGCGTCCGTCGCCGGCGACGGATCCGAAGTGGAGTACTGGTCCCCGCAGAGCCGTCGGCGCTGGGATTCCGAGCACTACCTGTCCATCGCCAAGACCGGCTACGAGATGTTCCGGTGCCGGGAGCGGTATCCGGACTTTCCCGATGTCGTGTGCGGAAATGTCGCCTGGTTCCCCGGTTACCCCATGGGAGTGCGCGCGCTTTCCGCCACAGGGCTCTCGTACGAGACATCAGCCGTCGTCATCGCCGAAGCGTCCCTGTTCGGCATGTTCGCGATGCTGTGGTGGCTGCTCGGCGCCCGGCCGACCTGGGCCACCGGGCTCACCCTCGCCATCGGCACCGTGTTCCCGGGCGGTGTCTACTTCCACGCGATGTTCCCGATCGCCACCGGCACGCTGGCATTGCTCGTGTGTGTCGCCGGGGTGAAACGCGGTTCCTGGGGCCTTGCCGCCGCCGGTGGCTTCCTCGCGACCGCCTGCCATCTCGTCGGCGCGGCCGCCGTCGGCATGCTGCTGCTCAGTGCGTTCTTCGCGTGGCGGGCAGACGCCCGGCCGGTGCGGTTCGCGAAGGCCGGGTCGTCTGCGGCGCTCGCCGCCTGCGGCGTGCTCTGGGCCAAGTGGCTGATGTGGCAGGCGACCGGCCGCTGGGACGCGTACGAGGTCATCCAGGCGTCCAGCTACGAGCAGGGCGGCCTGCGTCAGCCCTTCACCGAGATGAGGAACGCCTACGATTTCCCGTTCAAGGACTGGTACGCGCCCCAGGGGCACCTTCCGTGGCTGGTGGAGCACAGCCTCGCCGCGCACAGGACCCAGCTCTGGCTGAATGCCGTCTTCATCCTGCTCGTCGGGGCGACCGCCGCAGTTCGGCTCGTCCGGAACCGCCGACTCGCCGTCGAGGAGTGGGCCGCTCTGATCCTGACGGTGACGATCTTCCTGCTGCCGTTCTTCGCCGGCGCGGAAATGTCCTGGTACCGCAATCACGCACAGATGTTCGTAGGTCTCGTACTGGTCGGGCACATGTCCCGATGGATCCAGGTCCCGCTGCTGCTGCTCTGCTCGGTCCAGTACGCCCTTCTGGCATCGATGTTCTTCGCTGGGGTGCTGGTGTGAATCGCAAAGACTTCCCCAAGCCCGCGCCCGCAGGGAGTGGCGAGCATCTCCCGACCGGGCACACATATCGCAGATATACGGACACTCCAGGCACGGTTTTGCACGTGACGGACCTCATCCTGTGCGCATCATCATTGCTCGGCCCGATCCGGTTTGCGCATAGTTGCCGGTGCTACGCCCACGCAAACTGAGCGAAACGGACCTTGGCATGCCCTTCCCGCCCACTCCGCCGTGCGCTCCCGGCCCGGGGCGGCACAGATGAAGACCGCGTCCGAGCGGCTGCGCGCCGGCCTGGCCGCCGGCGCGGTCGTCGTCACCCTGTTGTGGGCCGCCCAGGTGCACCCCTCCGCCCGGCCCGACGAGCTCATCGGGGCCGCCGCGCACCTCACCGGCCTCCTCGCCGGCTACGGCATCCTCGTCATGCTGTTCCTGATGGCCCGCGTACCGGCCGTCGAGCACGGCGTCGGCGCCGACCGCCTCGCGCGCTGGCACGCCTTCGGCGGCCGCTGGGTACTGGTGCTGTGCGGCGCCCACGGCCTGTTCGCCCTCGTCGTGTACGCCCTGCGCACCGGGTCGGACCTGCTGACCGCGACCGGGGCCATGTTCCGCTACCCGGCCCTCATCGCCGCGTTCGCGGGCGCCGCCCTGCTGGCGGGTGCGGGCCTGTTCTCCGCCCGCGCCGTGCGCCGCCGGGTCTCGCACGAGGCGTGGCGCGGCATCCACCTGCTGACCTACCTCGCCGCCGCGCTGGGATTCGTCCACCAGCTGGCCGGACCCGACGTCTGCTGCACCGCCTTCACCGCCTGGTTCTGGGCCCTGCTGCACACCGTCGTCGGCGTACTGCTCGCCTGGTACCGCGGGATCGTCCCGGTCCGCCAGGCCCTGCGGCACGGACTGCGCGTCGCCGCCGTCGAACACGAAGGCCCCGGCGTGGTCTCCGTCACGATCCAGGGGGCCAGGCTCCGCGAACTGCGCGCCGAACCCGGCCAGTTCTTCCGCTGGCGGTTCCTGCGGGGCGGCCTGTGGCACACCGCCCTGCCGTTCTCGCTCTCCGCGCCCGCCCGCGACGACCGCCTCCGCATCACCGTGAAGGCGCTCGGCGGCCACTCCCGGCGCGTCCGCGGGCTGCGGCCCGGCACCAGGGTCCTGGCCACCGGCCCGTTCGGCGCACTCACCGAGCGGCGCCGCACCCGCCCCAAGGTCCTGCTGATCGCCGGCGGCATCGGCATCACTCCGATGCGCGCCCTCTTCGAGTCCCTGCCCGCGAGCCCCGGCGACCTCACCCTGCTCTACCGCGCGGGCGACGCCGGCCAGCTGGTCCTGCGCGATGAGCTGGAGTCCATCGCAGCGTCCCGCCAGGCCTCGCTGCACTACCTGGTGGGCCGGTCCGACGCCGCGTACGACCCGCTCGCGCCGCAGGCCCTGCGCGAGCTCGTACCCGACCTGTCCGACCGTGACGTCTACCTCTGCGGGCCGCCCGGCATGGCCGACGCGACGACCGCCTCGCTGATCAGGGCGGGCGTCCCGGCCGCTCGCATCCACTCCGAGTGCTTCACCTACTGAGGACGCCGATTCTCCGATGAACCAGTACTCCGCACCCCAGGAGCCCTCGCGTCTCCCGCCGCCCGCGCCGCCCTGCGGGCCTCAGCCGCAGCCGCGGGCCCGCCGGGCGGGCGCCCGGCACCGGAAGTCCTCGCCGTCCCGCCGGCTGGCCGCCGGGCTCGCCCTGGCCAGCGTCGCAGCGGCGACGCTCATCACGGTGACCGTCGACCCGGCCGCACCGCCCCCGGACGCGGCCCCGGGCACCACCCCGCACGCGCAGCTCGGGCGCTGAGCGGAGGCACCTGAGCGGGGGCAACTGAGCGGGGGCAACTGAGCGGGGGCTCCGAGCGGGGGCGCTCAGCCGTGCGGTCCTCCGTGCCGGTGCTGCCCGGACAGCCGGCTTTCCGGGTGCACCCCCACGGCAGTACGTTGTCGGGCCGCCGGTCACCGCCTGCCGGCCGCGCCGCCGGGGCTCCTGCCGTCGACGAGGTGTCGTGTGGGTCGGCCGCCCGGTGTCAGGCCGGCGTCGTCGAGCCGGCTCGTCGGCGGTGGATGGCCACTGCTGCGGATGCGGCCAGCAACAGGCCCACGGCGATGGGCAGGTACAGCGCGTGCACCGCACCGGTTGAAGTGGCCGGCGCGATCAAGGGCAGGCCCGCGAGGAAGACGGCGGGGGCCGTACGGAGGCGTGCGAACGCCCGGCGCCCGGCCAGCAGCAGCCCGCCGGCCACCGGTACGGCGGTCTGCAGCCACGTCAGCGGGTACGGCAGCGGCCACACCGTCGGCGCCGCGGTCAGCAGCAACGCCCCCGACGACACCGCGATCACCCCGGCCGCGGTCCGCACGCGCAGGGCCGGGCGCAGGTCGGGCGGACAGAGCAGCGCCACGAGCGCGAGAAGGAGGAGCGGCCCGGTGAGCAAGACGGCGAATTCGAGGCCCAGACCCAGCCGGAGCGCCTGCGACGCAAAGACGGCTGCGGTGCCCGCCGACGACGCCCAAGTGCCGACAGCCCAGCGGCCGGTCAGGGCCAGCACGGCACCGACGAGCGTCACGAGGCAAGCCGCCCCCGAGAGGGCCACAGGGCCGGTACCGTCGATCCGGTAGGCGAGGGGGAAAGAGGAGACCGTCAGCGTCGCCCAGGACATCGCGTTCGCACCGACGGCGACGACGGCGAACGGGGCCAGAGCCGCGAGGAAGCGCCCTGCGCGTCCCGCCGAGCCCAGGCCGAGCCGCATGCGCAGCGCGTGGCCGGCGACATCGAGGGCCTCGCGCGTCCGGGCCGCCCTGCCCGCCCCGTCCGTGGCCTCACGGTAGGCGTCGGCGATCTCGTCACCGAACTCCCGGCGGTACGCGGCCGGGTAGAGCCTCAGCAGCGCGCTCACGCGGTCACCACCGCACCGGATCCGCCGAGTTCCAGGCGCCGGGTCGCTTCCCGGGCCGTGCGCGCGATACGAGCCGCCTCGGCGGCCAGGACCTCGCGGCCGCGCGGAGCCAGGGTGTAGCTGCGCCGTCTGCGCCCGTCGACCACCTCGTCCTCGTGGACGGCGATGAGTTCCTGTTCGAGGAGCCGCTCAAGGGCCCCGTACAGCGTTCCGGTACGCATCTTCATGCGTCCTTCCGAGATCTTCTCGACCTCCTGGGCGATCGCGTAGCCGTGGCGTGGGGCATCGGCGATCGCGGTGAGGATGAGCAGCGTCGGCTCTCGCAGAGCTTGATCGTTCACAAGCATCACGATAGCTCGCCGTCCGACATATGTCGATGGACGACCTATGCAAAGGGCGTGGCCGGCTGCCGAGTTGACCCTCCCCCTACGTCAGGCTTGAGGCTGTGGACGAACGAAAGGGCAGGTCCATGGGCTACACCGTGGGTCAGGTCTCGGCCTTCGCCGGGGTGACCGTACGCACGCTGCACCACTACGACAAGGTCGGGTTGCTCTCGCCCGGCGACCGCAGCCGGGCCGGGTACCGCCGCTACGACGACTCCGACCTCGCGCGGCTCCAGCAGATCCTCTTCTACCGCGAACTGGGTTTTCCCCTGGACGAGATCGCCGAGCTCCTCGCGGACCCGCAAGCCGGCGCGCTGCACCACCTGCGGAACCGGCAGCGGCAGCTGGCGGAGGAGATCGCCCGGCTGCAGCGGCTGGCCGAGGTGGCCGAGCGGGCGGTCGAGGTGCAGCAGACCGGCGTGTCCCTGACGCCGGAGGAGCGCTTCGAGGTCTTCGGGGAGATCGCCTTCGACCTGAGCTACGCCACCGAAGCCCAGCTGAAGTGGCGGGATTCGAAGGGGCACCGGGAGGCGATGGCCCGGGCCGGCGCCCACACCAAGGAGGACTGGCGCCGGCTGATGGCCGAGGCCGCCGCCTGGCGGGCGGAGCTGCTCGCCTGCCATGACGACGGCGAACCCGCCGACTGCGACCGGGCCATGGACATCGCCGAGGAGCACCGGCTGCACGTCACCCGCTGGTTCACGCCGTGCCCGCCTGAGATGCACCGGCGGATCGCCGACGACTTCGCCGCCGACCCGCGCGCCTTCGCCCTCGTCGTGCCGCCGTCACAGCAGCGCCCGGGCCTGGCCGCGTACCTGGTCCAGGCGGTACACCCCAACGCGTCCCGCCGCATCCACATCCACGAACCACGCAGGGGGAACACCGATGAGAATCCTGATCGCCACGGCCGGATCGCGCGGTGACGTCGCGCCCTACACCGGGCTGGGGGCCGCCCTGTGCAGCGCCGGACACGAGGTCGCACTCGCCGCCACCGAGTCGTTCGCGCCCCTGGCGGAGGAGGCCGGGCTGGAGTTCCGGCCCCTGCCAGCGGACCCACGGGCCCATGGTGACGTACAAGGCAGACGCGAACTGCTGCGGGCAGCCGCCGCGTTCATCACGGATCTCGGCGAGGGGTTCGCCGGCGCCGTGGCCGAGGGCACGGATCTGCTCCTGCTGTCCACCACCACCGCCCCGCTGGGCTGGCACGTCACGGAAGCCACCGGGATACCGGGCATGGGCGTGTACCTGCAACCCACCACCCCCACCGGCGACTTCGCGCCGACCGTGATGGGAGCCCGCTCGTTCGGCCGATTCGGCAACCGCGCCGCCGGGCGGTTCGCCCTGCGCATGGCCGACCGGGTCTTCGAGCCTGCGGTGGCACGGCTGCGCGAACGCCTGGAGCTGCCGGCGCTGACCGCCGCGCGGATGCGCCGGCGCCAGGACGAGGCCGGCCGGCCCGTCCTGCACGGCTTCAGCACCGCGCTGGTACCGCGCCCCTCCGACTGGCCGGCCCACCTGACGGTGACCGGCTCCTGGTGGCCGTACGTCGACCCGGACCGCCGGCTTCCCGCGGACCTGGAGGACTTCCTGGCTGCGGGACCGCGCCCGGTCCTCGTCGGCTTCGGCAGCATGGCCGCCGGGGAAGGGGAACGCCTGAGCGAGATCGCCGTACGCGCCCTGCGCCGGGCCGGGCTGCGGGGGATACTGCAGTCGGGCAGCGCCGGGCTCTTCGCCGACGGGGACGACGTCCTGGCCATCGGCGACGTACCGCACTCCCTGTTGTTCCCGCGGCTGGCCGCCGTCGTCCACCACGCCGGAGCCGGTACCTCGGCGGCGGCGGTCCGCGCCGGGGTCCCGTCCGTCACGGTACCGGTCGCCGCGGACCAGCCCTTCTGGGCCGCTCGGCTCGCCGCGATCGGCGCGGCCCCCTCCCCGATCCCCTTCCGCACCCTGACCGTCGAAGGCCTCGCCCACGCGCTCACGACCGCGGTGCGGGAGCGGTCGTACACGAAGGCGGCCGCAGCGGCCGCGCAGCACATGTCGACGGAGGACGCGGCGGGCAGCGTCGTGACGGCAGTACGACGGCTGGCGGAAGGCTCAGCCCGGGTGCGCCCCCGCCCCGGTCGCTGACCGGGGTCCGGGCCGGCACGGGTCAGACCCGGTCGAGTCGGTCCGCCGCACCGGTGCCGCGGCCTGGTTCTCGATCCGGTCGTGGACCTCGCCGATCCGCCGGCCTGTTGCGTTGGGTGAGCCGGATGAAGTCGAGCAGCCGGACGTTCGCCGAGGGGCTCACCCCGGGACGACTACGATGCGTGGGTTCGACAGGGCAGGGCGGCGGGGGTGCGTGGCGTGAGCGGTTACGGCGAGGGCGGGTACGCCGGCAGCGGTCCGGCGGGCGGAGCGGGCAGTCCGCCGCCGGCCGGCTGGGCGGGCCAGGGCTCTCCGATCCCGCCGCAGGGAGCCCCGTATGCTCCGCCGCCGGGGTATCCGCACCCGCAGCAGCCCGGGTATCCGTATCCCCAGCAGGTCCCGGCGCACGGGTACCCGTACGGGTGGGGCCATCCGCAGCTTCCGCCGCCACGCGTCGGGCCCTCGCGGGGCCGGAAGATCTTGCGCGGCCTCTACAACCCGTTCTACGCCGCGCAGTCGGCCTTCCGCCCTTCGCGTCCCGGGATCGTGCACGATCCGGAGGTCCGCAAACTCCAGCTGTGGCGGACCGCGCTGGGGCTGGCGGCCTGGGTGGGCCTGATGGTCGCCTACAAGGCGGTCGTCAGCGCCGACGACGTCAAGGCCGTGGCGGACGACCGCCTCGACCAGAGCTGGTCGAGCGTCCTGGTGCTGGTCTGCACGTTCCCCGTGGTGGTGGGCGCGTTCATCGCGGCCGCGCGGGGCGGGTTGCGGCGCGTCTACCTGCGTCGTGCCCTGCGTTCACTCGGCGCGGTGCTGGCCATCATGGCCTCCATGGGCACGTCGGCTCTCGCGATGGCACCGGAGTCGGCGGGGTTCCGGGACGCCGTCGGGCTGCCGGGAAAGATCATCATTGGGGTGCTGTGCCTGTGGTCGATCGGTTTCGCCCTCTACGGCATCGGCCTGTCCCTCGTACACGTCTTCCGTACCGCTGACATCCACGAGGTGGTGCCACCGATCCTCGCCGGCGTCCTGGTGTGGGAGATGGCGCTCCTGGACGTGGTCACGGGTGCCTACCCCCAGGTCCCGGCGGGTGCCCGGGCGGTCTTCATCCTCGGCGCGCCCGTCACCGTCACGGCCCTGTCCTGGTGGGAGATGCACAGGCTGCGCCGCCACCACGGGCTGACGGTCCGCAGCGCGCTGGGGCGCTGACGGGCCGACCGGACGGTGCAGTCCCGCATCGTCCCGGTGGACACCGCCGGCCTCGCCTGCACCGGCGGGCCGGGTCCGCGTCATCGGCGCCCGCGAGCGCATCGGCCGCCGGCACGGGAGGTGGCGCGACGTCCTCCTGATCGAACGCCGCGGGCCAGGCAGGACTTCGCGGACAGCCCCTGGGGGGTGTCGTCCAAGTCCCGTCTGGCCAGCGGCCTTACCGCGGCGGCCGGTGATCTCGCCGGTGCGGTCACTTGGCCGCCAGGTCGCTCCTGATCAGTGAGACGGCGGCTTGCAGTCGGCTGATGCCCTTCTGTACCTCGCGGATGCCCTCCGAGGCCCGGGGCTCGTCCTTCCCGCCCGCCCCGGCGACGCACTCGTTGCCTCCGTGTTCGAAGGCGGTCAGGGCTTCCTTCCAGAAGCCCTGGGCGTTCTTGCTCGGGAGGGCGTCGAGCTTCTTGGCCTTCCCCACTTCGGTCAGCAGCTCCTGACAGGCGGGGCCCCACGTGTCCGTCGGGCGCATGCTCACGTCGTTGACCCGGGCCGAGGTGTCGGCCAGCCCCTTGATCCTGGCGTCGCCACCGGAGGACCACCAGTCCTTCAGTTCCTCCGCCGGGGTCGAGCTGCAGCCGGCGAGCAGCACGGCAGCGGCGACGGCGGTGGTCGCCACGGTGAGTATGCGGACGCGGAAATACATGGGCCCCCCTTGTTCGGTGGTGCCGATCTTGTCAGCAACCTCCGTGCCGGGTAAGGCAATGCCGGAATCGCGGCGACCCGGCCCCGCCCGGACGGGTGCCCTTGGTGGGGTCAGGCGCGGCAGCGGAGCATTTCCAGTGGGGGGTTGGTGTGGAAGTCCGCCCAGAACTCCGCGCCGAACGTGCGCATGCCGGCCTCCGAAACCGGGATCGGGACCCAGGTCAGGTCGGTGAACCCGGCTGCGCGCAGGCAGTCTTCGTAGACTGCGCGGCGCGGACGGTTCGCGAGGAAAGAGACCGGCGGATCGAGGAGCGCGGTGGTTCGGACCTGCGGTCCCGTCTCGCCCTCCTCGCCGGTCAGCTCGCTGAGGAAGCCGTACTTCTCCGGGGTCGGCCCGTCGAATCCGAAGTCGGGTGACTGGTTGAGCAGGAAGAGCTCGCCGCCCGGCTTCAGGTTCCGGTGCACGCCCCGGCACATGAGCTCCGTCGTGGCGATGTCCGACGCGTAGTTGAGCAGCTGGACCGCCAGCCCGATGTCGAACCGCTGCTCGAGGGACCGGAGTTCGGACACGTCGCCCACCTCGTAGCGCACGCCCAGCGGCTCGCGCTCCTCCAGTGCCTGCGCCACGGAGACCATCTCACCCGAGATGTCGATGCCGAGCACCTCCGTGGCGCCGCGCCGCTTGAACTCCCTGCTGTAGAAGCCGGTTCCGGAGGCCAGGTCGAGGACCGACTTGCCGGTCACGTCGCCGACCAGGGCCAGGAAGGCCGGCACCACCGCGTACTGCTCCAGCGGCAGTGCCTTGAAGCCCTCGTACGCCTCGCCGATCTCGTCGTACTGCTGCACGCCCATCGCGTGTCCTCCCCGTGTGTGGTCATGTCCTCGGCCGCGGGCGGCCCCTGCTCTCGGAACCCGCCGCTGCCTCTGATCGGCAGTCTCTCCACACCCGGGCAGGCCTCCGTACTGGCAGAACGCACGAAGATCCGGATGCCGTCCCGGTCGCCCGTACGGGTCAACTGTCAGCCGGCGTGCACGGGACGCACGCGGTGTCGTCTGGAACAGCGCAGCTGACAGGTTGGGACCGCAGGGCGCGGTCGGCCGTCACGCGGAGGTGGCGGACGACCTCCGGGGCTGCGTCGAGGGTGTAGTCGGCGTCCAGGGCCGCGAGGGTCTGCGCGATGCGCGTCAGGGAGTCGTCGGAGGCGTCGACGAGGCAGGTGTCTGCGGTAGCGGGGCGAATACGGGTGGCCAGGCCCCGGGTGTGGGCGCGTACCTGCTCGGCGGACGCCCGGACGGTGGCGACGGCCCGGTACCGGGTGGGGGCTGCCGCGAGCCGGTCGGCGACGAAGGCAGCGGGGTCCTCCCCGGGCACGGGGCGGGGAGGGACGCGGCGGCCGGTCGGGGTGGGATCGGATATGCGGTCGAGGCGGAAGACGCGCCAGTCGTCCTTGGCGAGGTCATGGGCGAGCAGGTACCAGAGGCTGCCCGAGGCGACGAGGTGACAGGGCTCCGCACGCCGGGAGGCGGTCGCGCCGTGGCGGGTGGTGTAGTCGAAGGTGAGGACCTCGCGGTCGCGGCATGCGACGGCGAGCGTGGCGAGGAGCGCCGGGTCGGCGCGCGGCCCGCGGTCCTCCCAGGTGATGCCGGCGACGGACCCCTGGAGTGCGGTGACCTGCCCGCGCAGTCGCCGGGGCAGGACCTGTTCGAGCTTGGCCAGAGCCCGCAGGGCCGTCTCCTCGATCCCGGTCAGTCCGCCCGCGGCGGTGCGCAGGGCGACGGCGATGGCGACGGCCTCGTCGTCGTCCAGGAGGAGCGGCGGCAGGTCCGTACCGGAGGCGAGGCGGTATCCGCCGCCGTGGCCGCGGGCGCTGTCGACGGGGTAGCCGAGCTCGCGCAGCCGGTCGATGTCGCGGCGCACGGTGCGCACGGTCACCCCGAGCCGGTCGGCCAGGTGGAGGCCGGACCACGCCCGCCGGGTCTGCAGCAGGGACAGCAGGCGCAGCATCCGGGCGGGCGTGTCACTCGTCATGCGTTCCACTATGCGCTCGTCAAAGGACACTTCCTGTCCTGAAACCCTCCTGGATTGGGGGCTGCCCCTTACGCGTCAGACCAGGAGATGTGGCGGTGGCCGCGCGCACGGCCGTTCGGCATCGAGGTCGTGCGCTGAAACCCCTGTCGCCGCCGCCATGACCAGCGCCGGAATCGGCCTAGACCACCGGGGGGTTGAGCCGGGCGAAGCCCTCTTGGCGCCGGTACGGGAAGTACGGGTACGGCGCCGGGCGGCTGCTCGCCGCGTCGAGCCGCGCCATCTGCTCGGGGGTGAGCGTCCAGCCGACCGCCCCGAGGTTCTGGCGCAGTTGTTCCTCGTTGCGGGCGCCGATGATGACGGAGGAGACGGTCGGCCGCTGCAACAGCCACCGGAGGGCGATCTGCGGGATCGCCTTCCCGGTTTCCCGCGCGATCTCGTCCAGGGCGTCGACGACGCGGTAGAGGTATTCGTCCTCCACCGGCGGCGCGAACTCGGCGGTGTCGTGCAGCCTGCTGCCGGCGGGCAGCGGTGCGCCGCGACGGATCTTGCCGGTGAGCCGCCCCCAGCCGAGGGGGCTCCAGACGATCGCGCCCATGCCCTGGTCGAGCCCGAGCGGCATCAGTTCCCATTCGTAGTCGCGGCCGATGAGCGAGTAGTACACCTGGTGGGCGACGTAGCGCTCGCGGCCGCGGCGGTCGGCGGTGGCGAGGGATTTCATCGCCTGCCAGCCGGAGAAGTTGGAGATGCCCAGGTGCCGGATCTTCCCGGCCCGGACCAGGTCGTCCAGCGTGGACAGCACCTCCTCCACCGGCGTGCCGGCGTCGAACGCGTGCAGCTGGAAGAGGTCGATGTGGTCGGTGTCGAGGCGGCGCAGGGCGTCGTCGACGGAGGTGATCAGACGGGACCGCGAGGTGCCCGCGTCGCCGGGCCCGTCACCCATGGGCAGGCCGGCCTTGGTGGAGATGAGCACCCGGTCCCGGCGTCCCTTGAGCGCAGCCCCCAGCACCTCCTCCGACGCGCCGTCCGAGTAGACGTCGGCGGTGTCGAACATGGTGATCCCGGCGTCGATGCAGATGTCCACGAGGCGCCGCGCCTCCTCCACGCCCGTACTGCCCCAGGCGCCGAAGAGCGGTCCCCGTCCGCCGAAGGTGCCGGCGCCGAAGCTGAGCGCCGGAACCTGAAGTCCGGACGCGCCCAGTCGCCGGTACTCCATGTCGTTCATGCCCTCGACGTCCTTCGCGTCCTTCGCGTCCGTCATGGCGAGCCCCTCCCACACATCACACTAATGGGTCCGTAGTTCCGTTAATATGGCCTCAGCCTAGCAAGGCTCGACGACTAATGGAACTGGAGTCCCGTTATGGAGTTCGTGGAGACCGAGGCGGATCCAGGGACCACCCGGCCCGGTGGGCGCACGGCGAGGGTGCGCGCGGCGGTGCTGCAGGCCGCCGCGGACACCTTGGCCGAGCAGGGCTTCGCCCACCTGGACCTCGCGGACATCGCGCGCCGGGCGGAGGTCGGGAAGACGACCGTCTACCGGCGCTGGGGCACGGTCACCGGCCTCGTGACCGACCTGCTGCTGGACATGGCACGGCAGTCGGAGCCCCGCACGGAGACGGGCTCCCTGCTCGGCGACCTCAGGGCCAACGCCTCCCTGGTGCAGCGGACACTGTCCGATCCGCGGCAGGGGGCCCTGTTCAAGGCGGTGATCGCGGCCGCCACCTGCGACCCGAAGGCGGCAGAGGCGCTGCACGGCTTCTACACCACCCGCGTCGAGGAGTGGGTGCCGTGCGTCGAAGCGGCCGCCGCCCGCGGGGAGGTGCCCGAGGGCACCGATCCGCACGAGGTGATCCGCGCGGCGTCCGCCCCGCTCTACTACCGGCTCCTGACCACCGCCCTCCCGCTCGACGCGGCCGCCGCCGATCGCGCCGCCACGGCCGCGGCGGTGGCCGCACGTGCGGGAGCGTACGTACGGGAACGGGAGGCGTAGCGGCCGGCGACGTCGGCCGGCCCCCGCCCTTACGGGGCGGTGCGGACCGGGAACGTGAAGCTGTAGCCCTGCGCGGTGAGCCAGGGCAAGTACTCCTTGAGCGCCGCGACCGTCTCGCTGCGGTCACCGCCTCCGTCGTGGAACAGGACGGTCGGCTGCCGGGGCAGCTTCCCCTCCACCGCGGCGACGATCGCCGGCAGACCCGGCCGGCTCCAGTCCTTGGGGTCCACGCTCCAGCCCAGCGGCCGCATCCCGCTCGCGACGGCTATCGCACGGCTGTCGGGGGTGAAGGCACCCCCCGGCGCGCGGTAGTAGGTGACGGCGACGCCCGGGACGGCCCGCTCGATCATGGCCTTGCCGTCCAGGATCTGCTGCCGCTGGTAGGCGACGGGCTTGTGGTCCATCGTCACGTCGTGGTCGACGGAGTGGTCACACAGCTGGTGCCCGTCGGCCGCGACCGCACGCACGAGAGCCGGGTACTTCTGCGCCTTGGCTCCGATCATGCAGAAGGTGGCCTTGACGTGGTTCTGCCGCAGGACCTTGAGGACCTGCGGAGTCCAGCGGGGGTCCGGACCGTCGTCGACGGTGATGGCCACGTTGCGGCCCGAGCCCTGGGCGAGGCGCGAGATGCCCATCGGGAGCGGGGTGGCGCCCTGGGCGCCCCGGGCGGATCCGGATATGCCCGAGGACCGGCCCCCCGAGCCGTCCGCGGCGGCGGCGAGGGCCGGCGTACCGGCGGCCGTGAGAAGGACGAGGACGGCCGCCGCCACGGCGGATCCCGCCCGGCGCCGGCGACGGCGTGCGGGATTGCTGGTGATACCCATGGACGCGCTCTTCCTTTGCGCTCGACCCCCGGAACTCACGATTCCGATCCAGGGTAGGTCACTCGTACGGGCCCCTCCCTCAGCCGAACGGCCGAACGGGACCGCCGACGGAGGCCGGGGAACCGCACCGATCCGGACAAGCCGGATGACCTTCAGGTGAACGCGGAACGCGCAAGGGCAGGTCAGCGAGCCGGATTCGAGCGGGGAACGGGGCGTCACCCCCTGTTTCCGAGCGGGTACGGAGTGAGCACACCCCCTGCGAGCTGCCCGAACGACCATTCGTTATCCGATATTCGAACGCGGTGTCCGTAAAACGGCCATCGATATGCGGTCTGCCTTCGTCTCGGACAGACTCAGCCACATCGAAGCGCGACAACACAAGTAGATGTCGCGCTTGACCTTCGAATCGAATGTGAGTCCTGTCGTGCGTTATCGCTCCCTTGCCGTCTCCTCCGCCGCTGTCCTCTGCCTGGCCGGCGCCACCGGGATGGCGGAGGCCAAGCCGACCAGCCTGTACGCCCCGTCCGCCATGGTCTTCGCCGTATCCCAGGGGGACGGCGCGAACGGCGGCACGGTCCTGCGCGCCGCGACCCTCAGCTGCATGCCGTCCGCGCAGGGCACGCACCCCGACCCCAAGGCCGCCTGTACGACCCTGAACTCCACGGGCGGAACCTTCGACCAGCTGCTGGCCGCGCCCGACACGAACCGCGCGTGCCCGATGCACTACGCGCCCGTGACCGTGACGGCCGACGGCATCTGGCAGGGCAGCCGGGTCGCCTGGAAGCACACCTTCGCCAACAGCTGCACCATGTCCGCGACCCTGAACGGCAACGCCGTCTTCGCGTTCTGATCCACCGGCTCCGGCCCGACCGCCACGGGCCGGCCCCTCCCCCACGCGCTTCCGCCGCCAACCGGGGCCAGTAGTTCGAATTTGAACGTTATGCTGGGGTCACCGTATCGAGCCAGACCATTCGAGCCACCGGGAGCGCTGCAGCATGTCCGTCCGCCGCCTGAACCACGCCGTGCTCTGGATCCGTGACGTCGAGCGCTCCGTGGAGTTCTACACCGACGTCTTCGGATTCCAGGTCGACCACCTGACCGCCGGCCGCGCCGCCTTCCTGAGCGCGCCCGGCAGCCTCAACGACCACGACCTCGGACTGTTCGCCGTCGGCGCCGACGCGCCCGGTCCCGAGCAGGGCCGGGTCGGCCTCTACCACCTGGCCTGGGAGGTCGGCACGCTCGGCGAGCTGGCCGAGCTGGGCCGCAAGCTCAGGCAGCGGGGTGCACTCGTCGGCGCGAGCGACCACCTCGTCTCCAAGTCCTTCTACGCCAAGGACCCGGACGGCAACGAGTTCGAGGTCATGTGGCGCGTCCCCCGCGAGGACTGGCCCGCCGAAGACGCCGACATGCGCCCGGGTGCGCTCGACCTGCCGGCCGCGATCGCGCGCTGGGGCGCGGACCTCCCGACGGGTTCGGCGGCAGGATCCGCCACCTGAGGCCGCGGAAGTCCGCCCGGCTCGGTTCGCCCCTGCAGAAGAAATGCTTCCCGGGCCGGACATCGGCGCCGTCCGGCCCGGGCCTTCCCTGCACACCGGCGGGCGGGCCGAATTCGAGGCCTCCACAGGTCGAAAAGGAGATTGAGTTTGTTTGGATTTCCGACCCGCACGGGCCGGCGCTGAAACGCTGAAACTACCCGCCGAATTCGACGCCTCCCACGTTCGACCAGCTCGTTCGCCCACCCGGAGTGGGGCAACGCGGAGCAACGTGGATCTTGAAGACTAATTGGACACCCGGCCCGAGAGCGGCACAATTGCCCATCCGATGAGGATGCGTATGCGCCGCACAGCCACTAGGGTGACGCCAATAGTCGAAGCGTTGGAGTTTGCGTGAGAATAAGAAAGGCCCGTTCCGGTAATCCGGACGGGCGGGGGGTTTCACGTTTTATTTCGCTTGTTTTGATCAGCGGAATGGCGGCAGCCGGACTGGGGACGCTCGCGTCCGCAGGGACGGCGGCCGCAGCGGCCGATCCGGTCGCCGACGGGTCGATGAGCGCCGAGGACTTCGCGCTCGCCAAGGCCAAGGAGACGGGCCAGCCGTACGAGCTGGTGTCCGCGAGGACCGAGTCGTCGGACACGTGGGCGACGCCGGCCGGCAAGTGGTCGGTCAAGCGCTACGGCACTCCCGTGCGGGTGCTGCGCGGCGGTGTGTGGGTGGCGACGGATCCGACGCTGGTGTTCGCCGCTGACGGACGGGTGGTCTCCAAGGCCGCCACGGTGTCCGTGGCGTTCTCCGGGGGTGGGAGCGGACCCCTGCTGACGGGTGCGAAGGACGGGCGGACTCTGTCGCTGTCCTGGCCGAAGGCGCTGCCGAAGCCGACCCTGGCGGCGAACGTGGCGACGTACGCGAACGTGCTGCCGGATGTCGACCTCCAGGTGAAGGCCGAGGTCGAGGGCTTCAGCCAGCTGCTGGTGGTGAAGACGGCAGCCGCAGCCGCCAACCCGGAGCTCGCGTCGCTGAAGTTCAAGGTCGACACGGTGGGGCTCAACGTCTCCGCCGACGCCGGGACCGGTGCGATCAGCGCGGTCAATCCCGCGGGGCAGACGGTCTTCACCAGTCCGTCTCCCCTGATGTGGGACTCCACCACGGCCGCCCCGGCGGGCGCGCAGCCGGTGGCCGGGGTCTCGAAGACCTCGATGTCCGCGTCGATGTCGATGTCGGCCGCAGCCGGTGCGGGAGTTGCGTCCGCGCCTTCCGACGCGTTCATCCCTCCTGCGGGCGCCAAGGACGCGCAGATGCCGACGACGGTGGCCAACGGCAGCCTGGAGATCAAGCCGGACCAGGCGCTGCTGACGGGCGCGCAGACGAAGTACCCCGTGTTCATCGACCCGTCCTGGGCGTGGGGCGAGCGGCAGAACTGGACGCGGGTCTACAAGAAGTACCCGAACACCTCGTACTGGAACACCAAGGACGACGTCCGGGTCGGCTACGAGGCCGAGACCAACGGGCTCTCCCGCTCCTTCTTCCAGCTCGACACGTCCAACATCAAGGGTGCACTGGTCAGCAAGTCGACGCTGCGGGTCCGCAACACCTGGTCCTGGTCGTGTCAGGCACGCCCTGTGGAGTTGTGGCACGTCGGTGCGATCTCGTCCAAGACGAGCTGGAGCAACCAGCCCGAGCGGATCTCCAAGGTCGCATCGGTGAACCAGTCCAAGGGCTGGAGCTCTGACTGTGCGGCCGGAAACCTGGAGTTCGACGCCACCGACCTGGCCCGAAAGGCCGCAGCGGGTGGCTGGTCCGGCGTGACCGTCGGCCTGTACGCCGCCAACGAGTCGGACACCTACGGCTGGAAGCGTTTCGACCCCAAGACGCTGACGCTGGAGACCGAGTACAACAACCCTCCCAAGACGCCCTCGTCCCTGGGCACCAGCCCGCGCACCGCCTGCTCGGGCGGCAGCATCGGCAATACGGGCATCTCGCTGTACGCGACGGTCGAGGACCCGGACGCCGGCAACCTGAGCGCGGAGTTCGAGCTCTTCAAGGCCGGCCAGAGCACCCCGACCGCGAGCCAGGCGGTGCCGGCACTGCAAGGACGCTTCGCCACATGGGTCGTGCCCGACGCCTCTCTGCCCAGCGGCAGCTACACGTGGAAGGTACGGGCCAAGGACCAGGAAGGCGCCTCCTCGCCATGGACCGCGGGCTGCACCTTCACCGTGGACCGGGACCGGCCCAGCAAGAAGCCCGGCATCACCTCCGCCGAGTTCCCCAGTGGTGAGAGCGGCTGGCCGGCGAACACCGGCAAGGCCCGTACGCCGGGCACCTTCACCTTCGACGCCAACGGCGTGGCCGATGTGGCGGAGTACATCTACTGGTCGGACACCGACGCGGAGCAGCAGTCCACCCCGCCCGGCAAGGCCGTCAAGATCACACCGATGAGCTACGGCCCGCACGTCTTGAACGTGCAGAGCGTGGACGCGGCGGGCAACCGCTCGGACACGACCGTCTACAAGTACTACGCCAACCGCGGCGGCGCCCTTCGTGACGCTCCGGGTGACCTCAACGGTGACGGCTTCAAGGACATCTGGTCGACGGACTCCAACGGCATCCTGTCGATGTACGCCGGAGTGGGCAACGGCTCCTTCGTGGCCGGGGTCAACGGCGGCGCGACCGCGACGTTCCAGGGTCAGCAGGCCCTGAGCGGCGGGGACTGGACGTGGGACGGCTACAACGACCTCGTCACGTTCGGGTACGACAGCGTGGCGAACAGGAAGCTTCTGTGGGCCTACGCGAACAAGGGCGGCGGCATCATCGACGAGCACTCCAGGACGGAGCTCACCGTCTCGTGCCCGGTCAAGAACCCCGACCTCGGCTGTGACTTCGGCGACGACTGGAACGGCGACGACCACTGGTACAACGCCGAGCAGGTCCTCGCTCCCGGGGACCTCAACGGAGACAACGACCCCGACATCCTGGTCAAGCAGGGCAAGCAACTGTGGGTCTACTACAGTTCCGGCAACATGCTGGACGCCCGCGAGCCGGTGCTGGTCGGCGAGGGCGACTGGGACAAGTACACCGTCATCACCCCGGGCGACACCAACGGCGACGCGATCCCCGACCTGTGGCTGCGCGACAACGCCACCGGTGACATGTTCCGCGCGTACGGGGCCAAGGGCACCGACGGCAACGTCGACCCGACGACCTGGGGCAACAAGGCCGGCCGTGTGTACATCGGCTACGGGGTGAAGCAGAGCGACTACCCCTCCATCGGGTCCGCCGGTGACGCCAACGGCGACGGGACGGCAGACCTGTGGGCCCGCAAGGCGGACAACACGATGATCGCGTGGCTCGGCAAGAACGTGCAGCCGGGCCAGGTGGCGTTCGACGCGGGCGTCGTGGTCGACGGCAGCATCGCCTTCCAGCCCGGCACCAGGCTGGCCTCGGGCCAGACCTACACCACCCCTTCGGTCAAGCTGGTCATGCAGAGTGACGGCAACCTGGTCCTCTACCACCGCACCGGCGGAGACGGCAAGGGAGGCGCCCTGTGGGCCTCCGAGACGTACGGGAACCCCGGCGCGTACGCGGTCATGCAGGCCGACGGCAACCTCGTCGTCTACAAGCAGGACGGGGGCGAGGGCAAGGGCGGCGCCCTGTGGGCCTCACAGACCTACGGCAACCCCGGTGCCCGCCTGCAGCTCCAGGCTGACGGCAACCTCGTCATCTACAAGAGCGGCACCAGCAGCGGCTGGCAGAACGGCCTCTGGGCCACCGACACCTGGATGCGGAGCCCCCGCCTCCAGAGCGGCCAGGAGCTGACTCCCGGCGCCTGGATCCAAGGAAAGCGCAACGCCCTGCTCATGGACCGGAACGGCCACTTGTCCCTGCGCGACCTCGCCACGGGCAAGGAGCAGTGGCTCACCGACTTCTGGAGCCCGGGTGCGCACGCCCGCATGCAGGCCGACGGCAACTTCGTCCTGTACAGCAAGGACGGCGGCGAGGGCAAGGGCGGCGCCCTGTGGGCCTCGCAGACCTACGGCAACGCGGGCGCCTACCTTCAGCTCCAGGACGACGGCAATCTCGTCGTGTACCGCAAGGACGGCGACGGGACGTGGCAGACGGCCCTCTGGGCCACCAACACGTGGCGCTGACGAAGCGATAGCCCGCTCCCGCGGGTAACACCGAACGGCCCGGACCACACGGTCCGGGCCGTTCGGCTGTCCGCCAGGCGCGAGCAGTGCCGGCTCGGGCCATGTCCACGGGTCCACGGGTACTCGGCGCGCAAGCGGTCGGCGCTCAACCGCGCAGCTGCGCGTTGAGGCGGGCGGCCTGGCGCGTGAGGTGGTCGCGTTCGGGGATGTTGGGCGCTGATCGGGCGGCCCGGGCGTAGAGCCGGGCTGCGGTCACCGGATCGCCGTCACGCTCGTGCAGGTATGCCGCGACGGCGGCGTGCCGTGGCAGGGAGGGGTCGAGCTCCGCCAGGGCGGCCAGACCGGCCCGCGGCCCGTCGGCCTCGCCCACCGCGACGGCCCGGTTGAGGCGGGCCACCGGGTTGCCGGTGAAGCGCACCAGTTCGTCGTACCACTCGACGATCTGCACCCAGTCGGTCTCCTCGGCGGTCCGGGCGTCGGCGTGGAGCGCGGCGATGGCCGCCTGGGCCTGGAATTCGCCCAGGCGGTCACGGGCGAGGGCGGTCTGGAGCATCGCGACGCCCTCGGCGATCAGCCCGGTGTCCCACAGGCTGCGGTCCTGCTCGGAGAGCGCCACGAGCCGGCCGTCGGGGGCGGTCCGTGCCGGGCGCCGGGCGTGGTGGAGCAGCATGAGCGCCAACAGGCCCACGACCTCCTCGTGAGTGGTCTTGGCGGCCAGTTGGCGGGTGAGCCGGATCGCCTCGGCGGCGAGGTCGACGTCACCGGAGTAGCCCTCGTTGAAGACCAGGTAGAGCACGCGCAGCACCGTGGCCACGTCGCCGGTCCGGTCGAACCGGACACCGGAGACGGTCCGCTTGGCCCTGCTGATCCGCTGGGCCATGGTCGCCTCCGGCACGAGGTAGGCCTGCGCGATCTGCCGCGTGGTCAGACCGCCGACCGCTCGCAGCGTGAGCGCGACGGCCGACGCCGGTGTCAGGGACGGGTGCGCGCACAGAAAGTACAGCTGGAGCGTGTCGTCCCCCGCCTCGCCCGCGCCGGGTACGGGCTCGGCCTCGACCAGCTCCTCTCGCCGCCGCCGGGAGGTATCGGCGCGGACGGCGTCGAGGAACTTGCGCCAGGCCACCGTCACCAGCCAGCCCTTGGGGTCCCCCGGCGGCTCGTCCGGCCACCTCCGCACGGCCTCGACCAGAGCGTCCTGCACGGCGTCCTCGGCCGCCGCGAACTCGGCTCCGCGGCGGACGAGCACACCGATCACCGCGGGCACCAGCTCCCGGAGCAGCGACTCGTTCACTCGGTGGCCGTGGGCTGCTCGGCGTAGAACGGGCGCACCTCAAGCCACTCGTGGATCGGCTTCCCGCCCGCGCCCGGAGCCGCGGACAGCTCGCCGGCCAGCTCCAGCGCGCGCTCGTATGTCTCGACGTCGATCACCATCCAGCCGGCGATGAGGTCCTTGGTCTCCGCGAACGGCCCGTCGGTCACCGGCGGGCGCCCCTCGCCGTCGTACCGGACGAACGTGCCTTCCGGGGAGAGTGCCTGACCGTCGACGAACTCGCCGGTCCCCTCAAGCCGGGCGGCGAAGTCGCGCATGTACTGGATGTGCGCCGAGATCTCCTGGGGCGTCCACTGGTCCATGGGCACGTCGTTGACCGGAGCCGGGGCGCCGCGGTAGTGCTTGAGCAGCAGGTACTTGGCCATCGTGTTCTCCTTGGTGCGGTAGGGCCCATTGTGGCCGTGTTCGCTCCTGGGACGGAGCCGCGCGCGCGTTCTCGACATGCCGTCGCGAAATTTCTCGGCGGACTTCGAAAACTCCGCGCTCCGGCCGGCTCCCGCTCGTCCGTGGCGCCCCCGGATCGTCGCGGGCGTACCGAACGGACCGACGGTCTGGATCGCCGTCCGGCGGCACCGGCCACGCTCCGGCACGCGGCAGCCGCATATGATTCCCGGGGCCCGGACAGGCCCGAGACCGAGGAGGACCTGTGGCCCAGCGCCCGGAGCGCGCGGACGCCCAGCGCAACCGAAAAGCCGTCCTGGCTGCCGCCGACGCCCTGTTCGCCGCGAGCAGCAGCCCCCACAGCGTGTCGATGGACGACATCGCGGCCGCCGCGGGGGTGGGCAAGGGCACCCTCTTCCGCCGCTTCGGCGACCGCGCCGGCCTGATCGGCGCCGTCATCGCCTCCCGCCTCGAACCCCTGCACGAAGCCGTGCAGGGGGCACAGGAGGCGGCCGGATCCTCGCCGCGGGAGCGGGTGCTCAAGCTCCTCGACGCCTCGCTGCGGTTCAAGGTCGAGAACCGGAACCTGATGGCGGCCGCGGAGGACGCCGGAGTCAGCAGCCCCTACCAGGCCGAGCACTACGGCTGGTGGCACGGGACGCTGCGCGCGGCGCTGGACGAGGTGCCCGGCGTCCGCGACGCGGACTTCACCGCCCACGCACTGCTGGCCGCCATCCGCGCCGATCTCGTGGCACACCTGATCGACGAGCAGAAGATGACCCCTGAAGCCCTGCGTACCGCACTCGCGGGCTACCTCGACAACGTCCTCGGCTCCGGCTCCGGCTCCGGCTCCGCTGAGGGCGAAGCGATATTGCACTGATCCCGCACGGCCGGCGGAACGAAATCGGAGTCGGCCGTGTCGATCAGTTCCCCGACTCCGTCGCTCGTCCCACCACGTACGGTTCTCGAATCGGAACGGAAGCCATGAAGAAGCGCACTCCCCTCCTCGTCACCGTCGGCGCAGTGCTGATCGCAGGCTCCCTCGCCCCTCTCGCCCACGCCGCGCCGGCGCCGAAGGCGCCGAAGGACTTCGTCGCTTTGCACTCCGTTGATCCCTCGATCATCCAGGACATGCGCTATGCCACGAAGATCAACTTCATCGGTCGGCGCATCGACGGCTACCGGCAACCCCTCTGCATCCTCACCAAGCCGGCCGCCGAGGCCCTTCACCGGGCTCAGGAGCAGCTGCTGCCGCAGGGCTACTCGCTGAAGGTGTACGACTGCTACCGGCCCCAGCGGGCCGTCGACCACTTCGCTCGATGGGCAAAGGACCTCGAAGACGACCGGATGAAGGAGGAGTTCTACCCGCGCGTCGCCAAGGACCGGCTGTTCGCGGACGGCTACATCGCGGAGAAGTCGGGCCACAGCCGGGGCAGCACCGTGGATCTGACGATCGTCAAGGTGAATCCACCGGCAACCACGGGCGGATCGGTGCGGCCCGCCGGCCCCTGCTATGCGCCGCAGGGCGAAAGGCGCCCCGACGACTCGGTGGACATGGGCACGGGGTTCGACTGCTTCGACACCCTGGCGCACACCGACGACCCTCGGATCCAGGGCGCACAGCGGGCGAACCGGCAGTTCCTGAAGGGCACCCTGGCCGCCGAAGACTTCGTCAACCTGCCCGAGGAGTGGTGGCACTTCACGTACAAGCCGGAGAGGTACCCCGACACGTACTTCGATTTCCCCGTGGCGTACCGGTCGGTAGCCGGACACTGACGTCCGGACCGGACCTGCGGCGCACCCATCGGTTCGGCGGCGTACCGGGGCGGACCCCGCCGCGGAGGCGAGGGCAGGGGGAGAGATGCCGCCCGGACCGGATCCGTCAGTCGGCGGGGAGCGGCTCGGCCCTCGCGCGTGCGCGGAGGTACGCGTCCAGCCCTGCCGCCCCGGTCAGCATCGCCCGCCCCCGGGCGGACAGGCGGGCGCCCCACTCGCGCAGTGCGGCCTCCAGCGGTTCCAGGCCCCCGGCCGTGCGCACCTGGGCGATCAGCGGGGCGATCTGCTCCAGCAGGTAGCCGCCGCGCCTGAGTTGGTGGGCGAGCCGGGCGTCCCGTACGTCGGCCTCGCCGTACACGCGGTAGCCGGTCAGAGGGTCCCGGCGTGGGCGCACCAGCCCGGCGCGCTCCCATTTGCGCAGCGTCGCGGGCCGGATTCCGAGCGCTTCCGCCAGCAGTCCGATGAACATCTCGCCGGGCTCGGGCGCCGCGGTCGGCTCCAGGTCGCGCAGGGCGCTCTCCACGGCCTGGAGGGTGCGCCGGTCGTCGAGGAGCTGGGCGTGGCTCTCGTCGATGAGGTGGAACGCCTCGTCGACCGCGCCCTGGTTCGCGGCGCGCATGATCGAGGCCGCCGTCCGGTGGCCGTGGCCGGGCACGAGGGCGAGAAACGCGCGCAGGGCCGCCGCGTGCAACGAGGTGTAGGTGCGGTAGCCGTGGGGTGTGCGGCCGGCGGCCGGGAGGACGCCGGCCTCCTCGTAATTCCTGACCGCCTGCGTGGACAGGCCGTGCTCGCGCGCCAAGTCGACCGGCCTGAGCCGTTCAGCGGTTTGAAGGTTTCGCCCCATGTTGCTGATGATATCGCGGAAAAGTTTCAACCGAAGGTTCAAAGATACCGTTGAAGGCATGGCAACTCACATCAAGGAAAGCGCCCATGCCGTAGAGGCCTCAGCCGTCATGGGGCTGCTCCCGGCCCGGCCCCGGCTGCTCGCCCTGGGCGAGCCGACCCACGGCGAGGACTCTCTGCTCGACCTGCGCAACGAGCTCTTCCGGCAGCTCGTCGAGCAGGAGGGCTACCGGACCATCGCGATCGAGAGCGACTGCATGGCGGGCCTTCGTGGACGACTACGTCACCTCGGGGAAGGGGACCCTCGACGAGGCCATGGCGCGCGGATTCAGCCACGGTTGGGGCTCCTCCGCGGCCAACCGCGAGCTCGTGCGCTGGATGCGCGCCCACAACGACGGCCGGCCGGAGTCCGAGCGGGTCCGCTTCGCCGGCCTCGACGGTCCGCTGGAGATCACGGCGGCCGCGAGCCCGCGGCAGGCCCTCACCGCGCTCCACGGCTACCTCTCGACCCGGGTGGACGCGGACCTGCTCCCCTGCACCGCGGAAACGCTCGACCGCTTGCTCGGCTCCGACGACCGGTGGACCGATCCCGCCGCGATGATGGAGCCGGCCCGGTCCGCGGGCCAGTCGGCCGACGCGGGTCGGCTGCGGCTGCTCGCCGACGATCTGGTGGCGCTCCTCGATGCGCAGACCCCGCACCTGCTCGCCGCCTCCTCGCGGGAGGAGTGGGACCGGGCGCACCTGTACGCGCGCACCGCGACCGGCCTGCTGCGCTACCACCGCTGGATGGCCGACGGCTCGCCGGCGCGCATGGCGCGGCTGTGCGCGCTGCGGGATCTGATGATGGCCCACAACCTGCTCGCCGTCGCCGCCAGGGGCCCGGCGCTCGTCCACGCCCAGAACTCCCATCTCCAAAGGGAGAAGAGCTCGATGCAGATGTGGCAGGGGCGGGTGGAGTGGTGGAGCGCCGGTGCTCTGGTGAGCGCCCGGCTCGGCGGGGAGTACGCCTTCGTGGCCACGGCCGTCGGCACGATCCGGCACCGGGGAGTGGACGTGCCGCCGCCGGACACCGTCGAAGGGATCCTGTACGGGCTCCCCCACGACAGCTGCGTCGTCGACACCACGCGGCTGGCCACAGCCCTCGGTGACACGCGGACCGTTCGCCGGGTATCCCCCTGGTTCGGCTACGCCCCGTTCGACCCTGCCCACTTGGCGGACAGCGACGGCATCGTGTTCGTCAAGGACCTCCCGGAACGCCAGGCCGTGTCAGTCCCGTCCCGCCCAGCCCGGTGACCAGGTTGCGCAGGCCCCCGGGTCCCCCGGGGGTGTGGCGGCGAGGTGGGCGCGGAGCGTGGCCAGGGCCGGGTGGGGGTTGTCGCGGTGCCAGAGGAGCGAGTGCGGGTAGACGGGTGTCGGGTCGGTCACCGGGATGCGGCGCAGGCCGTGGCCGGCGGGCCAGACCAGGCGGGTGTGTCCGCCCATGAAGGTGGCCAGGGCCGGGGTGTCGGCGATGGTGTCGAGGAGCGCGTCGGAGCCGAAGTTGGGGCCGGTCGCCTCGATGGTGAGGCCGAACTCGGCGACGAGGTCCTCGTAGTACGCGGCCCACTCGGTCCCGGGGACGATGCCGGGCATCCAGATCCGGTGCCCGGCGAGCTGGGCGAGGGGCACCGACCGGGCGCCCGCCAGCGCGTGGGCGGGGCCGGTGAGGAGCTGGAGCGGCTCGTCGAGGACCCGGACGGACTCGATGTCCTCGGGGAGGGGCCGGCCGGGCGCGGCGACGGCGCGGAAGGACGCATCGATCTCGCCGGAGCGGATGGCGGCCAGGGCCGTCTCGATCTGGAACAGCATGAGCACGTCGAGGTCGATGCCGGGGTGCGCGCGGTGGAAGCCGCGCATCAGGCCCGACGCGGCGCCGCGCGAGGCGATGATGTCGACGCGCAGCGGCCGGCGGGCGGTGTGCACGGACGCGACCGCGCGCTCGGCGACGCGCAGCAGCTCGCGTGCGTGGGACAGGAAGGCCTGCCCGTCGATGGTGAGCTCGGCGCCGCGCGGAGTACGGGTGAACAGCCGTACTCCGAGGCTGCGCTCCAGCGCGGCGATGCGCTTGGAGGCGGCCTGCTGGGTGACCGCCAGCTCGGCGGCGGCCTCCTGGAACCGGCCCGTGTCGGCGACGGCGACGAAGGTCCGGACGGAGTCGAGGTCCATACCGACACCCTACGGCTACAACCATTGGTTGTGGCCGATGGTCCCCCGGTTGTTTGATTCCCAGTCGTCGTGCTCGCTTTGATGGTCCCGGACACGGATCGGTTGTGCGGGTGGCTTGGTGAGGGGCGGTGGGGCGTGAGGAGCGGGCACCGGCTGGGGCGGCGGTTCGGGTGGCTCTGGGGGGCGTACGGGACCAGCGCGCTCGGCACGTGGCTGGCCTTCGGCTCCTTCCCGCTGATCGCCGTCCAGGTGCTGCACGCGGGACCGGCCGAGGTCGCCGCGCTCTCCTGCGCGGGGGCGGCGGTGGGCGCCGCCGCGGCGGTGCCGCTCGGCCCGTGGGTGGAGTTCCGCCGCAAGCGGCCGGTGCTGATCGCCATGGACCTCGTACGGTTCGCCGCGCTGCTGACGGTCCCCGCCGCGTTCGCGCTCGGCGTGCTCACCTTCCTTCAGCTCCTGCTGGTCTCGGTCGTCGTCGCGGCGGCCGACATCACCTTCCGCACCGCCTCGGGCGCGTACGTGAAGACGCTGCTGCCGGCCGAGGACCTGCTCGTCGCGCAAGCCCGGTTCGAGTCCACGGCCTGGACGACGACGATCATCGGACCGCCGCTGGGCGGCGCGGCGATCGGACTCCTCGGTCCGGTGGTGACGGTGGCGGCCGACGCGGTCAGCTACCTGCTCTCGGCCCTGGGCATCCGCGCCATGGGCGGGGACGAGCCGCGGCCCGAGCACCGGGAGGGCGCGCGCATGCGGGCCGGGGACCTGCTCGACGGCTGGCGGTACATCCTCGCCGACGAGGTCCTGCGTCGGCTGTTCTTCAACACCGCTTCGTTCAACGGCCTCGTGATGGCCGTCCAGCCGCTGCTGGCCGTGCTGATGCTCGGCCGGCTCGGGTTCGCGCCGTGGGAGTACGGCCTCGCCTTCGCCGCGCCCTCGATCGGCGGGCTGATCGGTTCGCGGCTGGCCCGGCCCCTCGTGACCCGGTTCGGACAGCGCCAGGTCCTGGTCGCGGCCGGGGCACTGCGCGCGCTCTGGCCCGTCGGCCTGGCCTTCGTGGGGCCGGGTGTCGCAGGACTGATGCTGGTCATGGGCGTGGAGCTCGGGCTCATCTTCTGTTGCGGGGTCTTCAACCCCGTCCACGCCACCTGCCGCCTCCGGCTCACCGCGACCGACCGCGTCGCCCGTACGCTGTCCGCCTGGGCGGTGACGGCCAAGGCCTCGACCGCGCTCCTGACCGCCGTCTGGGGTGTGCTCGGCGGCCTGCTCGGCCCGCGCACGGCCATCGGCCTGGCCGGCGTACTCCTGCTGGCGACCCCGCTGCTGCTCCCCCGCCGCGCGGAAGCGCGATGCCCCGAGACCGAGCCGGAGCCGGAGCCGGAGTCGGACCCGGCGCCGAGCCGCACCTGACGGACGGACCACGGCGGCCGCCGCCGCGATCGGGCGGCGACGGCCTGTCGGACCGCGTGGTCCCCCGGTCAGCCCACCGGGACGGGCCGCTCCTTGTCACCGGCGTGCCCGGTCCGTCCCTGCCCGCCGTCATGCCGGGCGGGGTGGTCGGTGCGCCGCGGCTGTACCGGCCACCAGATCGACCGGCCCAGCAGCGCGGCCAGCGCCGGAACCAGCACGATCGACAGGACGAACGCCGACAGCATGATCCCGAGCGCCGTCGCGAAGCCGATCTCCTGGGTTCCCGGATTCGGGTTGACGGCCAGGCTCCCGAACGAGGCGGCCAGGACCAGGCCCGCCGTCGCGATCGCCGGAGCGGTGTGCCGTACCGCCCGGGCGACGGCCGCCCGGGCCGGACCGGGCTTCTCCATCTCCTCCCGTATCCGGTCGCTGATGAGGATGTTGTAGTCGGTGCCCAGCGCGACGACGAACAGGAACAGCACCAGTGGCAGCATGAAGTTCACCCCCGGCCGGTCCAGGAGGTTCTGGGAAACGAGCGCCGCGGCGCCGAGGGTGCCCGCGAAGCCCAGGCCGACGGAGATCATCAGGATCAGCGGGGCGAGCAGACTGCGCAGGAGCAGGATCAGGATCAGCGAGATCAGGCCCGCTGCCACCGGGAAGACCACCCGCAGGTCGCCGGAGACGGCGGACGAGATGTCGGCGAAGATCGCGGCCGTGCCGCCCACGTGCGCCTCCGTACCGTCGGGCCGGTGTGCGGCCACCGCGTCCCGGACCGGTCCGGACACCAGGTCGCGTGCCTGCTGCCCCTGCGGATCGGCGGTCAGGAACAGGTCGATCCGCGCCGCCCTGCCGTCCTCGCTGGGCACGGCCGGGGCGACCTGGCCGACGCCGTCGACCGCTGCGAGCGCCTTGGACAGTCCGCCCAGCGCCTGGGGGTCGAGCCCGCCGACGCCGGTGGCCGTGACGAACACGGTCGTCGGGTCCGACACCCCGGCGGGCAGGGCGTGCGAGATCTCGGCCGCTGTGCGCGCCGCCGCCGTACTCGTGGCCCCCGAGCCGCCCTGCCCGTAGTCCGTGTGCATCCCCGCCAGGCCCGCAGCCAGCGCGCCGAGCAGTGCCAGTGTGGCGAGCACCATGGTCGCCGGACGCGATGCAACCCGGCGGCCCATCCGCCCGGCCATCCCCTCCGGGGGCTCGCGGCGCAGGTCGCGCGAGGGCCAGAACATCTTCCGACCGGTGACGGCCAGCAGCGCCGGCATCAGGGTGAGACTGCCCAGCAGCATCACCAGTACGGACACGGCGATCGCCGGGCCGAGCACCCGGAACTGGCCGAAGGAGGCGACCGCGAGGGTGGAGAACGCGGCGACGATCGTCAGCGCCGCTGAGGTGACTGCCGTGCCCACCCGGCCGGCGACCTCGGCGGCCGCGGCGCGCCCGGTCTGCTCGGGCCGGTTGCGCAGCTGCTCGCGGAAGCGGAACAGCAGGAAGAGGAAGTAGTCGATGCCGATCCCGATCAGCACCACGTTGATCAACTGCGGGGTGGAGGCATCGAGTCGGACGCCCGTGAGCAGGGAGGCCGCGACCACCACGCCGGCGGCCGCACCGCCGATCACCGACACCACGAGCAGCGGCAGCAGCGCCGCGAGGACGCTGCGGAACACCAGCACGTGCAGCAGAACGATCACCGCGAGCATGGCGATGCCGACGATCTTCGAACGGGACTTCTCGGCGTCGGCGGTGTCCACGCTGTCCGCGAGCCCGGACGTGAACCCGGTCCGCAGGCCGGCCTCGGCGAACTCGGCCCGGGCGTGGTCCCGGAAGGCCCGGTAGAGGTCCTGCATCCCGGGGTCCAGGGGATTGCCGGTCAGTTCGACCGACAGCAGCCGGAAGGTCCGGTCGGGCGCCGTCATCGCCGGGCTGACATGGGGGACCTGCGAACGGTCCTGCGTGAACGGCGGCGTTTCCTTCGTCTTGGGCATCGCCACCTCGCGCCGGGCGAGCTTCGCGGCCTGGGCGTCGATCAGGCGCTCGTCGGACTCGGACAGCTTCGCCCCGTCCTCCCGCGCGACCAGCACGGTGAGCGGATTGGCGTCGGGTTTGACGCCGAAGTGCTCCTCGGCGACCTTCAGCGCGGCCGCCGAATCGTAGGTGGCGGGCAGGAACGCGCCGGCACTGGGCTGGGTGGCGCGGAAGACGAATGCCTGGCCGAGGACGGCCATGGCGATGCCCAGCACCGCCCAGAGAGCGATGACCTTCCAGGGACTTCGGGTCGCGAAGCCGGTCAGGGCGCGGATCACAGGGGCCTCCGTAACTCGATCGACCGGGGTTTCCCGGACGTCGTCCAGCTCATCAGCGCCCGCGCCGGGAAACGTCGTGACCTGGGAGGACCCGTACTCGGGCCCGGGGTCCGGCGCGCTGTCGGGACCAGGACCGGAGTCCTGGTCCGTCCTCCGCCTGCGGGCCCAGGGCCGCCTCTCGCGCCGCTGCGAGAATGGATCCCGTACGCGAACCGCGGCGCACCGGTCCGGATCCGGCGGGCCGGTGACAGAGGGGGGACCGGCAAGCATGCCGATACGCAGTCAGGACCGGGCCGAGGAGACGGACGGGGGCGGGGCCGGGGTCGGCGTCGGCGGCAGGGCCGGGACAGGGACCGCGGGCGACTTCGGCGGGAGCGGCCGGGGCGAGGCGCGCGGGCCGGTCTTCGACTGGACCCGCAATGACGCGCTCGTCGCCATCGGGGCGGCCGTGAACGACCTGATCGGCTATTCGCTCGGCGCCGCGGACGACGGCCGGCCCCTCACCGTGCAGGCTCTGGTCCTCGTGGTCG
This sequence comes from Streptomyces sp. NPDC051109, assembly GCF_044455885.1. Taxonomy (NCBI): domain Bacteria; kingdom Bacillati; phylum Actinomycetota; class Actinomycetes; order Kitasatosporales; family Streptomycetaceae; genus Streptomyces; species Streptomyces sp. NPDC051109. The sequence goes on from NZ_JBITFF010000002.1 coordinate 211,155, forward strand.
TGGCCGCGCCCTGCCTGCTGGCCCGCCGGGCCTGGCCGGTGACCGTGCTCTGCGCCGTCCTCGCCCTCGGCGCGGCGCTGAACGTCACCACGCCGCAGGGTCCGCACTTCTCCGCCGCCTACATGGTCGCGCTGTACACCGTGACCCGCCTGCGCAGCACGGCGGTCACGGTGGCGGCCGCCGTGGCGACCGTCCCGGTCACGATGATCAGCGGGGGCTACGGTGACTCGTCCGTCCTGACCGGCCTGCTCGGCAACACGGTCGCGGTGGTGCTCGTCGTCGGCACCGGACTGGTGGTGCGGCGCTGGCAGCAGGAGGCGGAGGCCAAGCGCGTCCTGCTGGCCGACCGGGCGGTGGCCGAGGAACGCCGTCGGATCGCACGGGAGTTGCACGACATCGTCGCGCACCACATCACCACCATGCAGCTGATGGCCGGCGGCGCCCGGGCCAACCTGGCGCACGACCCGGGCACCGCCCGCGAGGCGCTGGTCACGCTGGAGGACTCCGGGCGGATGGCGCTGCGGGAGATGCGGCAGCTCCTCGACGTCCTGCGGGCCGGGGAGGAACCGGAGCAGGTCCCGCCGGAGCCGCAGCCCGGGACGGGGGATCTCGGTCGGATCATCACCGAGTCCCGGCTGGCGGGTACGCCCACCGAGTTCACCGTACGGGGGACGGCCCGCCCGCTGCCGCCGACCGTCGGTCTGACGGTGTTCCGCATCGTCCAGGAGGCGCTGACCAACGCCCGCAAGCACGCCGTCGGCGCGCAGGCCCACGTACGGCTGGCCTACGGCCCGGACGGCGTCGAGGTGGAGGTACGGGACGACGGCCCGGGCGTCGCCCGGTCGGGGACCGCCCGGCCGGGGGCCTCGCGGCCCGGCGCCGGCAGCGGCGGCAGTCGCAGCAGCGGGTACGGTCTGATCGGAATGCGGGAACGCGTCGCGCTGCAAGGCGGCACCCTGGAGGCCGGCCCGTGCGAGGGCGGCGGATTCAGGGTGGCGGCCAGGCTCCCGGCGGGCGACCCGGTGGGACAGCGAGAGGACCGACGCGGATGATCCGTGTGCTCATAGCCGACGACCAGCCGCTGGTACGGCGGGGCCTGGCGCTGATCCTTGCGCCCGACCCGGCGTTCGAGGTGGTGGGCGAGGCCGAGGACGGCGCCCGGGCCGTCGACCTGGCCCGCGAACTGCGGCCCGACGTGGTCGTCATGGACATCCGGATGCCGGTCCTCGACGGGGTCCAGGCCACCGAGGAGCTGGCCCGGACGCTGCCGCAATCCCGCGTCCTGGCCCTCAGCACCTTCGACATGGACGAATACGTGGTCGCCGCACTGCGCGCCGGCGCGTACGGGTTCCTCCCCAAGGACGTCTCCCCGGAGGAGCTCATCGCAGCGGTCCACACCGTCCACACCGGAGAGGCCGCCGTCGCACCCCGGCTGCTCACCCGGCTGATCTCCACCTACGTACGGGCCTCCCCCGCCCGGCCGCGCCCGGCGGCGACGGCCCCGGCCGGCCTCACGCCGCGCGAGCTGGAGATCTGGCAGCTGCTGGCGACCGGGTTCGACAACGCGGAGATCGCCGGAGACCTGGAGATCAGCGTCTCCACGGTCAAGAACCACATCACCGGCATCTTCACGAAACTGGGCGTCCGCGACCGGGCCCAGGCGGTCATCGCGGCGTACGAATCGGGCCTGGTGGCGGCCGGACACGGCAGCGGCTGAGCCCCAACCGCCCGCAAGCCCGGCCATGCAGACCAGCACGCCGGCGCGCCGACTCCTATGATCTTCCGATGACGGATCCTGTCCACCCCGCGAAGCCCCGCCCCGGCGACCTGGTCGCGGTGCTGTCCCCCTCGTCCGGCCTGCCCGGTCTCCTCCCCCTGCCCTACGAGTTGGGGCTGCGCAGGCTCCGGGACGACTTCGGGCTGAAGACGGTGGAGTACCCGACGACACGCACGATGGGCGCTTCGCCCGAGGCGCGGGCCGCGGACATCCACGCGGCCTTCGCGGATCCCGACGTCAAAGCCGTGTTCGCCAGCATCGGCGGCGACGACCAGATCACCGTCCTGCCCCATCTCGACCGCAGCCTGCTCCGAGCCAATCCCAAGCCGTTCTTCGGCTACAGCGACAACACCAACCTGCTGCTGTTCCTGCGGAACGCCGGCATCGTCGGATACCACGGCGGCTCGGTGATGGTCGAGCTCGGCCGCCCCGGCGCCCTCCACCCGCTGACCGCGGATTCCCTCAGAGCGGCGCTGTTCACCTCAGGAGCGTACGAACTCACCCCGGCCGTCGCCTTCGGGGACGTCAACCGGCCTTGGGAGGACCCGCGTACGTTCGAGTCCGAACCCGAGATGGAGCCCGCCGGCGGGTGGATCTGGCACAACGGTGACCACGTGGTGGAAGGCATCGGCTGGGGCGGCAACCTGGAGATCATCTCCTGGCTGCTGATGGCCGACCGCGCCGTACTGCCGGCCGACGCCTACACCGGCGACGTGCTCTTCCTGGAGACCTCCGAAGAAATGCCGAACGCCGAAGAGGTCTACCGGATCCTGCGGAACATGGGCGAACGCGGCCTGCTCCAGCAGTTCCCCGCCCTCCTGATGGGCCGGGCCAAGGCCTGGTCGTTCGAGAATCCGCTCGGCCCCCCGGAGAGGGCCCGCTACCGCCGGCAACAGCGCGAGGCCGTGCTCCGAGCCCTCCGGCGGTACGCCCCCGACACCATGGCGGTGTTCGACGTCGACCTCGGCCACACCGATCCACAACTCGTGATCCCCGTCGGAGGCCGCATCCGGGTGGACGGCCGGTCGCGCCGGATCACCGTCACCTACTGAGCCTGAGGCGCTACTTGTTGAGGCAGTTCTGGCGGAACGCCTCGTCGTACGCGGTGTCGTAGCCGACCGCGTAGCCGTTCTGGAAGGCGAGGATCAGCGGGTCGGGCTGTTTCTGCGGGATCAGGCGGGCGTGGGTGCGTGCGGTCACGCATGCCTTGCCCTCGTCGCGCCCCCAGGTCTCGCCTGCGGCCTGCCCGGCGGCCGCCATGCTCTCCTGGGTCTGCTGCTGCGGCTTGGGCGGCTGCGGCTTGTTCATCGCATCGCACGCAGCCTTGTTGGCGGCCGCGGACTTGGCGTACGCCTGGTTGTAGCCGTACGTGTAGCCCTCGGCCTTCCCCTGTACGAAGGGGGAGGGGTTGGGCGGGACCAGCGGCGGAAGGGTCTTGCGGCAGAGGGGCGGCTTGCCGTCACGGTTGCCGGAGCTGGAACCCTGGAGATAGCCCTCCCGGCACCCCCGGTGGTACGGGTCCTGGCCCTGTGTCAGGCCGTGGCAGATCGACGGCAGCGCCGCGGCGGCCTGCGCCGGCCGCTGGGCTGCTGCGGGAACGACCGCCAGCAACACCAGCGCGGGTGTGGACAGCAGTACGAGCGGGGCGAGCGCCCGCCGCCGGAAATGGCGGGTCATGGTCAGCCTCCCGGACGGGTGGTCCGGCACCGGGCGGTACACCGGGCGCGCGGCCCACGTGCGGAATCCGTGTCGCCCGCCCGGGGGCGCCGACGACACGCCGGAACCCTGTGGGCTGGTCCCGCCCGGCAAAACGGGCGGCCCACACAGCCCGGGGTGAGCGCAGGACGTACACCTCCACTCTATTCGCCGCCACCGCGAAGCGCCTGTCCTACGAAGTGGCGGGCGGGTCCGGCGGCGACATGGCGGGACTCGCCGGGCAGGGATCAGCCTGCGGCAGCCCGCGGCGGGACATACTGGATCGGCTTCAACGGTCAACGACTCGCCCGACAGCAAGTGGCGGCATGCGCGAACTCACCTTCACGGCTTCGAGGAGTCTCGCCGCCGGGGGCCTCCTCTGGGCCTCGTTGGTCCAGATCTTCGTGGTGAACAACGCCATCGTCCTGCCCCGTGCTTCGAGTCGGAACCTGGTGGAGCACATCATCTCCGCGCTCGGCGACACCCGGTGCGGCCGTGTCGGGGGTTCCGGTTCTGCTCCCCCTGGCACGAAGCCGCCGACATCGCCTGGATCGTCGGAGGGGTATGCCTCATCCTGGGCGCGCTGCTCAACGCGGCGGTGGTCCTCCCGGCGGACCGCCTCAGGAGCCTGGCGTTCGGCGTTCTGGCCGTCAGCGGAGTGGGACTCGTGTCGACCGGCTTCAATCCCTACAACCTCCGCCCGGCCGTACACCTGCTGTCCGCCGGAACGTGCTTCTTCTGCGGGGCGGTGGGCGTACTGCTGCTGGGAGGCATGCTGAGGCAGGCGCACCGGCCGTACTGGGGGACGACGGGCATCCTGTGCGGAGTCACGTCCATCGCCTCGGCCACGCTCACCGCGCTCAGACCGGACCCGTACGTCCAGGGCTTGTTCGAGCGGATCGCCGCGTGGCCCAGCGTGGTGTGGGTCATCTGCTTCGGGGCGTACATCGCCTTCTCCACGCGGCGTGCGTACCGCGGCGGGCGTTGACGCCGCGAGCGCACGGGGTTCAGGGGGGCATCCGCTCCTGTGTGGTCCGTTCCGTCTCCGTGACCTCGCCCGTCACTCGCGTACCCGGGTGCAGGAAGGTGCACAGACATGCCAGCCCCAGCGCGATGGCCATCCCGTAGAACACCCACTGGTTGGCCTCGGCGAAGTCCAGGTGGATCGCCTGGAAGGAGCTCCGCATCAGCGTGGCGGTCGGTCCGCCGTCGGTGGGCGTGCGGTCGTCCGGGTGGCCGATGACCGCTTCCGCGATGTCGTGGGCCGCACCCCGGACCTCCTCCTCCGGCACGCCCTTCGCGGCCAGCGTCTGCGCGATCCGGCTGGTGTCGGCATGGGTGAGGAGCGTGCCGAACACCGCCATACCGACGGCTCCCGCGTAGTTGCGCACGGTCTGGGTGATACCGGTGACCTCGCCGTACGAGGCGTCGATCGCCCGGTTGACGGCGTCGGTGGAGGCCGGGGAGAGCACGAGGCCCATGCCGACTCCGGCGAGGCAGGCGTAGGGCCACTGGTCGTGCGGAGACAGGTCCGTCAGTTTCCACGCCCACAGGGCGAATCCCGTGCAGGCGAGCGCCGTGCCGAGCTGCATCGTGGGCCGGGCGCCGTGTTTGTCGAGGATCCTGCCGCCCCACTGGGCCGAGAGGCCGTAGCCGACGAAGAAGTACAGCACGTAGAGCGCGGCCTGGTGGGGCGACGAGCTGAGCGAGATCTGCGCGTACACCGACGCGAAGAACAGCACGGGGATGAACGCCAGCACCGAGAAGAAGAGCACCAGGGCGTCGGCCGTGAACGCCCGGTCGCGGAAGACGCGCAGCTTGATGAGCGGCTCGTCGGTGCGCAGTTCGTACCAGCAGAAGAACACGAGGACGAGGAGCCCGCCGATGACGCACGCCCAGGTGGCGAGGCTGCTCCAGCCCCAGGTCGCCGCCTGCTGGATCCCGAAGACGTTCAGCGCCATGCCGGTGGCGACGAGTACGGCACCCGGCACGTCGAGGCGCTCGCGCCGCCGGGCGTCGGGGATGTGGGCCCGGGCGGTCAGGACGAGCGCGACGAGGGCCACGGGGACGTTGATCCAGAAGACGGCCCGCCAGGTCCAGGAGGTCAGCCAGCCGCCGAGCAGCGGTCCGATGGCGGTGAGCGCGCCGGCGAGTGCGAAGAACAGGGCCAGCACCCGGCCCCGTCTGCCCACGGGGACGACGCCGACGACCACGGCGATGGCGGCGGGGAACACCAGTGCCGCGCCCACGCCCTGGGTGGCCCGGAAGATGACGAGCCAGCTCTGGGCGAAGCCGCCGGACGGCACCGAGCCGCACAGCACGGAGGAGACGACGAACACGAGGGTGCCCGCCACGACCATCCGGCGGTGCCCGAGGACGTCGGCGAGGCGGCCGCCGAGCGCGAAGAACGCGGCGAGCGCGAGCAGGTACGCGTTGACCATGCGTTGCAAGCCGGAGGAGGAGAGGCCGAGTTCCTCGACGATGCTGGGGGCGGCGATGCTGACGATCGTCTGGTCGACGAAGACCATCGCCACCGCGAAGAGCATGGCCGCGAGGGCCATGGCCTGCTTCGGCGCCCCGCCCCGGCGGCCGGACTCCCCCGGCGGGCTTCCGGTCGGCCCACCGGAACCGATCGGAGCACCGTAGCGGGACTCCCCGTAGGACTCCCCGGCAGCGCTCCGTCTGTCCTGCACAGTCCTCATACTCCCCGCCGGAGATCCGTTCCGCACGCCGGTACCGCGCCGTCACGTCGGCGCTCGCCGAAGACGTCCAACCGTGGTGGGGGGCGTCCGAGGCCGGGCGCCTGCCCTGTACCTGGGCCTCGGGCCGGCGCTCCGGCCTCTCGGGCGCCCCGGTCCGTAATTCCGAGCCGCGGCGCTCTCCGGGAGTGCAGACTCCCTCCATGGTGGACATGTGGGCGTTCCGGGACGCGGTCGGTCGCTGGGCGGCGGGTGGGCCCGGCGGACCGGCGGGGGACCTGGCAGTACGGCTGGGGCTGCGGACCGCGGTGCTGCTGGAAGGGCTGAGTGATCTGGCGGCCGTCGAGGTGCTCGCGGCACGGCGTGGCCGGGACCTGGCTGCCGAGGGGGTGTGCGTCGTGTCGATGGGCGGCGCGATGAACGTCGGCCGCTACGCCGGCCTTCTCGGGCCGCCGGGACTCGGCCTGCGCCTGACGGGACTGTGCGACGAGAGGGAAGAGCCGTACTACGAACGCGGCTTGAAGCGGGCCGGGGCGAACGGGGCGGAGTTCTTCGTGTGCGCGGCGGACCTGGAGGACGAGCTCATCCGCGCGCTCGGCACGGGGACCGTCGAGGAGATCATCCGGGTCGAGGGCGACCTGCGTCCATGGCAGACGTTCCTGCGGCAGCCCGCACAGGACGGTCGGCCCCGGCAGCAGCAGCTGCGGCGCTTCCTCGGCACGAAGAAGGGCCGCAAGATCCGCTACGGCCGTCTGCTGGTGGAGGCCCTCGACCCCGCACGGGTACCGGCCCCGCTGGCGGACCTCCTCACCAGCCTCTGACCGGGGGCCACTCGGCGGGCGGCTGCCGCCGCCCGCGGCCGGGTCTCAGGGAGACTTTCGCCGGGGCGACGGCGGAGGCGGAGAGGAGGGTGGCCGCGCCGAGGGTGCCCCACAGGGCGGCCGGACCGTAGGGGGCGAGGGCGGTGAGGGCCGCCGGGGAGACGGCGAGGCCGAAACCCGTGGAGAGCTCGAAGCGGGCGAGCGTGCGCCCCAGGACGTGGGGCGGGGCGAGGGCGGTGACGAGCGCCGTGGCGCTGCCCGCGTAGATGATCTCGCCGACCGTGCAGAGCACGGACACCGCGGCGACGGCCGGGGCGCCCCACCCGGGTCCCAGTGAGGTCGCCGCGAGGAAGCCGAGGTAGGACGCGGTGAGGACCACGCCGGCGAGGGCCAGTACGGTCCGCCGGGAGAAGCGGGACATCAGGACGGTGACCGGAACCTGCAGCGTGACCACCAGCACCGTGTTCGCCACGAAGACGACTGCCGACCACACCGGGGATGCGTGCATCTGCGTCACCAGGACCAGCGGCAGGGCGATCTCGGGGACGTTGAGGCAGAAGACGTAGACCACGTTGGCGGCCAGCAGCGCGCGCATCCGGGGAGCGGGTTCGCCGGCGGCGGCGCCGGCGCGGGGGGCGGACGGATCCGCGCGGAGGCGGACCGACCAGGCCAGCGCCGCCGCCGTGAGGTAGGCGAGCCCGGTGACGGCTGCCAGCACCTGAAGGGCCATGGCGCCGCCCGCCAGGCACGCGGTGGCGAGCAGCGCGCCCACGCCGAGGCCGGCGTTGCGCAGGGCGCGGGCCGCCGCGAGCGCGGTGTCGCGTTGCCGGCCGTGGGAGACCGTAACCACGAGGGCTGCGTGGGCGGCCGGCCAGGCCTGGTTCCCGAGGCCGAGGAAGAGCGCCGCCGCCGCGAACGGCCAGGCCCGCCCCGCCGGGGTGGCCAGCAGCAGTGCCACGCCCAGCACCCGTACCAGCATCGACGCCGCCACGACCGAGCTGCGGGCACCACGGTCCAGCCAGCGGCCCACCGCGGGCATGCACACCAGGCCCACGACCACGCCGCCCGTCATGGCGATGCCGGTGACCGGTGCGGACAGCCTCAGCACCGTCACCCCGTAGAGCAGCAGGAATGGTCGCAGCATGCCGGTGCCGAGCGCGTCCACGGCCAGGGCGACGGCGTAGCGGGGACCGCCGGAGGCGTGGAGGAGGGCGCGGGGCCGGATCTTGGTGAGGTTTGCCATGGCGCCAACCGTGCGTTCGGCAGCCGGGCCGGCCGCGTCGGTTGACGGACACCGTCAACCGACGCCGTCGGCGCCCCCCGGGTCGGCGATGCTGAGGGGATGACGTTGAGGATCGACATCGGCGGGCTGCCGTCCGAGCGGCTGCGGTTCGCCGCCTCCCCGCTGGCCGAGCTGACCGCGATGCTGCACGTGCTCGCCGAGCCCGGGCACCACCAGCAGCTCGCCGGGTGGGCCGCGGACGTCTGGGCCGGGCTGAAGCCGGAGCTGGCCGAGCGCTTGCGGGAGGCGGAGTTCCTCTGGCGTTCCTCACAAGCCGACTTCCTGCTCCCCGCCCGGCCCCGGCCGACCCTCGCCGAGGAGTTGGACGACGTGGACCGGATCGACGACGAAACGTATGTGACCGCCGCCCTCGTCACCACGTGCGGCGGCAACCGGGTCCGCCTCGCCGCGCCGTCGCCGCTCACCGATGCCCGTGCGCGCGAGCGGGCCCTGGACCTGGCCCAGGCGCGCGGTGCGCGACAAGAGGCCTTCGCCGAACGGCTGCTGGCGGACCCGGCCGCCGTACGGGCGCGGGTGCGGCGCACCCTCGAACAGTGTGCCGGGGCCTTCTTCGATGAGGCCTGGACGGACGCCGCCGTACGGCTGGCCACGGATCTGCGCCTGAAGAACGACCTGTTGAAGCACCAGGGCGTCGCCGCGGCACTCGCCTCGGTCTCCGGCGCCGTCACCCTGGCACCGGACGGCCGGTGCATCGTCGTGGACAAGTTGCAGGACAAGGCGACCGCCGCCCACGGCACCGGGGTCACCTTCATTCCCAGCGTCTTCGGCAGCCCGCACCTGGTGGTGGTCCATGCGCCCGGGTGGCAGCCGGTGGTGCAGTACCCCGTGGCCGAGCCGGGTCCGGCGGAGCCCGTATCGCTGGAGACGGTCACGCTGCGGCTGGAGGCGCTGGCACATCCGGTACGGCTGCGGCTGCTGCGTACGCTGGCCCGCGGCCCGCACACCAACGGGGAGCTGGCCCACACCTGGGAGCTTTCGCCCCCGGAGGTCTCCCGCCACCTCGCCGTCCTGCGCGGCGCGGGCCTGCTCACAGCCCGGCGACACGGCCGTTACGTCCGCTACACCCTCAGTCTGCCCGATCTGACGGCGCTGGGCACCGACCTGCTGGCAGCCGTACTGCGCTGAGGGCGCGTCGGCGCTCAGGGGGCGGAGGGCCACGTCCGCAGCAGCGCGGAGATCTTCCCGGCGGAGCAGGCGGGGCTGAGGAGGAGGTTCTCGTCCAGCGCCAGGACGAAAGCGAGGCCCACCCGGCCGCCGCCGGTGATGGTGACCCGCAGCGTGCCGGGGTCTGGCGATGGGCCGGGGTCCGAAGATTTTCTCGCGCCCGGGTGAACTCGGGACCCGGCCGGTACGTGATGCTCACGTCGGACGGCTTTGAGAGGAAGAACCGCCCCCATGTACAACGAGGAAACCGAGACCGTGACAGAGGCCGCGCTCGCGGCCGCGCCGGGTGCACCGGGCGGCGAACGGCTGATCGCGGGCCGCTACCGGCTGCTGTCCCGCCTCGGCGAGGGCGGGATGGGCACCGTGTGGCGGGCCCGCGACGAGACACTGGACCGCGAGGTCGCCGTCAAGGAGGTACGGGCCCCGGCCGGTCTGCAGGCCGGCGACATCACGCGGATGTACAGCCGGTTGGAGCGGGAGGCGTGGGCGGCGGCGCGGATACCCGACCGCAATGTGGTGACGGTCCACGACGTGGTCATGGACGACGGCCGGCCCTGGATCGTGATGGAACTGGTCCGCGGACCCTCGTTGGCCGATCTGCTCCGCGCCGGGGGGCCGCTCAGCCCGCAGTACACCGCGCACATCGGCGCCGAGGTGCTGAGCGCGCTGCGTGCCGCCCATGCCGTCGGGGTGGAGCACCGGGACGTGAAGCCGGCGAACGTGCTGCTCGCCGAGGACGGGCGGGTGGTGCTCGGCGACTTCGGCATCGCGATGGTCGAGGGCAGTACCGCCCTGACCATGGCCGGCGAAGTGGTCGGCTCCCCCGAGTACTTGCCGCCGGAGCGGGCGCTGGGCCGCCCCTCGGGCCCCGCGTCGGACCTGTGGTCGCTCGGCGTGACGCTGTACGCGGCCGTGGAGGGAATCTCCCCGTTCCGGCAGGACACCGCGCTGAGCACGCTGCGGGCCGTCGTGGACGGGGAGCCGCCGGTGCCGACCCGGGCCGGCCCGCTCGCCCCGGTGATCGCCGGGTTGCTCCGCAAGGAGCCCGCCGAGCGGACCCCCGCCGCCCGGGTCGCCGAAGCCCTGCGGGGCATCGCCCGGGAACCGGACGCCACCACGGCCGCCGCCCGCGTCGTGCGGAATGCCGCGGAACCCGCCGCCGCGGAGGCGCCCGTTCCCGCCCCGGCGTCCGCCACCGCGCGCGTCCACGCCGCCCCGCCCCGCAAGAGACGTACGGCGGCCCTCGTCGCGGCCGGCGCGGCCGCCTGCGTACTGGGCGCCGCAGGGCTGGCCTACGCCCTCACCGGCCACGACGAGGACCGCGCGCCCGGTTCGGGAGTGCGCATGTCGGTGGCGGGCGCGAACACGGCCTACACCGGCCGCTGCCCGGTCCCCGCCAACCAGGCCCCGGCGTTCACCGCGACCTTCACCGCGTCCGAGCCGACCCTGATCTCCTTCCGCTGGGTGTCCGGCGACGGCTCGGTCGTGGATCCGCACTGGCGCACCATGTCGGTCGGGGACAAGGCCACCCCCACGGGACGCGACACGGTGCGCCTGACGACCTACGCGAAGGCCGGCACCCTGAGGACCGGGATGGCCGTTGAACTCCAGAGCCCCATCCGCGCCACATCCGACCCGGTGCCCTTCTCCATCACCTGCACCGGCTGATCCCGGCGGGGCATCAGGAGGCGAAGGACCTCTCCAGCCTGGGGATCAGGTCCCGGAGGTCCTGTTCCCAGCAGCCGGCGTTGTGGCCGCCGTTGCACTGGTCGCCCCAGCCGGAGCCGTCGCCGTAGTCGACGTAGTGGTACGACATGCCCACGGCGTCCATGCCTTCCTTGACGTGCTGGGACGCGCTTTCGAGCCAGAACTCCAGGTTGGTGGGCGAGCCGCCCCCGTTGCCCACGTAGATGGAGACCCCGACTCCGCCGGCCTTGATCTTGTCCATGTGCTGTGACGGGTCGACCTCGTTCCACCGCCAGTCGACGTTGAACACCGGGTAGGGCGAGCCGAACAGGGCGTCGCTGTCCACGCCGGGCTTGTAGGGGGAATCGGGGATGCCGCAGACACCGGAGTACGGACCGCAGATCGCCCCCTGCGCGTCGATGAGGGATGCGACGACCGCGAGCCGCAGGTCCATGGAGCGGGCCGACAGATCGATGTCCCCCGACAGGGAGGCGGTCTGGCTGAACAGGTCGGGACGGACCTGGGCGTAGTGCAGGGCCCCGAACCCGCCCATGGAGACGCCTGCGACGGCCCTGGCCTTCTTGGTGGGGATGGTCCGCAGGTTCGCGTCGATGAACGGAATCACCTGCTCGAGGTGGAAGTTCTCCCAGTTCTGGGCACCGGCCCGGGTCTTCTGGTCGAGCCAGTTGGCGTACCAGCCCCGAGCGCCCCCGTCCGGTATGACTGTGATCATCTGGTCCAAGGCGGTCAGCGCCGGATAGTCCTGCCGGATCGGGTCGTCGGGCGAACCGTGCAGGAAGTACAGCACCGGATAGCGCCTGGCCGGGTCGTCGTAGTAGCCGCTCGGCAGGATGATTTTGATGTGGTGCTTGCCCGTCACCTCCGGTGTGGTCACGGTGAGGTGGAAGTTGCCGGGACCTCCGGTCGGCGTGTCCACCTGGGTCAGGCCGAAGCCGTCCGCCATCGGCGGCGGCGCGGTCCGTTCGGCGGCCTGCGCCGGACCTGCCGGCACGGCCGTCGCCACCAGGGCTGCCATCAATGCCACCAGCACGCGCCGGCGACTCGTTTTCGTGATCACGGTGTTGTTCCCCCTCGGGAGCCTTGTCGTGGGAACCCTGCTGAAGGAGTGGCCTCAGGAAAGGACCTTGGTCTCCAGTGCCGGCGAAGCCGCGATCTGCGCCTCGGTGAACCGTTCCGTCACCCACTGGCCCGCCGCGAACAGCTTGGTCTGGTCGACGTGGTGCGGCGAGTTCGGATCGGCCGACTGGGAGTAGGCCAGCACCGAGCAGGCTTGCGGCGGACCGTCGGCGGTGAACTTCACCAGCTGGATGAAACTGGACCCGAAGACGATGTCCGGCTCTCCGTCGACCAGGCCGGGAGTGACCACGTTCAGCACGCCCAGCTCGCTGATCGAACCGTGGATCGGGATCTGCTCGCCGTTTCGGGTGACCTTCTGGACGTCCGACAGCGGGGCGTTCAGCGGAACACCCGCCCTGCGCAGCGCGAGGACCGCCCGGCCGAACGCGTCGCGGACGGCGGAACTTCCGGAGTCCAGCGAATTGGGCGTGTGCACCGGGTCCTTGGGGTCGAAGGGCACCCGCCACGGCAGTTTCTCGATCGCCTGCCCACCGAGCAGGAAGGCCCAGTAGTTCTCGAACAGCCACGATCCCCGGCTGTCCGCCGTGTAGGCGTGGTCCCTCCAGGCGGCCAGGATCGGACACGCCTCGCTCACGTTGACCAGGTTGCCGTCCACCACGATGAGCCCGAAGGGAAGGCTCCGGCACATCGCCACCGTGGCGTCGAGGGCCAGGTCGGCCGCCCTGCTGTTGTCGGCGAAGAGCAACTGCCGCATGTTCTCCGGTGTGAAACCCCTGCCGGGCAGTCCGTCCGTGCCGTCGATCCGCTTCTGCGCGGTCAGGATCAGCTCCTGGGTACGCAGCGAGCGGGGCGCCGCCGTATCGCCCATCACCCTGGGGAAGGACAGCGGCTGCTCGGGATTGGCCAGCCAGGCGCTGTCATTGGCGTTGCCGGCGAAGTCCTTGCGGATCAGGCGCGGCTGCTTGTGGGGGTCCAGCAGTCCCGGCGCGACCGCGTTCGGGTCGTCGGGCCAGTCGCACGCGCTGCGCTTGCCGTCGAAGACGGAGACCGGCGGCACGTTCGGCAGCCGCAGCTCCTGGTGGAACAGCAGCCGCCCGGTCAGGGTGAGGCACGATTCCGCGTGCTCGTCGGTGATGTTCGGCGTCGCCTGGATGTCCGCGTACAGCGCGTTGCCCTTGCGGTCGGAGGCGACGGTGTTGAAGAAGGGGACGCCCTGGGTGGTTTCCAGGGCGTCGACCACCCCGTTGACGTCCTTGGCCTGGTCGAGGTGGAACCAGGTGTTGAGCGCCCGCAGGTTGTCCATGTTCACGTCGCGCACCGCGTGGGCGCTGACCACCCACGGCAGCGGAATGCCCAGTACGGAAGTGACGATCGGGCCGTACCGGGTGGACCACAGCGTCCTGGTGACCTTGCCGATGGAGCCGTCAGCGTTGAGTACGTCGACGCCGACCTGCTGCGAGGCCATCTGCTGCCAGGCGCCGTCGACCAGGTAGTGGGTCGGGTTGAGGGGATCCACCTGTACGTCGAACAGCCCGAACGGGGCCACCGTGGCGACGGTGTGGCTCCAGGCGACGTCCTCGTTGTGCCCGATGTTCACCGCGGGGAATCCGAGCAGGCTGGCCCCGGAGACGTTGATCTTCCCCGGGATCGTCAGCTGGCTCTGCCACATCCGGTTCTTGCCCTGCCACGGGAAGTGCGGGTTGGCCAGCAGCATGCCGGTACCCCCGCCCACACCCTGCGAACCCACCGCCAAGGCGTTGCTGCCCATGCTCTGTTGACGGCTGACGGCCAGGGCGTCACGGATCCTCGCGGCGGTCTCCTGGGGTGAGGGTGCCTGCGGGGCGGCGGCCGAGGCCCCCGGGGGCGCGGCGGTCACCTGACCGTCCAGCAGCGGATCGGCGCTGCCCATGATGATCTCGGCGTGCGCGTGCCGGTAGACGTCCAGCTCCGTGATCGGCCGCACCCAGGCCGCACCGCGGCAGGCCGGATCCGAGATGTTGTTCACGCCCGTCTCGGCCAGGTACCGGTTGTACCCCTGGACATAGCCGCGGATGGCCTCTTTGACCTCGGGCTCCGGCCCGTTGGGGGCGGGCTGGTCGAGCAGCCGCTCCACCACGCGGTTGTCCTTGATCCGCTGGAAGTACAGGTCGCTGTTGAGGTTGGTGGTGGTGTTCTGATTCTCGCCGGGGCTCGCCTTGCCATCGGGGCCCAGGTAGCGGGACCTCTGGGCGTTGGCCATCAGATAGGTGTCGGCCAAGGTGCAGATGTTGTCCTTGGCCGCGGCGTATCCGTAGCCCGTTCCCAGCCCCTCCCAGTTCGAGGCGGTGATGTGCGGGATTCCGTACTCGGTGTAACGGATCGTCGGCTTGTCCGGTCCCTGTCCTGCGGCCGCCGCCGCGAGGGCCGACGCCCCGGCGGCAGGCGACACGGCGGCCGCCATCGTGCTCAGCACCGCCACCGCGGCCATGACCGCCATCGGCAGCCTCGCCGTGAATCTCCTGCGTGCCATCGAGCCGTCCTTCCCCTGTGGTCCAGGCCTTCGTCCGAACGCGGCCACGGTAGGGAGGACCGATGAAATCCCGATGGATCGGCCGCGCCGCCGCGGGTTTCATCGGTATGTCATCGGCCGCTGCCACTCTCGTCCGGTGACCTCGGCCGACTGCGCTTCGCATCGGAAGGCGGGCGCGTGGGCCGACTACTTGGGGAGGATCGAATGCGAGCCAGAAGGATCGCGGCCGTGGCAGCCGGGTTTCTGCTGACGGTCGGGCTTTCAGCGGTACAGGGGGCCAACGCGCAGGGGGCCGCGGCCAAAGCGACGGCTTCGTGCGAGGGCACCTACACGATCGTCGTCGGGGGCACCGGCAGCTCGTGGAACAACGACGGCTTCTACGGCAACATCCAGCAGCACGTCGGGTACCCCACCCAGATCCCCAACGGCGCCAGCGCCCGGGCGGGCGTCAACGAGCTGAACCGGCTGGTCCGTGACCAGCGTGCCGCGTGTCCGGGCCAGCACGTCAAGATGGCCGGGTACTCCCTGGGCGCCGCCGTGGTGCACGTCTGGGTCACCGAGAACTGGCAGACGTTCGACAACGTCAACGCCGTTCTCATCGCGGACCCCAAGCGCCAGGGCCCTCCCGGCGCCAACGGCGGGTCCGTGCCGTTCGGCGGTATCGTCGGCGCCCCGCTCGCCGGTGCCGACAGGTTCTTCGGCAACGTGCCGGTCAAGACCATCTGCCATTGGGACTACGTCTGCGACGAGTCCGCCGGCATCTGGACCTACCCGAACAACCACGTCAAGAACTACCCCGAAGACTTCAACATGGACCACCACAACGACGGCGCCAGCGAGCAGTGGTACAACGGCGCCTGGTACCCCTGGTAGCCACGGAGCGGACTCCTCACCACCTGTCGGCGGCCGCGCAGTCGGCTGTTGACGGGTGGTCCCCGCGCAGGATCGTCTCGTACGTCCGCGAGAGCATCCGACTCGGCGGAACCCCCAGGTCGTCGGCCAGACGGCGGCGGGTGTGGTCGAACACGGCCAGGGCGTCCGTCCGTCGGCCGGTGCGGTGGAGCGCGCGCATCAGCGTCGCGGCCACCGGCTCGTTCAGCGGGTGCGCCGCGGACAGGGCGAACAACTCGGCGATCGCTTCGAAGTGCCGGCCGAGCCTGAGCTGCCACTGCGCCTTCCGCTGCATGACGGCGATCCTGCGCTCGGTGAGCCGCAGCCGCTCCACCTCGGCGAGCGGCCCGGGCAGGCCGGCCAGGGGCTCCCCGCAGAACAGGTCCAGGGCTTGGGAACACAGGCGGACCACCTCGCTCCCCTCGCCCGCCCGGTCGGCCCTCCCGACCTCGGTGAGCAGCCTGTCCATGCGCGCCACGTCCACTTCGACGGCGCCCGGGGCGAGGCGGTATCCGCACCGGTCGTGCTCGATCACCGAGTCGGGGCCGTCCCCGATGCGCAGGGCCTTGCGCAATCGGTAGACGTACACGGGCACCACGTTCGTGAGGGGCGACTCCATGCCCCATACCCCGTCGAGCAGTTCCTGACGGCTGACCGTCCGTCCCGCGCCGAGCGCGAGCGCGGCCAGTACGGACTGCTGGCGCAGGTGCCCCAGGTTCAGGGGTCGCCCGTCGTGCGATGCCTGCAGCGGCCCGAGCAGGGAGATCCGTACTCTCGGTCCGCCCGTCGGCGTCACGGCGGTTCGCGGCGCCGGGCTCGCTTCCCGCGTGCGGGGGCCGCTGCCGGGGACGACGAGGCCGCTGTCGAAGGCGTGGACGATGGCGGCAGCCCGGTCGCGCAGCCCGAGCGTCGCGAGGATGCGCGCGAGGTGTCCGGCCACTGCGGCTTCGGGGATGGCGAGGTCGGCGGCGATCTCGTCGTCCCGCAGGCCGCAGCCGACGGCATGGAGCACCCTGCGCTCCTGCTGCCTGAGCGTGGTGGCAGTCGTCGGCATCACTGCTCCCTGGGCTGGCCGGGCGGTCGGACGCGATCGAAAAGGTAACGGCGCGAACCCAGGCCGGAACATCCGGAACGTTCCGGAGTGACACGCGAAAATGACCTTGCGGGTCAGACCGGACGGCACACATACAGCGGTTCGTTCGGGACATTCGGGCGGACGGGGTGTCTCACGGTTGAAGACTTCGCGCTCGCCAAGGCGAAGGAGACGGGTCAGCCGTACGAGCTGGTGTCCGCGCGGACGGAGTCCTCCGACACCTGGGCCACGCCCGCCGGTAAGTGGTCCGTGAAGCGGCACGGCACCCCGGTGCGGGTGCTGCGTGCCGGAGAGTGGGTGGCGCTGGTCGGCAGCGTGCAAGTTCTCCATCGACCGCACACGGCCCGAGAAGCCTCCGGTGATCGGCTCTGCCCAGTTCCCTGACGGGGTGAACGGCTGGCCGGCCACCACCGGCAAGGCCCGCACCCCGGGCAGCTTCACGTTCGGTGCCGACGGGGTGACCGACGCGAAGGAGATCCTCTACTCCACGGACGTCGAGCCCGGACCGCGTTCGATCGCGCCCGGTGCGACCCTGAGCATCGCGCCGCCCGGCTACGGACCCCACCTCGTCTACGCCTCCACCGTGGACAAGGCCGGCAACCGTTCCAACACGGCCGTCTACCGCTCCTACGCGGACCGCTCCGCGGAGCGCGATGGTCCGAACGACCTGAACGGTGACGGCAACCGGGACATCTGGACGCTCGACAGCCAGGGTTCGCTACTCGCGTACGCGGGTCAGGGCAACGCCGGTGACGGCTGGCAGAGCTACAGCGTCATCCTCTGACGCAGCCGGCCCAGCGAGGGGCGAGGTACCGCACAGCCCGTGCGGGACCTCGCCCCTTTCACGCTCTCGTTGTCCGGACGCCTCGCTCACCGGCCGGCGGCATCGGAGATGATCTCCGTATGAAATCCACCAGTCGGCGTACCGTCCTGACGTCCGTGGCGGCCGCAGCCGCCGCAATGCCCCTGCTCAACGACCTCGCCGGGAACGGCAGCACGGCCGCAGCGGCCACCGCGGCGGCCACGGGTGACCGGTTCGCCTCGAACTCCGAGCTCTACAACAGCGGCAGCTTCCAGGAGGGCGTGCACTGGATGCGCCGCTTCCGCTGCACCCCTCGGACCGAGCTCCTCGACAACGCCGGCCCCACGAGCGTCCCCGTCCGCAGCACCGCCGTGATCGCCCCGCACGGCGGCGGCATCGAGGCGGGCACCAGCGAACTGTGCCTCGCGCTCGCCGGCTACCAGCCCGCCGGGGCGGGAGACGCCCTGCCCGCGCCCCTGGGCGGCGTACCGCAGCGCGACTACTGGATGTTCGAGGCGCTGGCCTCCTCCGGGGAGCTGCACGTCACCTCCACCCACTGCGACGACCCGGCCGCCCTGGCGGTGTGCGGCAACAACCTGTACGCGGTGTCCCTGCACGGCTTCGCTCCGAAGGCCGGCCAGCCGGCCAAACAGATCCTCGTCGGCGGTCGCGACCAGCGGCTGATGCGGAACCTGGCGTGGGCCTTCGAGAAGTACGGGTTCACCCCCTCGGCCACCGACCCCGAGCTGGCCGTGACGGTGACCGTCTCCGGGACGGACGCCTCCCTGGACGGTGACGACCCCGCGAACATCGTCAACCGCACCCGCACCGGGGCCGGCGCCCAGCTGGAGCTTTCGACCGCGCTGCGCGAGGCGATGTTCGGCGCCTTCGGCAGCGCGGCCGACCGCAGGAGGACCGCCGGTGCGGGAGAGGGCAACCAGGCCCACTTCTGGAACGGCTTCGTGGGGGCTGTGCGCGAAGCCGTCGACCGGCACGAACTCGGCCGCTGAGCGAACGCGGCGGGAAACACAGGAGAGCCCCGCCGGACGGGTGTCCGGCGGGGCTCTCCCCAGGGCTCTCAGGCCGTACGGGCTACCAGGGCGGCAGCGGCAGGCCCGCCGCGCGCCTCGGCTCCAGGAAGTCCTCCCGGAAGATCTCCAGGGAGGCCCTGAGCAGCGGGATGCCGACCTCCGCACCGAGGTGGGTCAGCGTGGCCGACTCCTCGGTCAGGCGGAACTCCAGCAGGAGCCCGCGCGGCCCGGCGTCCGTCATCTCCACCACTTCCATGGCGTCGAAGGCGTCGCTTCCGAGCACGGTGAGTGCGGCGTATTCCCGTCCGTCGACGGTGAAGGACCTCATAGCCATCCCTCGAATTGCAGGCCGCCACCGCGCAGGCTCCATCTCGCACCGCGCCCGGTGGCCTTCTCGATGATGTTGAGATGGTACCCACCGTAGAACGCGGACGCCGGTTCGATGGTCCTCGTGGTGGTCGCGCTGCCGAGGATCTCTTCCAGCAGCGCCTCACCGCCGTCGTTCAGCGCCCGCTTGTCAGTGATCCTGTTCGCGCCCTTGAGGAACGGCAGGTATTTCGCGACGTGGTCAGCGGTCCGCTTGACCGGGTCGGTGTGCTTCTGCAGCGCGCGCCCGGCCTCGGTGTTGTGCATGTCGCGCCGGAACGGCTTGCCGTTCTTCGGCGGGATCTCCTTCAGCGCCGCGGCCCGCAGGTCGTCGTCGGTGGCGTTCTTCAGGGCACCGCAGTTGTGGACCAGGACGGCGGCCGCGCCCGCGCGCACGTAGTACGTGTGCGTGTCGGTGACCGTCAGGTTGTGGACGCGCTGTGCCTGCGTCCACGCCGCCACGGAGGTGACCTGCACCCACGTCCCCGAGGACGTCTGGAGCCACTGGCCGGCCTTCAGCTCGCCGGCGTCGACCCAGCGCCGCTGCTCCGGCACCCAGAAGGGGTGGCCGTCGGTCGCGGTGATGACGTCGGTGGCCGTGCCCTCGTCGCCGTCGGTGTCGACGGTGATGCGGACCAGGTGCTTCTCGCCCTCGCCGACGATCCGCGCGGAGACGGGCTCGGTGGTGGTGTTCCCGGTCTCGGGGTCGGTCGTGAGGACCTGCTCGCCGATCCCCACGTCCTCGATGGGCTTGGCGGAGCCGTCGGCCATCACGACCTCGGTGCCGGGGGTGAAGCTGTTGCGGACCTTGCAGCCGCCGCCTCCCCCGTCGCCGCCGTCCTCCTTCGACGCCTTCTTCGGCTCGGCCGACTTGGAGGACTTTCCGTGCCGGTCGGCCTTCTTCGCGCGGGCCGAGGCCTCCCTGGCCTGCCGGGCGGCGGTGGCCTTGGCCTCCTCGGCCTTGCGGGCCGCAGCCGCGGCGCGTTCCTGTGCGGCTCTTCGGGCCGCCGCCGCTTCCTCCTCCAGTTTTCTGGCCCGTTCGGCCGCTTCCTCGATCTGGCGTTTCCATTCGGCCAGGTCCTCGGCGTACTTGGCCATGGCCTGCTGGTAGCGCTCGACGCGCGCCAGGATGTCCCGGGCGAGCTTCAGCTTGCCCATCCAGCTGTTGAACGCGTCCCAGGCGCGGTCCAGGGCCTTGAGGATGCGCTTGGCCTTGCCCGCGAAGGGCAGGGCCGCCTCGAACGCGAGGCCGGCGCAGGCACCCCAGTCGCCGCCGAGGCAGGCCTTGATGTCGTTGTAGCCGGAGGCGTCCTTGAGGATGCCGATGGCCACGTCCAGCGCGACGTCGAGGGCGCTGCGGCCGTTCGCCCAGTTCGCCCAGGCCACTTCGGCGTCCGTGAAGTCCTTGATCGGCATCACCGGGGGCGCGATGGCCTGACCGGAGGGGTCCGAGAACGTCACGGGCGAGTTGTTGGCGTAGGCGTACGGGTTCTGCTGCGCGGCCTCGTTGTAGTCGACGATCGGGTCGACGGACAGGAACCGCCCGGTGGCCGGGTCGTACTCCCGCGCCCCCAGGTGGACCAGCCCGGTGGACTCGTCCGTCTCGCCGCCGACGAAGGCCTTCTTGCCGGGCCACACCGCCGGGGCGGTGCCGCGCGCGTCACCGAACGGGGTGAACTTGCGGCGCGTGACGGCCTGGGTGGCCCCGTCGACGGCCGTGGTGGCCGTGCCGTTGTTGTCGGCGAGCAGGTACGAGGTGGTGACCGTACCGTCCTTGGCGGTCCTCACCATCGTCGGGCCGGCCGTGTGCGCGTAGTAGCGCGTGGCCTCCGTCGCACCGTTCGGCTTGAGCCGGACCTCGGTTCCGGGCAGGTACAGCGTCGTACCGGCCGGGTCCCGCTTGATGAGGCGGTTGCCGTTGGCGTCGTAGAGGAACTCGGTCGTCTTCGCGCCCTCGGTCACCTTGGCGAGGTGGCCCTCGACGTCCCACTCCATCCGCTGGCTGTTGCCCTGGACGGTGCGGGTCTCGGTGTTGCCGGCGTCGTCGTAGGTGAACGAGTCGCTGCGCGTGCCGCCGGGGCCGGTGGTGTCGACCCGCTGGAGGCGGTTGGCGGCGGGCTTGCCCGGGGTGCCGTACCCGTAGGAGCGGATGACGTCCTTGGTCAGATCGCCGCTCGTGGAGTGCTGGACCTCCTTGGTCCGGTTGCCCGCCGTGTCGAAGGAGTACGACGTCCAGTACGGGGCCGGGCCGCCGACCTTCGGCGCGGAGCCGGGGCCGGTGGCGTTCGGCTTGGCCGCACAGTCGTCGGTCGCCGTCCACGCCTCGCTCATGCGGCGCATGTAGTCGTAGGCGAAGCACTGCGTGTCCGTCGTGCCGGTGGCGGCCGCGCCCTCCTGGTCCTTGACCTTGAGGATGTTGCCGACGGCGTCGTACTCGTACGACGTGTCGTTGATCCGGCCGGGGGCCTTCTCCCGGTCGTTGACGCTGCGCGTCAGGCGCCGGGTCTGCTCGTCGTAGAAATTGGTGGTGAACAGCTGGGAACCGGCGGATCCGGTCTCCGTGCGCAGCACGTCGCCCATCGGCGAGTAGTCGACCTTGCCCACGAACGTCTTGCCGGCCACACCCATGACGGTGGGCAGCTCGAAGTGGTTGTAGGCCATGGTCACGCGCTCGGCGGGAAGCCCGCCGACCGCCGGCTGCTGCGTCCACGCGGTCAGGCCGGTGTTGGGCCGGTAGCCGGTGGAGAAGGAGTACGTGCCGGCGAGCGCGCCCTCCGACTTGGGGATGGTCACCGTGGATCCGGTGGGCCGGTACCCCTGGTCGTAGCCGGTGATGGCGTGGGTGTAGGCGTTGCCGCCCACGTAGCGGGTGGAGGAGACCGGGAGGCCGACGGCGCCCGGGAGGGTGTCGTAGACGATCTCGCTGAGCTTGGCACCGGCCAGCGAGCCCTCGTGGGTCTCGGTGACACGGCCCAGGCCGTCGTAGGCGAACGCCACGGTCTTGTTGCGCTGGTCGGTCACCGACTCCAGGCGGTCGCCCTTGCCGAAGACCTTGGAGGTGGTGCCCTTCTCCGGGTCGGTGACCTTCGTCTGGCGGCCCCGGATGTCGTACTGGAAGGTCCAGGTGTCCCCCGCCTCGTTGACGACGCTCTCCAGCTGGCCGCGCTGGTCGTAGCCGTAGCGGGTCCGGTCGTACGCGCCGGTCGGCGAGTCCGAGCGGAAGGAGCGCAGCTCCGTCTTGCGGCCCTGGCCGTCGAGGAACGCCTGGGTGGGCGTCTCACCGGTCGGAGGGTCGACGGTGATGCTGTCGCCGCCGTACGAGGTGGTCGTCCGGGAGGTCTCCTCGCCGAACTTGCGGGAGATCTGCGCGGTGGGCCGTCCGCTGCCGTCGTACTCGGTGACGGTGGAGGACGACACCTCGTTGTCCTTCGGGGCCCACTGCTCGCCGGAGGCGGTGCCGCCGGTGTAGTAGGCGCCGTTGGACTTCCAGACCTGGCCGAGGCTGTTGTAGAAGGTGTCGGCGATCACCCGGCCGCCGCCGAGGGCTTCCAGCTGGGTCTGGCGGATGCGCAGGCTGCTGTCGAAGATCTCGTAGCTGCTGCGGTAGCTGCCGTCGTCGACGAGGGACTTGGTCGTGATGACGACGGGCGCGTCCGGGCGGACGTCGTAGGCGAATTCGGCGTCCGGGGACTTGGTGACGGGGTCGCGGTCCGGGGACCAGGCCTTGGCGAGGCGGCCGAGCGCGTCGTACTGCATGACGCTGCGGCGGCCGTTGGTGTCCTGCTTGGCCAGGATCGAACCGCGGCCGAGGTCGGTCTCGGTGGTGTCGGTGTGGCCGAGCGGGTTGGTGGTGACGACCTTGGTGACGATCTGTCCGGCGGCCGGGGTGTAGTCGATCTTGGTGACCTTGCCGAACACGTCGGTCGTCGTCTTCGGGCGCCCGTAGGCGTCGAAGGTGAGCGAGCCGTCCAGCGTGTACTGGGGCTTGCCGTTCGCGTACCCGGACAGGGACTCCGAGCGGACCACGTTGCCGACGGCGTCGTAGGACAGGCGGGCGTCGGAGATGACGTCGTCCGGACGCTTCACGTCCTTGGCGTCACAGGCCTTGCCGACCGTCTCGATCCGCTTCTCGCGGCCGATGATCCACAGGGTCTCGTCGGACTCGTACTCGTAGCGGGTGCAGCTGTCGTCCTTCGGGTCGGCGAGGTCGCCGAGGTCCGAGACGGTCAGCGGCTTGCCCTGCTCGTCCAGTTCCGTCTGCTGCGCGTTGCGCCGCCAGCCCCGGTTGTCGGAGAGCAGGGTGCGGGAGGAGACGTCGGTGGTGCCCCGGACGAAGGCCTGGAGCGGCTCGATGCCCTCGCGCAGGCGGGTGGCCGTCGGGCCGTGCAGCCACGGGGTGTACGTGGTCGCGGCCTCCAGGGCGCCGCCCTCGCCGTTGTAGGCCAGGACCTCGCGGGTCTGGCCGGCGAAGAGGCGGTGGTCGGCGATCTCCTTGCCCTCGGAGTCCTTGACCTTCACCGAGCGCTTGCCGCCCGAGGGGGCGGCCCGGTCGCCGTCGAGGCCGCGGAAGTACAGCGTCTCGGTCAGGGACCGCTTGTCCGGTGCCGCGCCGATCAGCGTCCGTACGCGCTCGTAGCCGCGCCACTGCGACCACGTGCGCGTGTTCGGGCGCATCGTCTCGGTCTCGTCGTCGTACGCCCACGCCGGCGTCCCGAGGTACTGGTACTCGGTGACGCGCGTCGGGGAGTTGCCGTTGCGGTCCTCCTCCTGCACCTGGTCGACGAGGTGCTTGTGGAACCAGTCGGTGACGTAGAGCTTCTTCTCGCGCTTGGGGTCGTTCGGGTCCGGTATCTCGCTGATGACCGGGTAGCACCGCAGCGTGTTCGACTCGTGCGAGGAGGGGATCACGCGCGGGTTCGCCGCCCGGCACTCCGGCGCGCGGTAGTGCACGTTGACCGTGGAGCCGGTCTCGGTGTCGATGGCCTCGATGCGGTAGCGCAGGTACGGCGGCTTGCCGTCGTCCAGGCCGTCCACGCGGTTGGGCAGCTGCTTGCCGCGGAAGGTGACCGGCGGGAGGCTGATCTCCTTGCCGTTCCTGCCGGTGTGCTGGACGGCGGCGAGCCACAGCGGGTAGTCGGTGCCGTCACCGGTCTGCGGGAAGTCCTGGGTGAGCTTCCAGGTGTCGACGGGCTGGTGGGCGGTGCCGTTCCAGACCTCGGTGGTGACCTCGGTCAGCCGCTTGCGGGTGAAGAAGGTCGGCGTGAAGCGTGCCTTGCACTCCTCCTTGGCCGCGCACAGCTGGTCGCCGGGGGTGTCGGGCCACATCTTGGCGATGTTCCAGTCCACCTCGGGCTTCAGCTTGTCCTCGGCGCAGTCGAAGTCCTTCGTCTTCAGACAGCGCTCGGCGACGGTGAACTGCACCTGGGCCGGGGCCTTGGCGAAGAGGTTGTCGCTGCGCAGGCCGTAGGAGATGTGGTCGAGCCAGCCGCCGCGGTCGTAGGCGCGGTTGGTGGAACCACCCGCGATCTTGTAGTTCGACCCGTAGTGGTTGACCTCCTTCTCGTACCAGTAGGTCATCGCGTTGCCGCGGGGGTCCACCACGTAGTCGAGGTTCCAGCGGTAGACCTCGTCGCAGACCGAGTTCGCGAAGTCGCCCGCCTTGAAGCAGTCCTCGCCCGGGTGGTTGCCGTAGACCGGCACGAGCAGCGCCGAGTTGGTGACGGGCTTGCCCGCGCTCCAGCCCGGCACCTTGTTCAGGCCGAAGTGGAACTGCACGCCCTGCGGGGTGGTGACCCGCCAGTGCTCGCCCTTCTTGTCGCCGTTGTCGGCGCCGGAGAGCAGCTCCACGCGGGAGCCGTCGTCGTCGGAGGGGCGCCAGGCGCCGGTCTTGTCGTCCCGGACGAGCTGCGTGGAGCCGCCGTTGAGGGACATCGTGACCGTGGAGACGGCGTGGCAGAGGTCGCCGGTGTCGTCCTTGGGGTTGTTGAACCCCGAACCCTCCTTCTTGTCCTGGCTGCAGGGGATGAACGAGCGCTCGATGAAGTTCGACCCCAGGTCCCAGCCGTCGCCGACCCAGGAGGTCTGCTGCGAGGACGCCGAGGTGCGGCCGTCGATCTGGGCGCTGGAGTACCCGAGCGCCAGCGACGGGCTCGGGCCGCCGAGCGAGGCCGGCACTTCGAGCGGGTAGGACCAGGAGAAGTCGCCGGCCGAGCCGCCCGCCTGCCAGGAGCCGGACGGGTTCAGCGAGGTTGCCTTGAAGGTGCCGTTGGCGCCGTCGGCGCTCGGCGCGGCGGCCAGCACCGCGGGGGCGGCCGAGGCGGCCGAGGCCAGCATCATGGGCGTGCCGGCGCGCGCGCCGCCGCCGCCCGTGGCGAACGCGCCTGTCGCGGCGGCGGAGCCGGGCTGCGCGGCGGTGGCGACGGTGGCCGTGAGCGTGCCCGTACTCGCGTCGTTCTTCGCGGTGACCGGGGTGGCCGTACGGCACTCCGGCCGCTCGGGGGTCGTCAGTGCGCAGGCCGGCAGCGCGGTGAAGCGGAGCCGGGAACCCCAGCTGCCGCCGTACGCGTTCTTGAAGGCGTTGTAGTCGAGCTCGACCGAGACCGGTGCGTCGCCGGCACGGCTGTCGGTCCGCTTGACGGCCATCAGGAGTCCGCCCGGGACGCCCGCCTTCTCGGCGGCGCTCCGGTCGAGCAGCTCGACCTTCACCTTGACCGGGGTCTCGGCGGCAGGGGTGTCGGCGGCCGGGGCGGCGGGCGCCTGGGGGGCACCGGCGCCACGGAGCTGCGGCGCGGCGGGGGTTGCGGGCGCGCCGGCCGCCGCCGGGTCTGCGGCGGCGATCCGTACCGGAAGCGTTCCGGCCTTGGCCGGGCCCGGCGGCGGGGCGGCGGGGCCGCCCGCCGCGGGAGCCGAGAGCAGCCGCGAGCGGCCGTCGGCGGGCGCGGAGCCCCGGGCAGGGGCCGCGGCGGGGACGTGGACCTCGGCCGAACCGGCCGCGGGCCAGGCCACCTTGGGCGGTGCGGTCCACTTGTTGCGCTGGGACTCGCCGGGTGTGGGGGCGGGCTTGCCGGTGACCGGCTTGCCGCCCACCTTGGTCAGCTTCTGCAGGGACGGTGGGGTGGACGAGGAGGCTGCGGACGCCGGTGGCGACGCGAGCCCGGTCACGCACAGGGCAACGGACAGGGCCGGTATCGACCAGCCGAGTGCGCGTCTGCGCTTTCCGTCCCTAGCGTACCAATTTCGATTTCGCAAATTGGGTTCCGTCAAAGCTCACGCGTGCACGAATGTACACACTATTCGGACGTAGGCCCAAGACCGTAACAGTGAGGGCTGCACCACATTTCCGACCGCCTCAACCGCAGTAATTCCGTACCGCAAAGTACGCACCAAGTCGAGGCAAAGTCGGACAGAAGGCGAGTGGAATAGGAATTTCCACTTCCGATTTTTCCGGAGGCGCCGCAGGTCGTGAGAAGCTCGCCCGGACTGATCAAGCCATCCGTGCGCAGGAACCCTCCGTACGTGCCCGGATCGACTACGAGGAACCTCCGTGAGACCACCCCTGGCGCGCCAACGCGCCACCGGCCAGCGTCGCTTGCGGGCGTCGGCACTGGTCACGACACTGGCCCTGGCCGCGGGCCTGACCGGTACCGCGCCCCTCGCCGCCGCGGCGGACTCCGGCCCCGCCGCCGGGCTGTCCGCGCCCGCCGCCGAAGCCGAGAAGGCGGCCGCCGAGGCCGAGCGGACCGGAAAGCCGGTCGAAATCATCGGCCTGCGCACGGAGACGGACGAGGTGTGGGCCAATCCGAACGGAACACGAACGGCGGAGCACGCCCTGGTGCCCGTACGCGTACGCCGGGGCGGAAAGCTCATTCCCGTCGACACCACGCTGCACAAAGGCGACGACGGCCGCCTCGCCCCGAAGGCCGCCTCGATCGGCCTGACGTTTTCGGGCGGTGGCGACTCCCCTCTCGCGGTGATGTCGCAGAACGGCCGCGACGTGGCCCTGAGCTGGCCGGCGCCGCTGCCCGAGCCCCGGCTCGACGGCAGCAGCGCGCTCTACCCCGAGGTGCTGCCCGGGGTGGACCTGCGGGTGAGCGCGACCGTGGACAGCTTCTCCCACGCGCTCGTCGTCAAGACCCGCGAGGGCGCCGCCAACCCGGCCCTGGCCTCCCTCTCGTTCGGCCTGAAGGCCGAGGGGCTGACCGTACGGGCCGAGGCCGACGGGCAGCTGCGTGCCGTGGACCCGGCCGGGCAGACCGTCTTCGGCTCGGCGAAGCCGCAGATGTGGGACGCGGGCGGGCAGAAGGCCGAGGCTGCTGCCGGTGCGCCGGCCGCCCCGGCGACCGCCGCCAAGTCCCTGCTGCGTTCCGCGTCCGCTTCCGCGCCGGCCGCGCCCGCCGCCGGGTCCGCCCCCGCCGAGGCTCCTCCGGCGCCGGTCGAGGGCGTCACCACCGGTGCCAGGCAGGCCGACCTCGGAGTCCGGCTGAACGGCTCCACGCTCACCCTGACCCCGGACCAGGGCCTGCTCAAAGCACCGGAGACCACGTACCCGGTCGT
This sequence comes from Streptomyces sp. NPDC051109, assembly GCF_044455885.1. Taxonomy (NCBI): domain Bacteria; kingdom Bacillati; phylum Actinomycetota; class Actinomycetes; order Kitasatosporales; family Streptomycetaceae; genus Streptomyces; species Streptomyces sp. NPDC051109. Next base: position 238,643 of record NZ_JBITFF010000002.1, read on the forward strand.
GATCGACCCGACCTGGGACGCCTGGAAGACGGCGTGGACGATCGCGTACAAACACAACGCGTTCCCGTCCTCGCCGAACACGAACTACTGGAACGGCGGCACCCTCAGCAAGGACGCCCGCGTCGGCTGCGCCAAGGACGCCGCCAACGGCGGCGCCGTGATCTGCGCCAAGACCTTCTTCCAGGTCGGAATGAAGGACTACTGGGACAAGCAGATCATCGAGTCGACCCTGCGCATCAAGCAGAAGTCGGCGGGCTCCTGGAGCTGCAAGTCCGGTGACGTCCAGGCCTGGGAGACGGGCCCCATCTCCAAGTCGACCACCTGGAACGACCAGCCCGACTGGAGGCGGCTCGTCGACTCCAGCGGCCAGTCCTACGGGGGGCGCAACTGCCCCGGCGACGGCGACCTGATCGAGTTCAACGTGAAGTCGGCCGTCGCGGCGGCCGCGCAGAAGCACTGGGGCACCTGGACCATCGGCCTGAAGGCCGCCAAGGACACCGTCGACGTCTCCTGGCGCAAGTTCGACCCGAACAGCGCCCGCGTCTCCACGACGTTCAACACCACCCCGGACAAGATCACTGACCGTTCCACCGACCCCTCCGTGCCCTGCACGGGGGGTGTCATCGGGACCACCGACGAGATCGTCCTGCGCGCCCGGGTGAAGGACAAGGACAAGGGGGACGTCTCCCTCAATGCCGAGTTCCACTGGTGGAAGGACGGCTCCTCCAGCCAGACCAAGTCCGTCATCAAGGCCAGCAACGGCAACGTCGCGCAGCTGCGCATCCCCGCCAAGGACCTGAACGGCACGTACCGCTGGGACGTACGGACGCTGGACAACGTCGGCCCGCCCGGCCCCTGGGCCGGCCAGTGCCTCTTCACCATCGACCGGACCCGCCCGGACCGGACGCCACTCGTGACGTCGAAGCAGTTCCCGGAGAACGAGGACGATCCCGCGAAGACCGGCTTCGCCCGCTCCGAGGGGACCTTCACCCTGAGCGCCAACGGGGTCAAGGACGTCACGGGCTTCGAGTGGTGGACCGACTCCAACCCGAAGGTCAACAAGATCCCGCCGACCGCCGTCGGCGGCGCGGTGGACGTCAAGTACACGCCGACCACGGCCGGTCCGCAGCGCCTGTTCGTGCGCAGCCTCGACGCTTCGGGCAACCGGTCGAACCTCAAGGAATACCTGTTCTACGCCAAGCGCCTGGCCACCCGTGACAGGCACGGCGACCTCAACGGCGACGGCACGGTGGACATCTGGAGCGTCGACCCGGGCTCCGGACTGCTGTGGATGCACCCGGGCAAGGGCGACGGCACCTTCGACCTCTCCCGCCAACTCGGCGACCAGGGCTCCTTCGCCGACGCCGCCTCGCTGACGCACCGCGGCAGCTGGAACGAGGACTACTACGAGGACCTCGTCGCCCTGCAGCCGAGCCCCGACAACTCCCGCAAGAACCTCTACGTCTACCCCAACAAGGGCGACGGAGACCTGGAGAGCGCGGACGCCAACCGCATCGAGCTCCAGGTCGGCAACCCCGACGTGGACGACCACTGGGCCGACGCGGACCAGGCCGTCGCGATCGGAAGCGTGGACGACGACAACGGCGACGGCAAGGTGGACGACGCCGACCAGCCCGACCTGCTGGTGAAGACCGGGGACCAGCTGTGGCTGTACCGCGGCTCGGCCGTCGGCTTCCTCGACGCCTTCGGTGAGCCGATCCTGCTCGGCAACGCCGACTGGAAGAACATGACGCTCATGGCGCCGGGCGACCTCAACGGCGACCGGCTGCCCGAGGTCTGGGCCCGCGACACGGTCACCGGGAAGATCCACCAGTACACGAGCCGCGTCACCACCGAGCCGGGCGCGGCCACCGTGGCCGACCTGTCGGTCTTCGCCGACCCCGCGGTCCGTACGACCTCCATCGGCAGCGGCTTCACCGGCGCGGCCTACGCGCACCTGTCCAGCAACGGGGACTTCGAGGGCAACGGCTTCGCCGACCTGTGGTCGCGCGACGGCAACGGCCGCATCACCGAGTTCCCGGGGCAGGCCCCGGCCCAGGGTTCGGCCTTCGGCGCGGGCAGGCAGCTGGTACTCGGCGGCACCTCCTGGTCGGAGTGCCAGGCCTTCACCTCCTCCGCCACCGGCACGCACACCCTGTGCGGTCCGATCCTGGCCAAGTACCTGGCCAAGGGCGGCACTTCGATCGGCTACCCGACCACCGACGTGCTCGTCCCGTCCGACGGGGCGGGCCGCTACGTCAACCTCCGCGGACCGGGCCAGACCAGTGACAACGGCTCCATCTACTGGCACCCCGGCAGCGGCGCGTGGATCGTCTGGGGCGGCATCCGCGCCAAGTGGCTCGCGATGGGCGCCGAGAAGGGCATCCTCGGCTACCCGACCTCCGACGAGACGCCCACCTTCGACGGCACCGGACGGTTCTCCACCTTCTACTCGGCCGCGGGCGGCAAGGGCGGCATCTTCTGGTCCGCCGAGACGGGCGCGTGGTCCGTCCACGGCTCGATCTACGCCACGTACGTCTCCCTCGGCGGTCCGGCCAGCCGGATCGGCTACCCGGTCACCGACGAGACGAACGTCGGGGACGGCTCGGTCGCCCGCTTCAACCACTTCCGACCCCGCTCGGACACCGAGGCCACCGCATCCATCTACTGGAGCAAGGGCAACGGCGCCTCGGCGATCCGCGGTTCCATCCGCAGGCGGTGGATCGCGATGGGCGCCGAGAAGAGCACCCTCGGCTACCCGACCTCCTACGAGTACGAGGTGGCGGGCGGCGTCCGCGAGGACTTCGAGAAGGGCTACATCCGCGCCAACACCGTGACCGGCGCGACCCTCGAACACCAGCCGGCCGACCGGACCGCGCACCTGCGCACCGACCTGTCCGGCGACTTCAACGGCGACGGCCGCAGCGACCTCGCCACCGTCTACGACTACGGCGACAACACCACCGCCCTGTGGGTCTTCGACGCGCTGCCCGGCGGCGGGTACGCGGAGCCCACGGTCCGCTGGACGAGCACCAAGGGCGGGTTCTCCTACCAGCGCGCCAAGTGGACGGCCGGTGACGTCGACGGCGACGGGCGCGCCGACATCGTCGCGCTCTACGGCTACGCCGACGGCTCCGACTCCCTGTGGAGCTTCCTGTCCAACACCACCGGCACCTTCACCCCGGTCAAGGGGGTGACGACCGCCGCGGGCACCGGCGCCGGCTCCTTCGACTGGGCCAGGGCCAAGCCGTTCGCGGGCGACTTCAACGGCGACGGCAAGGCGGACGTCGCCATGGTCTACGACTACGGCAACGGCGAAGCGGGGGCGCACACCTGGACCTCGAAGGGTGACGGGTTCTTCAACCCGGCCGCGGCCAGCTGGCGCACGCCCGCGGGCAACTGGTGGACCGACCACGCCACGTGGCGGGTCGGCGACTTCAACGGCGACAAGCGGGACGACGTCGTCGCCCTGTACGGCTACACGGCCGGCGGCGTCGCGGTCTTCACCTTCCTCTCCCAGCCGAACGGCGGCCTCGCCGCCCCGGTGAAGTCGTGGAGCCAGCCCGCCGGCGGGGCGTGGGAGTACGCGAAGATCAAGTTCACGGCCGGCGACTACAACGGCGACGGCCGCGCCGACGCCGCCCTGATGTACGACCACGGGGACGGCCACGCCTCGCTGTCGACGCTGCTCGCCAAGCCCGACGGCACGGTCGGCGACGCGGTCCGCAGCTGGGACACCCCGGAGGGGAACTGGTACGGCACGAACGCCGGCATGCCGCTCTCGGGCGACTCCGACGGGGACGGCCGGGCCGACATCTCCTCGCTGTACAACTACGCGAGCGGTGCCTCGGGGACCTTCACCTTCAAGAGCCGCCCCGACGGTGGTTTCGAGAACGGCTTCCTGAGCTGGCAGACCCTGCCCGGCACCTGGTGACCGCAGCCACTCCGCGTTGACCCGGCCCGCCGTTCCGGGGCCCCGTACCGCCACCACCACGGCGGTGCGGGGCCCTTTCGCCTGCGGCGAGGGTCTTTGAGGTGGTGCCTTCGCTCATGGGTCCCCTGGTCCCCGGCTCCCTGGGTCGCCCACCGTCCAACACTCCTACGACCACCCGGTGATGGGCAGCGGGTCCGCCTGCTATGGTGCGCCGATGTCAACGATCAAGAAGCTTCAGATCACCTTCGACTGCGCGGAACCCGAGCGCGTCGCCCGCTTCTGGTGCGAGGTGTTGGGGTACGTCGTACCGCCGCCGCCGGAGGGGTTCGCCACTTGGGACGACTACGACCGCTCGCTGCCGGCCGAGCGCCAGGGCGCAGGGTTCGTCTGCATGGATCCCACGGGTGTGGGTCCGCGCATGTACTTCCAGCGTGTTCCCGAGGGCAAGGTCGTCAAGAATCGGGTGCATCTCGACGTGCGGGTCGCCACCGGGCTCGTGGGTGAGGAGCGCGTGGCCGCGCTGGAGGCCGAGTGTGAACGACTGGTCGCGTTCGGCGCGACACGCGTGCAACTCCTGCGTGCCGATGAGTACAACGAGTCATGCCTCGTGATGCAGGACATCGAGGGCAACGAGTTCTGTCTCGACTGAGCCGCAGCGCACCGCACCCGACCGGTCGCTCGAACGGCCTCAGAAGGCGGGTTGCGGGTGCGACGATCACGTTGCCGTACGGGTCCGCGAAGTGGAGCGAACGGACCTCCCCCCGGCTTGTTCGTTCCACACCCGCACGCTCCGATCACGCAAGCTCCGCCCGGCCTCCTGCGCCTCCGGTGGGTGGCCGGCGGGCGCTCAGTCGACGCCGAGCAGGGGGCGCCCGTCGTCGGGGCGGGAGGCGAATTCCGCGCAGGGCGCCAGTACGTCGCCGTCATGCCCGGGCCGCGGAACAGGCGAGCCCCGGGTTCTGCTCGACGAGGACGACGGACCCACGCCCTGCGCCCCCACCTCCCGGATGACCTCGCCGAGCTGGGCGACGACCGCGGGGAAGGACGCCCAGCCGGCGGGATTCCAGCCGTACCGCGCCCCCGCCGCGTCCGTGCGGAGCCGCGCATCCGGAAGGGAGCTGGCGACCAGTTCGGTCTCGGTGCGCACGTCCGTGCATCCCGCCTGGACCAGCAGTCGCCGCAGGACCGGCCGATCCGGCGGCGCGGCACGTGGCTGCCGACCGCGTCCGCGACGATGCGCGCCGACGAGTTCGTGTCCCGGCTGCTCCTTCGGCGGTTGCGTCGCCACCGTCTGGGCCGAGCAGATTCCCCCGTCCGCGCCGGCGTGGCCCTCGGCACGAGGGCCGCAGCCCATCACGCCTGAACCCGCCACGCCTCAATCCGTCGCGGCGCGGCGCGCGGTGACGATCCAGGCCCGGGAGTCGAACCAGACGCCGTCGTCGCCCAGATGCGCGGCGAGCGCCACGCGCAGGTCCTCGACCGCCCGCCGTGCGGCGGCCGGGTCCATCCCCTTCAGGATCGCGCTGGTGCACGTGAAGCCGCGGACCCATGCGAGGGCCGCGGCCACGTCCGGACCGTAGTAGACCCGTTCGTGGACGTCGGTGAACGCGACGTCGGCGAACCCCGAGGCATGCAGGATCTCCCGGACGGCCGGCGGATCGCCGAGCGAGAACGGATCCGGCCCCTCGGTGCCACCGGCTGCCGGCTCTTCGGCCGCTCCGAGGGATCGGCGGATGGCGACGTCCCATGCGTTGCGCTCGCGGGACTGCCAGACCATCATCACCAGGCGCCCGGCCGGGCGCAGCGCCTGCCCGACGTTGGCGAACGCGGTGACGGGATCGTCGAAGAACATCGTCCCGAACCTGCTGATCACCAGGTCGAACCGCTCCTGCTGGAAGCGGTGGGCCTGGGCGTCGGCCTGCTCGAACGTGACGTTGCGGAGCCCTTCGGCCCGGGCCAGTTCGCGGGCGCGCCTGACCGCGGGCTCCGAGACGTCGACCCCGAGTGCACTGCCCGCCCGGGCCCTGCGCGCGGCCTCGCGGGTGGTCTGCCCGCTGCCGCAGCCGATGTCGAGGACGTGGTCGTGGGGCCGGATGCGGGCCGCCCGGCGCAGCACCTGGTTGTGCCGCTGGAGCTCGGCGTCGTACCCGCTGGCGGCGGGCGCGTGATCGCCCGTGGCGTGTCGCATCGCAGTCCCTTCACGTCGCCCCGACCGAGGCCTCCTGGGTGCCGTTGATCGGTCGGGACCATCATGGCCCGGACTTCAACCGGATACATCATCCGCATGTGCTACGGTCGCAATGAACCGGATGACCTATCCGCATACCGTCTGGAGTGGACGAGCCATGAAGAAGACCGCCGTGATCACGGCCGGAACCGCCGGCATCGGCCTGGAGACGGCGCTCGGGCTGGCCGCCGCCGGCTACGCGGTCACCGTTGTCGGACGCAACCCGGACCTGGGCACCCGGGCGGTCGGCCGCGTCAACGCGACGAACCCTGCGCACCCGGCCCGGTTCCTGGCCGCCGACCTCGCCGCCCTCGACGAAGTACGCGCGCTCGCCGAGCGGATCGCCTCCGACCACGCCACCTCGGGCGAACCGCTGAACGTACTGGTCAACAACGTCGGCGCGATGTTCACCGACCGGCAGAACGTGGGCGGCGTGGAGGCGTCGTTCGTCGTCAACCACCTCTCCCCCTACCTGCTCACCGAACTGCTGCTGCCCACCCTGACGGCCGCCGCACCGAGCAGGATCGTGAACGTCACCTCGGCCGCGGTCGGGGTCGCCAAGCGGGTGTTCGACGACGTCGAGCCGCCCGGCGGCTACTACGGCTTCCACTGGTACGGCCGCGCCAAACTGGCCAACCTCGCCTACACCCTGGACCTGGCCGCGCGGCTGGAAGGTACCGGCGTGTCCGTCTTCGCCGCCGACCCGGGAGGCGCCGCCACCGACATGACCAACGGCACCATGACCGACCCGAAGATCGTCGCCCCCGCCCTGCGCCTCCTGTGGCCCCTGGTACGCCGCAAGTTCGCACGCTCGATTTCCGGCCCCGCCTCCGTCGCGGCCAGACCTTCCATCGTCGCCGCCACCGACCACACGCTCACCGGCCGGACCGGCATCGTCATCGGCGCCGGGGCGACCCCGGTCGCCCCCTTCCGCGCCGCGACCGACCCCCGCATCGCCGGGGCCGTACGCCGACTCAGCGAACGACACGCACCTCTCCGCGCCCTCTGACCCGGCGTTCCGCGCCGAGCCGCCCGGCGGCCGAAGGGGTGACGGGGGCTCACCACCTGCCTGCCCGCCCGGCAGCCGGCCCGGCAGTGGCGCAGACGAACGAAAGGCAGGACGACACCGTCGGGGCGCCCCGCGCCAGGCCGCCGGGTGCGCGAACATGGTCCCCGGAAGCGCCCGCCGGGCCGTCGCGCCGGCGATCCGGCACACCCGTGGTGACAGGAGCGGAAGATGTCCTTCCTCGTTTCGGCGCTCACCGCCTCCCTGGCTGCCGTCCTGCCCCTGAGCGCGGTCACCGGCCAGGACGTGACGATCGAGGAGACCTTCCGGGCGGCCGGGAGCCTTCCCGCGCACCAGGCGGTCACCTTCGACACCGAAGCGGTACCGCTCGGCAGCAAGGTGACGGTCACCGAGCGGGTCGGCGACGACACCCACGTGGAGCTGCGCATCCACGGCGTGGAGGCCAACCGGACGTTCGGCGCCCACGTGCACCGCAACCCCTGCGGCGGCAAGCCGAACGACTCCGGGTCGCACTACCAGAACGCCGTGGACCCCGAGCAGCCCTCGACGAACCCCGCTTACGCCGGCCCCCGCAACGAGGTGTGGCTCGACATCACCACCGACCACCACGGTGACGGCGCCTCGGCATCCACCGTGGAGTGGCGGTTCCGGACCGGTCAGGCCCGCTCCGTGGTGATCCACGAGCACGCCACCCACACCGGAACCGGCACGGCCGGCACGGCCGGGGCACGGCTCGCCTGCGTCAACGTGCCGTTCCAGTAGGAACGTCGGCGGGCACGGCAGCAGCGGTCGGCCTGCCATGTCCCTGACCAGCTGGGATATGTTGTGCGTCCCACAGGGGGACGACATACGGAGCATGTGCATGACGCAGAACAGCTGGCCGGGAGCGCACGGGGGCGGTTGGGACGGCGCCCCCCAGTGGGGAGGCTGGCGGCCGGCCGCACCTCAGCCGGGAGTGATACCCCTGCGCCCGCTGGCCCTCGGGGAGATCATCAGCGGATCGTTCGCGACCATCCGGGCCCACTGGAAGACGCTCGCCGGTGTGGTGCTGGCCGTGCAGGCCGTCGTCCTGCCGGCCATGGCCCTCGTGGTGGGCGTCGCCGTGGCCGCGGTCCACGACCACTTCGAGCCCGTCTTCGATCCGCCGTTCGGCGAGGAGCCGCCGACCGAGCACATCGTGCCGCTGGTCGTCGCCGCCATCGCGGTGTTCGTACTGCTCTTCGCCATCGGCGTGATGGGCATCTCGGTCGTCGCCGCGCTCTGTCCGGCCGTCCTCAAGGAAGCCGTGATGGGCCGCCCCACCACCTTCCGCGCGCTGTGGCGGACCTCGGTCCGGCGGGCTCCCGCGGTGGCCGGCGCGCTGTTCCTCGGCATCCTGATCGCCGCCTCCCCGGTGTTCGCCGTCCTGGCGGTGTGGGTGCCGTTGGCGGTCTCCGCCGGTTCCAGGGACGGCGCAGTCGCGCTGCTCGGCCTCCTGCCGCTGCTGATGCTGGCCGCCATGCCGCTGGCCGTCTGGCTCAACGTCCGTTTCGGCCTGACCTCGGCCGTCGTGGTCCTGGAAGGCGCGGGTCCGGTCACCGGGCTGCGGCGCTCGGCGGCCCTGGTCCGGGGCGACTGGTGGCGGATCTTCGGCTACACCGTGGTCGCCGTCATGCTGGCGGGGGCGATCGCGTATGCGATCCAGCTGCCGTTCAACCTCATCGGCACCTTCGCGATGATGCCCGCCCTTCAGGCGATACCCGAGGGCGGCACCCCGTCGGCGGGGGCCATCGCCGCCCTCGTGTTCGCCTTCCTCCTCATGCTCTTCGGCGGCGCTGCCGGCCAGATCTTCCAGATCGGGTTCGGCCAGCTCGCGAGCGCCATGCTCTACGTCGACCAGCGGATACGCCGCGAGGGTCTCGCCGAGGCACTCCTCGCCGAACTCGCCGCAGCCCCGGTCGCCGCATCCGCACCTCCGGCAGCCGGCACAGCGGCCGCCGCACCGCCCCAGCCCGCCGGTGACGGTGATTCCTGAGGAACCCGTACGCTTCGGCGCCGCCTGTCTACGCCGCGTCCGCCGAACTGATCAGCAGGTCGAGGAGGGCGAGGAGCGCATCGCGGACGTCGGTACGGGCGCGCGCGTCGAGCAGGAGGACGGGCGTGTCCGGATCGCGCAGGTGCAGCGCGGCGGCGATCTCCTCGGCGCTGTACTGCTGTTCGCCGTGGAAGCAGTTCGCGCCGACCACGAACGGCAGCCCGCGGCTCTCGAAGAAGTCGATGGCCGGGAAACTGCGGTCCAGGCGCCGCGTGTCGACCAGGACGAGCGCGCCGAGGGCGCCGGCCAGCAGGTCGTCCCACATGAACCAGAAACGCTCCTGGCCCGGAGTGCCGAAGAGGTAGAGGACGACCCCCGCTTCGGTGAGGGTGAGCCGGCCGAAGTCCATCGCCACGGTGGTCACCGCTTTGGACTCGATGCCGTCGAGGTCGTCCACGCCCACTCCGGCCGCGGTCAGCCGCTCCTCCGTGCGCAGCGGCTCGATCTCGGAGATCGTCTCGACCAGGGTCGTCTTGCCGACGCCGAAGCCTCCCGCTACGAGGATTTTCACAGGCGACACCTGTCCGGCAGGGGCGACAGACGGGTCATATCCATCATATCCGGGCAAGGTTGTCCCTGATTCTCATGAGCATGTGAACGTTGGTGGTCTCCGCCCCCTGCAAGGGCGGCTGGTGGTGGATCAGCCCGCGGTCCGCGAGTTCGCCGAGCAGCAGCGTCATCGGCGTGAGCCGGATCCCCATCCGCGCAGCGATCTCGGCGACCGCCAGCCCGCTCGGCGCGGCGCACATGGCGAGGACGGCCTGCCATTCGGTGGGCAGGCCCCCTCGGGCGTCGGGGCCGACGGCCGCCGTGATCGTGGTGTCCATGGTGAGCACCGTGTGCGGTGCGGCGGTCCGGCCGTCCGTCAGCGCGTACAGCCGGGTACGGCGGCGGCCGCCGCGCTGCGGCTCCCCCGGCTCAGACACCTCGGACACCTCGGACGCCTCGGACACCGCGTGCTCGGGCGCCTCGGGTCCGGACCGTTCCGGTTCGGACGGCTCGGATCCGGACCCCTCTGGCTCCGGCATCTCGGGCTCGGGCATTACGGCTTCGGCGCCGAGGAACGACCGGGTGTGCCCAGCCATTCTCCGAGCGCCTGGGCGGTACGTACGGCCTCGCCGCCCAGTTCGCCGAGGCGGGCCTTGCGGGAGGTCACCACGAGGAGCGTGCTGCCCTCCCCGCACCCGACCACGCAGAGGTACCGGTCGTCCATCTCGACCAGCTGGCGGATCACGCGGCCGCCTTCGATCTCCCGGGATATCGCCTTCATGGTGGCGGCGATCCCGGAGGCCGCGGCCGCCATGCGCTCCGACTGGTCCCGGTCGAGTAGGTAGGCGGTGAGCGGGATCCCGTCGTTGGAGAGGAGTACGGCTCCCTGGATGCCGGCGATCCGGCTCAGGTGGTTGTCCAGGACGCTGAAGATCGCGTCGTTCGCTGCCGGAGTGCTGGACGTCGCGGAGTTGGGGGTCGTCGTCATCGCTGATCCTGTTCCTGTCTGAGCTCGGCTTCCACCTTCTGCGTCCCCTCTTCGTAGTCCGCCCAGGCGTCGGCGACCTCTTCGGGGGTGTCCGGGCCGGGGCCGGGCTCCGGCTCGGGCGCTCGCGGCGCACGGAGTTGGCGGGTCATGTGGGTCTGCGGGACGCGCTCCGGGAGGGCGGGGCGGGTGCCGCCGTCCCCGGTCACCGGCCGGAGCACGGGCGTACGCCGCGCCGGCGCCGGGGCCGGCTCCGGCCGCTCGACGACGGCCGGCTGCGGGACCGGCTCGGCCGCTGACCGCCGTACGGGGACGGGCGCGGCGGCCGGAGCGGACACGGCCGCGGCGGACCCGGGGGCGGGGGACGCTGCCGACGCGGCGGGCCGTGCCAGCAGGTCGCCCGGAAGCACGACGACCGCCGAGGTCCCTCCGTACACCGAACGCCTCAGCGTGACCTTGGCCTTGAGCTGGTCGGCCAGGTGGCCGACCACGAAGAGGCCCAGCCGGTGCGCGTTCTCGGCGAGTTCGGAGTAGGGCGGGGCCGAGTGCAGGCGCCGGTTCATCTCCTCGTAGCCGGCCACGCCCACCCGCGGCCCGCGGTCCTCGATCTCCACCGACAGCCCGTCCGCGACCACTTCGGCCCGGATGACCACCTTCGACCTGGGCGGGGAGAACCGGGTCGCATTGTCCAGCAGCTCGGCCAGCAGGTGGCTGATCTGGCTGATCACGCTCGGTTCGACGCTCGCCTCGTCCAGCGCGTGCCGTTCGATCCGCCGGAAGTCCTCGACCTCCGCGGCAGCCTCGCGCAGCAGGTCGGCGACCCGCATCGGCTCGGTGTGGGGGTCGGGGATCTCGCCGCCCGACAGGATGAGCAGGTTCTCTACCTGCCGCCGCATGCCGACGGTCAGCTGGTCGGACCGCATCAGCTCGGCGAGCAGCGCCTCGTCGTGGCCGAAGGTGTCCTGGATCTCCTCGGTGAGGCTGAGCTGGCGGCTGACCAGGTTCCCGGTGCGCGAGGCGATGCCGGAGGCGAACATGCCGAATCCGTGCCGCTCGGCCGCGAGCCGCCGGTGTCCGTCGACGGACACGGCGACGACCCGGGCGAACGCGTCGTTGATCCGCCCGACCTCGTCCTGGTCCCCTCTCACCGCCGGCAGCACGGCGTCGTCGACGGGCTGACCGCGGTGCAGCCGGGCCACGACGTCCGGCAGGGTCTGCTCGGCGACGGCGACGGTGCGCTCGTGCAGCCGCCGCAGGCGGCGGAGCACCGAGCGGGTGGTGACCACGACGACTGCCACGACCAGCAGCAGTGCGCCGGCGCTTCCGCCGACCAGCCAGTAGACCTCGCTCTCCAGCTCGGCGGCGTTCGCGTCGGCGTGCGCCAGCAGGGCGCGCGAGCGCTGGTTGCCGAGCTCGCCCAGCTGCGCCGCGAACACCTGGTGCGCCGCCGGCCAGTCGCCCACATCGGCCGGCAGCTTCATCCCGGAATCGGTGATCTTGTGCTGGGCGACGATCGCGTTCTCGACGCGCAGCTTCGTCTTCCAGGCGTCCGAGGCGGTGATCCGCTCGTAGGTCTGCCTCTCCGCGGGCGGCAGGTACGGCACGATCCACGTGTCGTACAGGTGCCGGTGCGCTCCGGCGTCGTCGAGGAACTCGCCGAAGGCGGCGGGCGTCAGCTCCCTGGAGGGCCCCGCCAGCGTGAGGATCGTGTCCTGGCGGGCCAGCATCTCGGAAGCGGAGATCATGGCGACGACCGGGCGGCTCTCCTCGACGAGGCCGGCGTCATCGGTGTGGCTGAACGCCCCCTGGTAGAGACCGGTGATCCCGTCGATGACCTCGTTGTAGTACGCCATCGCCTGCGCGGCGACGCCGGAACGGGCGTCCGCGCGCGAGCGGAAGGCGGTCAGCTGGTCGAGGCGGGTCTTGACGTCCTGTACGTGTTCCGCCGCCTCCGCGGACTCCGGCCGGTCGCCGGAGTCCGCCGCGAGGCGCCGGAATTCGGCCACGGCCTGGTCGGTGGCGGCCCGGCGGTCGCGCAGATCGGCGTCACGGACGGGGGTACCGGCCCACCGTGCGGCGGTCATCTTGCGTTCTGCCTGCAGCTCGGCCATGAGCCGGAACAGCGGCTCCCCGATGCGCTTGCTCGCCGCCAGGTCGTCGCGCAGGTGGTCGGCCTGTACCAGCAGCCGTTCGGCGGTCACCGCGACCTGCGTGCCCATGGCCACGGTGGGGACGACCGCGAGCCAGATGAGCAGTGTACGGAGGCGCACGGTGCGCCGTCTTCGGGCCTTCGACGGCCCTGGGGTGCCTTCAGGTATGGGAGACATCGGTCCTCGGGATGCGGCGGGGCAGGATCGCGCGAGCGACAGGCGCCGATCATATCCAGCCACAAAGAACACATACAGCCGCACCCGACGACTGACTTGTGCTCAAACGTGTTCGTACGAGGCGGCCGGGGTCGGGAAGAGGGGCTCTTCCGGCCAGACGGGACTTTGACGACACCCCCTACGGTGGGTGGATGGACGAGATGGCGATAGTGGCCGGTCAGGCCGAGTGGCGGGGCGGGTTCGAGGAGCGGGTGCTGGCCGGGTACCGGGCCGCGGGGTGCTCGGAGCCGCTGGCCCGGGCCCTGCTGGAGCGGGCGGAGAAGGGCATCGAGGACTGGACGGTGGCCACGGACGGCACCGGCTGGATCGCGGTCGGGCTGGCGGAGGAGAACGGGGCGGTCGTGGGCCGGATCCACGACCTGACGGTGCCCCAGGGTCGCGCGTGGGCCGAGCGGTGGTGCGCGGAGCACGGTGCGCAGCGGGTGGAGGTCCGGCTCACCGGCGGCGCGGGAGGGGGAGCGTTCGCCGGCTATCCCGTACGGGGACAGAACCGGATGCGCGCCGCAGCCGAGCGGCCCGAGCTGCCTCCGGGCCTGACGGTCCGGCCGCTCACCGAGGAGGAGTACCCGGGCTGGTATGCCGCCGAGGAGGCCGCGTACATCGCGGACATCGTCCGGGCCGGAGCGCTGACTCCGGAGCAGGCCAAGGAGAAGTCCGACCAGGACTTCGCCCGTCACCTCCCGCAGGGGTACCTGACCCCGGGGCACGGCTTCTACGCGATGGAGGCCGAGGGCCGGGTGGTCGGCACCGGCTGGGTCAACCACGGCTTCCTGCCGGGCGTGACCTTCGGCTTCTCGCTGGAAGTGCACGAGGAGCACCGGGGCAAGGGGTACGGGCGGGCCGCGATGACGGTCGGCGAGTGGGCCACGCGGCACGGTGGCGACGAGGTGATGATGTTCAACGTGTTCGGTGGGAACGAGGTCGCGATGAGCCTGTACGACAGCACCGGCTTCGCCGTGCTGGACGAGTACCGCTCGATCGACCTCTGATCCAGCGATCGGCTCGCGGAGCCGGGGAAGTCCGTCCGGTTCTCCTCCGCCTCCCGTCCCTCAGGGCCGCGGGCCTGTACGAGGAATTCCTCGGCCTCGTCCGCGAAGGCGAGAGGCCTCCTCGGATCGACGTGGATGTCGCAATCCGCACCGAACCCGGAGGCCTCCGTCACCCGTTCCAAGAACCCGGCACGCGTGTCGCCGAAGTCCCCGGACGACCCACCTGGGGGGTGTCCCGCCGCCCAACAGGCCGACGCCGCCCTGTCAGTGGGGCGTGCGACGATGCGAAGCATGATCGTCTCGCTGGAAGCCCTGTTGCCGACCGCCGGTGCGCACACCTCGACCACGTACGCCGACTGGGTCGCCGCCCACGACCCGGGCGCGGCCGGGAGCGCGCGTGACCTGGTCGAGGAGATGCGCACCGAACTCGGGCGGTCCTGGACCAAGCCGGGCCGGTTCGTGGACACGATGGCGACGCGGGCGCGGCGGCTGCCGGCGGCCCATCTGCCGTGGTTCTGGGACACCGTGGGCCATCGGCTGATCGGTTGCGGGAGCCGTCCGGGCGGCCGGGCCTATGCGGCGGCGCGGTCGGCCGAGGCCCAGCACGGACTCCCGGTCGACCCCGCGTACCGCAGGGCCAACGCACTGCTGTTCGCCGCCGGCGGGGCGATGCCGGCCAAGGAGTTCGGGGCGCACCAGCGGTTCCTCGCCGAGACCCTGGAGCCGGCCGCCGCGCACACGGCCCTGGAGGCGTTGCTGACGGCGTGGGCGGGTTCGCCGGCGGACCTGCCGGCCGATCTGGTGCGCCGGGTGCGGGCCTCCGCCAAGACCGCCGGGTACGGGGACGAGGAGGCCGCGCGGCTGGTGGGCGCGATCCTGTCGGCCACGCGCAAGAAGTCCGTACCGGACGCGCTGCTCGATGCCGCCGGGCAGCTCCTGACGGCCCATCCGCCGACGGACGCGGTCTCGGCCGGGCTGGTGGAGGTCTTCCCGGACGGAGTCACCGACGGCGGGGCCTGGCTGCGGATGCTCATCGGCTGTGGCGCGGCGGAGGCCATGGCGGCCGGCCGGGTCGTGCCCGAGGGCGGGCTGCACCACTGGGTGGGGAACTACGTGCGGATGTACCAGTACGCGGCGCAGTCCGGCGGCGGGGTGGCACGTCAGCCGCTGCCGGTGGAATTCCTCGACCTGGTGGGCCGGTTGGGGCCGCGGTTGCGGGCGGAGGGCACCGCGGTGACGGTGCACACCACCCGGCACCACTACCAGGGCTTCGACGCGGACGTGCTGGACGCCTGTCTGGCGGCCGGGGTCCCGGTCGTCGACCCGGGGCCGGAGACGCGGATGAGGTTCTGGGGCGAGCGGTCCCGGCGGGACCTGTCGGCGCTGGCCGCCGACCCGGTGTTCGGGACTCGGCTGGAGGGGACCGTCCACGCGGATCTGCTCCTGCGGTGGGGGCCGGCGCGCGGGCGCCGGGCGGGCTCGGCGGTGACGCTGCTGCCGGGCAACGAGGGCATCGCCCAGGAGGTCGCGGTCCGGGTCGGCAAGCTCGTCGACACCGTGGCAGGCGGCGGTATGGCCGGGGCCGAGGAGGCCGTGGCCGAGCTGGAGGCCGTACTGGACCGGCCGACGGTGTCCGCGCTCGACGGGATCGCCGACGCCCTGGCCGGGGCCGGGGCGGCCGGCGCTCTGCGGCGCTCGCTGGCGGCCGGTCTGCCCGAGGAACTGGCCTGGCCGGCCCTGGAGTCGGTGTACGCCGAGTTCGCGGCGGGCGCCGGCACCGAGGAATCGGAAGAGGCGCTTCCGGGGGTGGCGGGGGTGGCAGGGGTGACCGCTACCTGGCCGGTGCTGACGGTGTTCGGGCGGGACCGGGCGGTCGCCGTCGGCCCGGACGGGGTGCGGGGATCCTGCCGGTTCACGGTGCCCGAGGGCGCGACGATGTACGCGGTGCACTACGTGGGCGGCTCCTTCCTGGTGAGCTGGACGCTCAAGCCGAGTCCGTACCACTGCGACACCGCCGTGTGGGCGGACCGGCCCGCGGAGGTGTTCGCCCCCGAGGAGGTCGGTGGTCTGGTGCCGTTCGGCGGCAGTCTGGACGGGGCGTACGGCTTCCAGTTCGAGACTGCCGACGGGGGCGGCCGCCACGGGGGCCGTCGGGTCCTGCGTCCGGGCGGGACGGAGGGCATCGACCGGGACGAGCTGCAGCTCGGCGACGGCTCGCGGATCTGGACCAACGCCGTGTTCGGGCGCAGGCCGTGGGAGGTGGTGGACCCGGTGACCGGGGAGCCCCGGGGCGCGGTCGCGCTGCCCGACTTCCCGGGGCGCGCGGCGAGCGCCGATCCTGCCGCGGAGCCCTCCGAGGCCGGCATGGCGCTGGCGTCGGAGGCCCTCCAGCTGGCGCCGCTGCCCGCCGGTCTGGCGGGATCCCCGTTGGGCTGCCGGGACGGACTGGTCGGGACCCGGGTGCTGTACCGCACCCGGCACCGGAACCACGCGCCGGACCACTACCTGGTGGAGAGCGTGGACGGGCGTACGGCCCGGTTCGACGTCGACCGGCAGGGGCAGGAGCCGTGGGGCCTGTGGGCGCCGCCGGAAGGCACGGCGGCGCAGCAGGTGGAGGACGTGGTCCTCGCCGAGGCGCAGACCCGGACGGGCGTGCGCGCTTACGCCGCGGGCGGCGCGCTGCTGTGGGAGCTGGACGGACACCCGTCGCCGCGGCACCCGCGGGTGGCCCCGGTGCGCCGGGTCACCGCGTCGGGGGGCGTGGCCCTGCCGCCCGCCTTCTGGTACCTGCTGCGGACCCGGGACCCGGCCGGGTCCCGGGCACTGAGAGGGGCGGGGCGGGAGACGGCGGACGCGTTGCTGAAGGCCGCCCGAGCGGACGCGCAGGAGCTGCGCGCCGCCGTGGCCCGGGAGCTCCCGGACGTCGGCGACCCGGTGCTGGTCGAGGCCGTCGTGGCGGTGGCCGGGCGGGCCGCCCGGGTGGAGGAGCGCAGGCTCGCCCTGCACCGGCGGGTGACCCTGCTCGCGCAGGCGCCGCCCGCCCTGCCGCGCCGCTCCGCACCGGACACCGAGCTGATGCCCGCGCTGTTCGGGCTGGTCTCGGGCGGGGGCGAGGACCCGTGGCGGCGGAGCCCCGAGGCGAATCTGCCCGCGACGCTGAGCGCGCTCTCCGCTGACGGGGCCGCTCTGGCGGGGGCCGTCGTGGAGGAGGTGCGCCGTCTTTCGCCGCCGGGTCCGCCGCACGACTGGTCGCAGCTGATGGGCTCGATCGACGCCGCCGCCTGGCGGGCGGCGGTGGAACCGACTGCGGACGCGGAGCGGGCCGCTCTGCTGGCGCTGCTGGACACCTGGGCCGACCAGCCGTTCGCTCGCGCGGGCGGCCGGTGGTGGGTGGGCCGCGCATCCGCGGAGGTCGTGGACGGGCTGCGCGGGGGCGGGATCGCGGTGGCGTCCTGGCCCGTGCGGGCCGGCGGCTCGCAGAGCTGGTTCGTGGCGCCCGCCCGGGAGGAGGCGGACGACGACCCGGTGCCGGAGGAGGTTCCCCAGGCGCGGCTGGTCCGGGTCGAGCGGGATGACGCCGCCCGCCTGCGGGCCCTGATCGCGGCGGTCGAGGAGCACGGGCCGGTCCCGCTGCCGGAGTCGGCGGCCGCGCGCTTCGCCGGGCTGACGGGCGTACGCAGGCCGGTGGCCCGGCTCGTGGTGGCCGGTCTCGTCGGCCGGTGCGACCGCGACGACGACCGCGCCCTGGCCCGCAAGGCCCCGTACAAGGCGACGCCGATGACGGCCGAGTCGTACGAACGGCTGCGCGCCCGGCTCGGCGGCGCGGGCCGGCGCGCCGTCCTTGCGGCGGGCCTGCCCGAGGACCCGGCCGAGCTGTGGCGGCCGGCCGGGATCGAGGCGGCGGTGGAACGCATGGCCGCGGTGTGGCGGGAGCGGATGGGGACGCTCCCCGCCCTCGACGACGGTGCGGCCGACGCCCTGGAGGCCGAACTGGGGCTTCCGGAGGTGTGGGCCCGGCGGCTCGCGGGCGGATACGGGGCCGCCGCGGACGCGACCGTGGAGGCGGCCGGCTGGGAGCTGGCGGCGCCACCGTACGGGGCCGGCGTCGAGGTCCGGGCCGTGCCGCCGGCCGGGCCGGAGCTGCCGTACCGCACCCCGGTGGGGCTCTCGCTCTGGCAGACGGCGAGCGCGCTGGTGTGGGCGTGGACCGACCGGCCCGTGGGCGATCCGGCGGTCGCCGGCGCGATGGACGTGTACGAGCGGCTGCGCGCGGAGCTCGATCGTCCGGAACTGCTGGTGGCGCTGGCCGGTGGGCGGGTCCAGGACGCCTCGGAGCGGATCGCGGAGCGGTTCGGGCCCGGACGGCTGCCGGTGGCGATGGACCGCCGCAGGAAGGAGGAGCCGGTTCCGGTGACCGCGTACGACTCCGGGCCACTGGTGGTGTGCGCACCCGGCGGTGCCGCGTTCCTGCGGCCAGCGGCGGTGGCCGACCCGCAGGCGTGGCAGCGGGTGAGGGAGGTCACCGACCTCGCCGAGGAGCTGGACCGGGTGGCGCCGCTGCTGGTCGGCGGCGGTCTGGAGCGGATGATGCGCCGGGCTCGGTCCGGGGCGGTTCCGGCCGGTGCGTACGAGGCGGACCCGCGGCGGTCCTGCCCGGATCTGCTCGTACGGGTGTCGGAGCGGCTCGGGACGGGCGCGGATGCGGCTGCCCTGTACCTCCAGCTGGCGACGCTGGCCGCGCCGACCGACCGGAACGTGCGGCGGTGGAACGGCTGGTCGGCCGGGCGGCACACGGCCGCCCGTGCGGAACTCCTGGGCAAGGGCAGGGTGGTGGAGGCCAAGCGGGCTCGGGCGGGCCGGACCCTGTTCCTGCCCGGGGAGTGGACCGAGCTGAAGTCCCCGCACCTGCCGCTGGAGGCGGCGAAGCTGGCCGCGCACGCGGTGAGCCCGTTGTGGCGGGGCCAGATCCGCAGCCCGTTCGGGCGGGTCCTGCCGACGACACCGCTGCACGAGATGTTCGCCGCGGCCTGGGAGCGCGAGTCCGGTGAGGGGAGCGGCGGGATCGACTGAGGCCGGGCGGCGAAGGGGCCCGCCGCGGGGGGAATGCATCGGCCCCGTCCCCTGTTACACGACTCAGCTGGCATGCGCGAGTCAAAATATCGCGTGAGTGCCGCCGAGAGGAGCACCCCGTGGCACGCAACACCGCACGCCCCGTCGTCCGGCTGAAGTCGACGGCCGGGACCGGCACCACCTACACGACGCGCAAGAACACCCGGAACAACCCGGACCGGCTCGTCCTGCGCAAGTACGACGCACTGGCCGGAAGGCACGTCGCGTTCCGGGAGGAACGCTGAGGCGTACGGGGCGCCGCCCCGCAGGTACGCACGCATTCGGCCCGCACAGATGAGGAAGGACACCGCATGAAGACCCGAATCCACCCCGAATCCCGTTCCGTCGTCTTCCGCGACCGTGCGGCCGGCACGGCGTTCCTGACCCGGTCGACCGCGCACGCGTCGAGCACCATCGAGTGGGAAGACGGCAGGACCTACCCGCTGGTCGACGTCGAGATCTCGTCGGCGAGCCACCCCTTCTACACGGGGACCTCGCGGATCGTGGACGCCGAGGGTCGGGTGGAGCGTTTCCACCGGCGCTACGACCGCTGACCGGCCCACCGGCCCCGACAGCGCGTTCTTCCACCCGCCGGGGGCGATACTGGGCATCACTGCCGATGACCGCGAGGGGAGCCGTCCATGACCACGGCGAAGGACCTGTTCATCATCGCCATGGATCCGCAGCCGAACCGTCCCGTGGGGCAGGGCGACTTGTCCCTCGCACTCGCGGGAGCCGAGCTGATCGATCTCATCGGCGCGCAGGCCGTCACCCTGGACGGTGACAGCATCGTGCCGGGCGGGCAGTCCGCACCGGACGACCGCCTGTTGGGCGAGGCGTCGGCCGCGCTGACCCGGCAGGTGCCGTACGAGCGGGTCGAGGACTGGCTGTGGCGCAGGGGCCGTGACCTCGCCGCGGCGTACCAGGCCGCCCTTGAGGCGGACGGCGAATTGACGCGGGGGCGGAGCGGCCGCTCGCTGTTCGGGGCCGAGCGCGTGGAACTGGCCGATTCGCCCGCCCGCCGCCAGGCCCAGAACCGCTGGGAGGCGGACGAGCCCGTACTCGCCGCCCTCGCGACGGTGGTGGGCCTGCAGAGCGGCCCCTCCGAGGAGGAGCCCGACCCCGGCGACGAGGCGGTGACGACCGTGCTGGCCATCGTGAACGACGCGGTGATGGAGCTGGAAGCCGTACGCCAGCGCCGGTCGATCGAGAAGGCGGCGTTCGCCAACGTCTGGCGCGGCCCGTGACGGGTACGCGGCCGCCCTGCCGTCTGCCCTCCGGTCACGCCGGCCGCAAAAACGTTCGAACACCGCGGCCGCGCACGACCTGAAACACAGCAGATCCCCGGACCGCCTCCCGGACCGGGGCACAAGCTTTTAGGCTGGTCACATGCGCCACACGCTCACCAGCCTCGCCAGCGCCTACGACCTGGAGCACGTCAAGCGTGCCCCGGCCGGCGGTCGCGACTTCATGGCCCGGGCCGCCGCCTACCAGGAACGGCTGGCACAGCGCCCCGATCTGCGCCACTGGTCCCCCGTGGACGACACCGACCCCGGCGAGGACGGCCCCGCGCGCGTTCTCGACGCCGACCTCGACGCGTGGACACGGCTCGCCGACGGCCCGAACCGCGGCGCGTGGCGGATGGCACGGTTCAACCGCCCCGGGCAGGAGGACCAGCCCGGCGGCGCGCTGACCTGGCGGGAGCTCACGTACCACTACGGTCCCCTCACCGAGGACGGCCAGTGAGGGTGCGGCATGGAGGATGAGCAGACCGCGGTGCGGGTCGAGCGGGACGGCCCGGTGTTCACCGTGATCCTGAGCAGGCCGGAGGTCCGCAACGCCGTGGACGGGCCGACGGCGGCGCGGCTCGCCGAGGCCTTCCGCCGGTTCGAGGCCGACGAGGACGCGGCCGTCGCCGTGCTCTGGGGCGAGGGCGGGAGCTTCTGCGCCGGCGCCGACCTCAAGGCCATCGGCACCGAGCGCGGCAATCAGGTACTCGCCTCGGGGGACGGACCCATGGGGCCGACCCGGATGCGCCTGGGCAAGCCGGTGGTCGCGGCCGTCGCGGGGCATGCCGTGGCCGGGGGCCTGGAGCTGGCGCTCTGGTGTGACCTGCGGGTCGCCGAGGAGGACGCGGTCTTCGGTGTGTTCTGCCGCCGCTGGGGCGTGCCGCTGATCGACGGCGGTACGGTGCGGCTGCCCCGGCTGATCGGCGAGAGCCGCGCCATGGACATGATCCTGACGGGTCGTCCGGTCACCGCCGCCGAGGCGCACGGGATCGGGCTCGCGAACCGGGTGGTTGCCCGGGGGCAGTCACGCCGGGCCGCGGAGGAGCTGGCCCGGGAGATCGCCGCGTTCCCCCAAATGTCCATGCGCCACGACCGGTTGTCCGTCTTGGAACAGCACGGGCGGGACGAGGCGGAGGCACTGGCCGGGGAGTACCGGCACGGTCTCGTTCCACTGACCGCGGGCGAGACGGCGGCGGGAGCGGGCCGCTTCACCTCGGGCGCGGGGCGGCACGGCGCGTTCGGGGAGTGATCCGACGGACGGACCTCGCGCAGAGCCAGGCGAACAGCGCTGCGGCGATCACCGACAGGAACGAGTAGAGCACCGTCGTGGCCCACGACGTGAAGCCCGTGTCCACGACCGCGTACGTTCCCCACGGCGTCCTGGCGACCCGTACGGTCTTCCCGACGGCCCCACCGCCGTCCGACACCCGGACCTTGACCGGCCCGCGGTCCGCAGCGGCGATCAGGCTGCCGGTGCACTCGACGTAGCTGCCGCCCCGCCCTCCGCCCACGCGCTGGCACTCAGAGATCCGGAGTTGGTCCTCGCGGCCGGCGAACCCCAATCCGACGAGGCCGGCCATGGCCACCCATACGGTCACGGCCGTGAACAGCAGGGCGACCACGCCCCACGCTGCCGCGGCGACGGCCCTCCCCCGGTCAATCATCCCGTCAGCATAGGACCCGGCCGCGGGAGCGGGCGCGGCCGGTTGACGCTACTGGCTGATCAGCGGCAGCGGGAGCGGCGGGACGGTGTGGTTCCGCCGGATCCCGTCGGAGGACGACCATCGGACACACGGCAGGATCCCTTCAGGACGTCCCGTCAGGCATGAGGCTCACGGCGGGCAGCGACGCGGATCGCGATCTTGCCGCGTACGCGGCCTTCCCTGAGGCGGCGTATCGCGTCCGGGACTTGCGGCAGCGGGTACGTACGGTCCACCACCGGGGTGATCGCGCCGGACTCGATGAACTCCCCGAGGGCCCGCAGGTCCTCCTGGCGCGGGGTGGCGGCGAGTCCGCGCAGGCGGTGACGGGTGAAGGGCGACAGCAGCAGGGCGCGCAACTGCCGGTCGTGGCCGCCGATCCAGCGGCCGCCGGTCTCGCCGCCGACGATGATCAGCGTCCCGCCGCGGGCCAGGGCCCGGCGCAGGCGGCGCAGCGGACGGTTGCCGCCGATGTCGAGGACGAGGTCGTACGGTTGGGCCACGTCGGTGGGGTCCTCGCGGGTGTAGTCCACGACCTCGTCGGCCCCCAGGGAGCGGACCAGTTCCGTTTTGGGGGTGCTGCAGACCCCGGTGACGTGTCCCGCCCCGAGCGCCTTGGCCAGTTGGACGGCGTACGTCCCCACCCCGCCCGCGGCGCCGATCACCAGGACCCGCTGACCGGGCTCCAGCCGGCCCGCACGCAGGGCCTGGAGGGCCGTGCTCGCGGAGATCGCGACGACCGCCGCCTCCTCGGGGGTGAGCCGGGCCGGGCGCGGAGCCAACCCGTCCTCCTTGGCGCACGCGTACTCCGCGAAGGAGCCGGCGCAGGTGCCGTACACCTCGTCGCCGGGCCGGAAGCGGGTGACGCCCGCTCCGACGGCCTCGACACGGCCCGCGACGTCCATGCCCCGGATCCGCTGTCCGGGTGCGCGAAGGCCGAAGCCCGCCGCGCGCAGTGCGTAGGGCGTGCCCGTCATGAGGTGCCAGACCCCTTGGTCGAGGCCGGCCGCGTGGACGCGCAGGAGCACCTCGCCGCGCCCGGGGACGGGTCGGTCGATCTCGTCGAGCCGCAGGACTTCGGGCGGCCCGTACACGTCCTGGACGATGGCTCTCATCAGCTGTCTCCCCCGTTGTCGTCCGTCCCGCCGGATGTGCGAGTGCCGTGCGCGCCGCCGGTGCCGGCCGCGTACCGGAAGACGCTGTCGAGAGGCACGCCGAACACCTGGGCGATCTGGAAGGCCATCTCCAGCGACGGCGAGTAGCGGCCCTGCTCGATGGCGATGACCGTCTGGCGGCTCACGCCGATGCGGCGGGCGAGCTCGGCCTGGGTCATCTCCCCGTGCGCGAAGCGCTGGGCCCGGATGGTGTTGGTGACCCTCGTCGGCTTCACCACGGGTGGAAGCCGAACCGGTACGAGATGACCTTGACCACCGAGCTGAGCACAGAAGCGAGAACGAACGCCAGGTAGATGGCGTTGGCGATCCAGAACGGTGCGGCCTCGGCCATCGCGAGCAGCAGGCCGGCCACGCCGCCGATGACGACGAACGACTGCCCCACGTACTCCCCGAAGCGGTGGATCTCCCGGTCGCGCTGGTCCTTGACGTTCGCGTCCTTCGGCGAGGACGCGGCGATCGCGATGTGGGCGGCGATCGACGCGACGATCGACAGGCCGACCGTCCACAGCAGTGCTCCCG
Source organism: Streptomyces sp. NPDC051109 (assembly GCF_044455885.1). NCBI lineage: Bacteria > Bacillati > Actinomycetota > Actinomycetes > Kitasatosporales > Streptomycetaceae > Streptomyces > Streptomyces sp. NPDC051109. The sequence continues at coordinate 262,547 of NZ_JBITFF010000002.1, forward strand.
CGTACGGCGTGCGCGTCAGCGCCACTCCTGCGGGGCGCTCCAGTACGACCCACAGGTACAGCGCGTACGACCCGATCGCGACCACCAACATGCTCCAGGCACGTTTCTCCTCGACTGCCACTGCCCCTCCCGATGTCAAGAAAACCAGACACTCGGAGTGTCAAGCAGCCGCAACACAATGTCAAGAATTCTTGACCCCGGGATATCGGCCGGATGCCGACGGAGTGCCGATGGCGTGCCCCCGTGCCACGCTGAGACGGAGATCGCGACAGTCCGGCACGCTCGACTGACCGGACGGCCGCGCCGAGCAAGGAGGCCGACATGGCCAGTGACTCCACCCGGACCAGAGCGGCCGGCGCCGGCCCGACCCCGTGGCACGCGCCCACATCCGGAACCACCGTCCTCGCGGCAGCGCTGATGATTTTCGGTGGCGCCATGGCCGTCTTCGAGGGAATCGCGGCCATCGCCCACGACGACCTGTTCCTCGCGACGCGCCACTACGTGTTCGAGTTCAGCCTGACGGGCTGGGGCTGGGTCCACCTCATCCTGGGCATCATCCTCGTCCTGGCGGGTTGCGCCGTCCTCTCCGGAGCCCTGTGGGCGCGCTTCTTCGGCGTGTTCGTCGCGGGTCTGGGCGCTCTCGCCAACTTCCTGTGGATCCCGTACTACCCCGTCTGGGCCACGGTGCTGGTCGCCGTGAACCTCTTCATCGTCTGGGCGCTGTGCAGGGGCATGCACCATGAGGCCGGGGACGGCCCGGTGGCGTGACGCACCCCCGACCCCCCCGGGCAGAGGCGTCCATCCACCCCGCCGTACGTCAGTGCGCCGGCAGAGCCCTTTTCAGCTGTGTGTCCAGGTCTTTGGCGAGTTGGGCGTCGGAGGGTGGCTTGTCGCCCTGGAGCCGGGACAGTTGCGCGGTGAACGTCTGGCTGAAGGCGCCGTAGAGGGGGGTGCGCGGCCGCTGCACGGCGTCCTCCAGGGCGGGCAGCAGGGTACCGCGCGCGTAGGCGGGGCGGCCGTTCGCGTCCCGCGGCATCCGGTCGGTGCGCTCGGTCGTCGGGGACGCCGTGGCCTGGCCGGACGACTTGGCCGTCTTGCAGACCAGTCCGTTGTCCTCGTAGGCGGAGAGCCTGGTGGCCGCGAACCCCGCGTCGAGCAGGCAGCGTTCGCTCTCCCTCCCGGTGAGGAACTCGATCAGCTGCCGGGCGGTGTCGCGCCGCTGCGATCCCCGGGCCACGGCCAGGTTCTGTCCGCCCAGCACCGCCTTGCCGGGCAGGGGGGCCACGCCGAGCTGCTGTTCGGACAGGGACTGGTGGAGCGTGCGGTACGCGTAAGGCCAGTGGCGCAGGAAGCCCGTGCGGCCGTCCGCGAAGTCGGTGAGCGTGTCCGCCTCGTCGGAGTGGACCGCGTCCGGCAGGGTGTACGCGGCCTGGGTGCGGTTGCGCAGTTCGTCCAGCCCCGCCTGCAGGTCGGCCACGGAGCCGGCGTAGCGGCCCTGCTTGTCGGTGAGGGCGAACCCGTCGGACGCGGAGGCGAAGGCCTCGACGCCGTTGACGGTGAGGCCTTCGTACGACGCGTCGAGCTGTGAGGTCCAGCCCTTCACGTAGGGGCCGGGCAGTCTTTTGCCGGCGGTGTCGAGCGCGCCGATCAGCCGCTGGACCGCGGGCCAGCCGGTGCCCTTGCCGAGGTCGGTTTTCGTCACGCCCGCGGCCGCCAGGTAGTCACGGCGGTAGAAGAGCAGACCGACGTCGCTGTTGAAGGGGACGGAATACAGCTTGTCTCCCCAACGGGCCGTACCTGCCACGGACTTGATCACGTCGGAGTCGACCAGCTGGTCGGGGAGCTGCTGGACGAGGCCCGCCGCCGCGAACTCCGGCACCCAGGTGACGTCGAGGTTGACCACGTCGTACTCGGCGCTGCCGGACTGCAGCGCGCCGAGCAGCTGGCTGCGCTGCTGGTCGGCCGATCCGGGCAGCTCGACGAGGCGGGCCCGGAAGCCGGAGCCCTTGACCTCCTGCTGCCGGTTCCACTCGGCGATGAGCTGCTGGCGGATGCCGCCCTTGCCGGTCACGTCCCGGCCGCTGGCCAGCACGATCTCGCCCGGGGCGTCGGCGGTGCCCGCGGCGGCCGACTGCCCGCCGCCGGGGTCGCCGGCGCCGCCCGCGTCGCACCCTGTGGCGAAGAGCAGGAGGAGGAGCGTGGCGGACACGCCGCGCCGCAGGCGCCCTCGGCCGTGGCTCATCCCTCGTCCCCCGTTCCGGTCCTGGCGACCTCGTCCCGCAGCCGGGCGACGAGATCCCCCTTGGTGTCCAGGCAGCGGCCGCCGCTCGCCTCGGAGATGGCCGCGTCCGGTTTGCCCTTGTCGCATCCGCCGCTGTCCAGCGAGGCCATGACCACCGGTACCTTCCCCACGCGCGCCGAGGCGAGCAGGCCGGTCAGCCGGCCGTCCTCGGTCAGCCGGTTGTTGTCCTCGTCGTCCGTGATGTACACGATCAGCTGGGGGCGGTGGAAGTCGGTACCGCGCTGGGCCATGAACTCCAGGGCTGCGACCAGCGCCTTGTAGGGATTGGCTTCCAGGTCCTTGACCTGCGCCGAAGCGACGACCGTGCGCTGAGCCTGGTCGCGCTCGTGCTTGCCGAAGGACAGCACTTCGCCGTACGGGCGGGGGCTGCCCGGGTCGGAGGCCACGCCCCAGACCCCGTACTCGTCCTGTCCGCCGAGTCCGGCGAGGGACTGGGCGATGATGCCGGGGGCGCCGCCGGGGCCCTCCCACAGGCCGCCCATGGATCCGGACGAGTCGAGCAGGAAGAGCACCCGGCCGGGCCCGTTGGCTTCGCGGTAGTGCTTGAGCGCCTCGGTCATCGAGGCAGGAAGGGCCGGGCCGGGGAGGAGGCCCGGGTCGGCCAGGGCCCCGAAGTCGGTGCCGCCGAGGGGCCGGTGGCCACCCGCTCCGCTTCTGAAGCCGTCCTGCCCGAACACGGCGAGTCCGCCGGAGGCTGCGGACTCGGGGTTCGCCTTGCCCCCTTTGCCGGTGAGCCAGGTACGGAAGCGCTCCACGGCGCCGTCCCGCGCCGCCTTGTCCCGGTCGGCGCCCCGCCAGCGCGCCCGTACGAACGTCGGGCTCAGGCCCGGGACGTCGACGGGGTACTCGGCCATCCGCCCGGTCCGCGTCGCACTGTCGCAGCCCACTGCGGTCTTCAGCAGGAACTCCGGGACCAGGGCCGTGGTGCGCTTGTCGACCGCCCCGTCGTCGGGCAGCGTGCACAGCAGCTCCGCGCCGGTGCGCGAGGGCGGTCCCGCCTGGGCCACACCGTGCTCGGAGGAGGCCGGGTCCTGGCCCCCCGTACCGCCCCCGTACAGGCCGATCGTCGCGAGGAGGCCGGCGTCGGTGTTCTCCGGGTCGGTGCGGCGCACTTCGGCCGTCGCATCGCGGTTCCTGATCGCTTCCGTCAAGGCCGCGAGGCTGCCCACCCGCTCGGCGGCCGGCTCCGCGGCCAGGTTCTGCGGTACGGCGAGCACCACCGGCGAGTACGCGAACGGCTCGGGATCGGCCTCCAGCGTGACGTAGGTCCGCTCGGCGGACGTGAGGCGGGCCCGGTCGACGCTCGCGAACGAGGCCGGGATCCAGATGTCCGGCTGGGGGCCGATGTCGCGCTGCGGGTTGTTGTCGTCGCCCGTCGGCCGCTGCCACGGGTCGGACTGCCGGCTGAACGCGGCGACGGTGGCGGCGGATCCGGCGCTGTAGACGGTGATGCCGCTGCCCCTGCAGCCGTCTCCCGTCCTGTTGGCCTCCGACATGAGGTACGCCTCCGCGGCCTTGCGGAGGGTGGGTTCGAGGTCGGGGTCGGTGAGCAGCCGGAGTTCGATCGGCGGCTTGCAGGGTGCCGCGTCGCCGTCCAGGACGGCCAGGCAGGTGGCGAAGAGGCCGGCGAGCGCCGCGGGCACGCCGATGAAGGCCGCGAGCCTGCGGCGGCCGGTGAGGGGCAGGAGCCTGCCAGGTCTTCGGGCGGGAGGCCGCAAGCCGCCCGTTGGTCCCGCCGACTGCGGCGAGGGCTGCCGGCCGCCGGTCCCGTTCGGCTCGGCGAAGGGCACGGGCGGGGGCTGGGGCGGGGGCGGGCCGGGCCGGACGGGAGGGGCCGCGAGCAGTACGTCGGCTCCGGAGGTGGCCGAACGGCTCTGCGGTTCCCACGGCTCGGGGGGCTCGCGCAACGTCCTGTGGTGCGCGGACATGTGGGCCCTGAGCCGGTCGGCCAGGTCGTCGAAGCCGACCTCGCCCTCCTGCAGGAGGCGTACGAGCTGCGCGGTGAACGGCGTGGGGCCGTCGCCGGCGCCCGCGTCGATGCGGTTGTTGGCCTGGACGCTCATCAGCAGCGAGGTCCGCTGGCGCTGGGCGGTGCCGAGCGCGTCCCATGCCGCGGAGGCGTTGCCCGCGTAGCAGCAGTCGAGGATGACGACCACCCGCTCCGCCTTCGCCCGGGACAGTACGGTGAGGACGCTCTTCCAGGGCACGGCGCCGCGGAACACGGACTCGGTGCCGGGCACGATCGTCGCCCGCCGCATCAGCAGCCACAGCTCGTCACCGGTGCTGGGCACGGCTCCGTGTCCGGAGAAGTAGAGCAGGAGCAGTCCTTCGGCCGCATCGACGGCGGTGTCCAGGTGCTGGTCGAACTCGTCCACGGTGCCCGGGCGGGTGACGGTGATCCCGCCCTCGGCGAAGACGCCGCCGGCACGGAGTGCCTGTTCGAGTCCGGCCAGGTTGTGGTCGATCGCCTGGAGATCGCCCGACACGCCGAAGGGGTGCTCCGGCTGTTTGAAGTCGTAGCCGGGGACTCCGACGAGCAGCGCCCGGTTCGTTTTCCCCCGCGGGTCTAAGCGCGCCACGGGCTATCTCCCGTCGCCGCCCGGCGCGACCTCGACCTCTGGTGGCTCGCCCCGCTCCACGGAGCGGCGGTTCTCGCGCCACGCGCGGACCCCGCTCTTGACCTGCTCGAACACCACGTCGAACAGCTTCGGGGCGGCGGCGCCGATCAGCACCAGCACGATGTCCATGCCGGCACCCATCGGGCTGGCGGGCCCGTCCTGCGTCCCAGCGCGTTCATGGATCTCCAGCATGCCGCTGTTCCTGAGCTCTTCGAGCCTCTGCTCCCGTTCGAGCCACGCCTTCAGCGCCCCGATGTCGCTCTCGCTCGCACCCTGCGTGAGGCGCACGCGGATCGCGGTATTCGCCATAGCCTCCCCCTCAGCCACAACTCGACATGATGGCACGTGAGTTGCGTCAAAGGGCAGCCATCGGTCACGAACGGGACCCCGGTGAGGGAGTGTTCAGCACGTGGTCGCGGGAGGTACGGACCTCTCGGCGCAACGCCGGCAGGTCGACGTCCAGGACCTGCCCGTTCCACTTGCGGGGTTCACCGTGGATCAGCACGGCGCTGATGTTGCGCGCGTCGGAGCCCAGTACGACGGTGCCGATCGGGTCGTTGAGCGGCATGTTGTTGAGGTCCTCGGCCTGGATGACCAGCAGGTCCGCCTTCTTGCCCGGGGTGAGTGAGCCGGTGACGCCGGCGAGTCCGTTGGTGCGGGCGCCCTGGAGGGTGGCGAAGTCCAGGACGTCGTGGGTGGTGATGCGCGAGGGCTGCCGGTCGGTCCCGTAGGCGGCGTTGACGGCTCGCATCCGCTGGATGGCGTGCAGGGTCCGCATCTGGGTGAACATGTCGCCGGCCAGGGCTACTTCGACGTCGATGCTGAGGCCCGGGCGGATGCCGGCGGACAGGGCCTCGTCGACGGCGGGGATCGCGGTCTCCAGGCCGATCTGGGCGTCGGAGGTGGGGGCGAGCGCCACGGTGGTACCGGTCTCCCCCATGGCCGTCCAGGCCTCGGGGGTCAGTCCCGTGGAGTGGATGAGGGTGACGTCGGGGCCGAGGATGCCCTCCTTGGCCCAGCCCAGCACCGCCTCCGAGGATGCCGTGCCGAAGACGGCGTCGACGCTCACGCCGATGCCCAGGTCCCGGGCGACGCGTGCGAGCTCCGGGCCGTAGGCGAGCGCGGGGCCGGCGATCTCGTCGGTGGCCAGGGCCGCCAGGCGCAGGGTCAGCAGTTGGTCGCCGCTGCCGAAGTACGTGTCCTTGATGCGGGTCAGGTCTCCTGGCCACTGCCGGTCCCAGGTGCCGAAGTGCGGGCCCATGGAGGCGTGTACGCCGCGGATTCCGGTGTCGAGGAGGGCATGGATCGCGGCGTCGGAGTGCTCGCGGCTGCGGGAGTTGTGGGAGAAGTCGAGCATCGTGGTGATGCCGCTGTCGATCGCGCTGAGGGCGGCCAGCCGGGTGCCGACGTACATGTCCTCAGGCCGGTAGGCGGTGGCGTGGCCGGCCAGGGTGGACATGACGTAGCCGCCCAGGTCGTCGACGTCCGGCATGATCCGGCGCAGGGGGGCCTGCCAGGCGTGCCGGTGGGTGTCGACGAAGCCGGGGCCGAGGATCGCGCCCGTGCAGTCGATGACGACGGCGTCGTCGACGTTCAGGTCATGGCCGACTGCGGTGATCGTATCGCCCTCGACGAGGAGTTCGCCGCGGTCGATGACGCCGAGGCGGGGGTCCATGGTGACGAGGGTCGCGCCGGTGAACAGGATGCGCCGCCGGCCGGCGGGGCGGCGCCGGATCTGCGCGAGGACGGCGCCGCTGGTGGTGTCGTGGAGGGTCATGGGGGCTTCCTTCGTACGCCGTACAGGGCGGTGGCGGCGGCCGGGCGGGCGGGTGCCCGGGGGCCGCCGGACCACCAGCCTCACCGCGGTCCGGACACCGGACCAGGCCGCAGTCATCCCAGGTGTGGGACACCCACCCACGGTCCGCGGGCCTCGGTTGCGGGTACGGTGCGGAGTTCCGCGAGGGCGGCCGCGGTGGCACTGGCCGGCTCGGCCTGGTAGACGACCAGCTGCTGGTGCGGGGCGTCGTTGACGGTGAAGGCCGAGAAATGGAGCTCCAGGGCGCCGACTTCCGGGTGCACGAGGAGCTTTTCCCGCCGGGTCTTGCCCTTCACCTCGTGCCGTGACCACAGTTCGGCGAATTCCGGGCTCTGCGCGCGGAGCGTCTCCACGACCTCGTTCATCCGCGGGCATGCGGGGTCGTGGCCGTAGGCGGCGCGGATCTCGGATGCGCAGGAGTGCGCGGCCCGGGCCCAGTCCTGGTGGAAGTCGCGCCCGGCCGGGTCGAGGAAGACCATGCGGGCCAGGTTGTCGAAGCGCCGGAACCCGCTGTGCACGGCGGCGGCGAGGGCGTTGTACGCCAGGACGTCCAGGGCAGGTCCCAGGACGAAGGCAGGGGTGTCGGGCCAGCTGTCGAGCAGCTGCCGCAGCTGCGGGCTGACCCGGTCCCGGCCACCGGTGGGAGCGCCACCGCGCAGGTGCGCGGCCCGGGGCAGTCGGCGCAGGTGGTCGTGCGCCTCGCCGTCGAGCCGCAGGGCGACGGCTATCGCGTCGATGACCTGCGGCGACGGGCTGGTCTCGCGGCCTTGTTCCAGCCGCGTGTAGTAGTCGGGGCTCACGCCCGCGAGCAGCGCGACCTCCTCCCGCCGCAGCCCGGGTACCCGCCGTCGCCCGTGCGCGGGCAGGCCGGCCTCGTGCGGCGTGAGCCCCTCGCGGCGCGCCCTCAGAAACTCCCCCAGCGGGGTGCTGTCGCTCATGCCCCCAACGTAGCGGGGACGTCCGCGTCCACCGCCGTGCGGATGCGGAGGCGATCGGCCGGTGCTGCCGACGGTGTGGGTCCGGTTCGGGTCGTCGGGGGCGGCCGTTAGGGTGAGTTGATCAATCGTTTCAAGAAAGGCCACGCGGCTCCCAGTGTCCGAATCACGCCCCCACACCCTGTTCTCCTTCGGCACTCTGAGGGACGAGCGGGTGCAAACCGCTCTCTTCGGGCGTACCGTGCCCACGTCTGCGGCGTCGCTGGCCGGCTACACCACCCGGCCCCTCCCGATCACCGATCCGGCCGTGATCGCCGCCAGCGGGCTCGACGTACACCTGATCCTGGAGCGCGAGCCGGGCTCCTCCGTCGAGGGCGCCGTCCTGCACCTCACCGACCGGGACCTGGCCGCGGCCGACGCGTACGAGGTCGACGACTACGCCCGCCGACGGGTGGTCCTCACCTCCGGGCAGAGCGCCTGGGCCTACCTCGACGCGGACCCGCTGCGCTCGGCCCGGCGGATCGTCATCGTGGGCGACAGCATCGCGTACGGGCGCTGCGACCCGCGGGGAGGATGGGCGGGCCGCCTCGCGGCCGCGCACATCGCGGGGAACGAAGCCGCACACCGCTTCTTCAACCTGGCCGTACCGGGCAGCTTCCTCACCGATGTCAGCGAGCAGACGCCCGCACTGCTGGCCCCCCGCCTGCCCGACACGCTCATCGTCGCCGCGGGCGTCAACGACTCCGCGGTGCCGCTCGCCTCCCCGCACCCTCCGCACGCCGCGTACGACGGGCCGGCGTACCTCGCGGACCGCCTCGGCCCGCTGGCAGCCACGGCCCTGGACCACAATGCGCGACTCGTGGTCGTGGGACCGACGTGGATCGACGAAGCGCGCACCGGCGACTACGAGGGCCTGCGCTTCACGGAGGCGCGCGTACGGGAGCTGCGCGAGTTGATGCGGTCCTGGTGCGGCGAACACCACGTCGACTTCCTCGACATGTGGGAGCCGCTGCGCGGGAGGACCGATCTGCTCGCCGACGGTGTCCACCCCACCGCCGAAGGGCACGAGGTCCTGTACCGGCACCTCGACATCACCGGTCGCTGAGCACGACCATGCACGAAGAACACCAGCACCAACAGCAGGGCACGGCGTGAACGACTCGAACGGACTGGGCTTCTACCTGCCCGGTGCCCTGCTGCTCGCGGCAGCGGGCCTCAAGCTCCCCGCCCTGTGGCGCAACCCCCGCGACGAACTCCTGCGGTCCGTCCTGGTCCTCCTCGTTCTGGCCACCGCCGTCTTCGGATTCACCGCGATGCCCACCCTCGTCGCGGTGAACAGGTTCACGGGAGTCCCGAACGCCGCCGCACCGCTCGTGTTCTCGCTGCTCACGGCCTTCTCCGGCGCCAACATCGTGCTCATCTTCCGCTGGAGCAGCGGCCCGCAGGACGCGGAGCGGACCCGCCGGTGGTCCCGCTCGTGCAACCTCGTGACCCTCGCGGTGATCGTGGCCATCAACGTGCTCTTCGCGCTCGGCGAGGCCCCCGTCGAGCGCCTGCGCGATCTGGACACGTACTACGCGTGCACGCCGTACATCCGGGAGATGATCCTCCTCTACCTCGCGGCGCACACCACGGCGGCGGTCACCATGACGCTGCTGTGCCGGCGGTGGGCGCGCGAGGTCCACGGCGCCCTGCGCGCCGGGCTGGGGCTGATCGCGTTCGGGTACGTACTGAACCTCCTCTACGACGTCGCGAAGTTCAGTGCGATCGGCGCTCGCTGGGCGGACGCCGACTGGGACGTCCTCAGCACGGAGATCGCACCGTCCCTCGCCTCCGTGTCCGCGCTCCTGATCGCGACCGGGTTCGTCCTGCCGCTCGTCTCCCAGCACGTCATGAGCCAGTGGGCCATGTGGCGCCGGTACTCGCAGCTCCGCCCGCTGTCGCGGGAACTGCGGGGGGCGACCCGGCACAGCATCACCCTGGCCGGCGGGCCGTGGACGCCCATCGAGATCCGGTTGACGCAGCGTGAGTCGGACATCCACGACGGCATCCTCACGGTCAGCCCGTACCTGCACGCCGGGATCCGGGAAAGGGCGCTCCGGAAGGAACTGGAGGCGGGCCGTCCGGCCGACGAGGCCGCCGCGGTGGCCGACGCGGTCGCTCTGGCGACGGCCGTCGTCCTCTGGGGCCGCGCACGGAGTGCGCCGGGAGAGAACGGGCCGGAGGCTGCGAGCCCGGTCCTGACCTCCCCTAACAGCCCCTCGGGTCTGGTGCGGATGTCCAGGGCCCTGGCCAAGTCGCCCACCGTCCGCTCCCTCCGCCGGACAGCCTGACCGCCCGGACCGCCGCCCCCGGTCCCCCACGGCGGGCAGCGGAACACCTGCGTCAGGCAGCCTGTCCGGCGCACGACGGGCACAGGCCGCGGTAGGTGACCTCGACCTTCGACACCGTGAAGCCGAAGCGTTCGTCCGCCGGGAGGCCCGTCATCAAGTCGCCCGTCGGGTGGACGTCTCGGATGGTGCCGCAGCGGGAGCAGACCAGGTGGTGGTGCGGGTGGCGGGCGTTGGGGTCGTACCGCTTGGCGCGGCCGTCGGTGGACAGCTCGACGACCTCTCCGAGCGTGACCAGCTCGCCCAGGGCGTTGTAGACGGTCGCGCGCGAGATCTCGGGTAGCCGCTCCACCGCCCGGGCGTGCACCTCGTCGGCCGTGAGGTGCACGTGTTCCCCGTCGAGCACCTCCGCAACGACACGCCGCTGGGAGGTCAGGCGCCAGCCGCGCTCTCGCAGTCGTCCCAGCAGGTCACTCATATCGGTTCACCCAATCAGGTCAGGCGGGATGCCCGGAGTTCAGGAAGGTGTCCGGATCCCTATCAGATATGCAACTGGTGCTCTTCTTGACTTGGATTGCGTCCATCGTAGGATCGGTTCGGTCGGCAGCCAACCCTCACCGCAGCCACGCCCGTACGACGCTTCCGCAGCCCCTTTCCTTAGCAGCGCGATCCGCCCGGTTTGGAAGGATTCCCATGTCTGAGAACCATGATGCAAACGCCGTAGACGCGAAGACGGAGGCCGGAGGCGGGTGTCCCGTCGCGCACGGGCGCGCCGCGCACCCGACTCAGGGCGGCGGCAACCGCCAGTGGTGGCCCGAGCGGCTCAACCTCAAGATCCTCGCCAAGAACCCCGCCGTGGCCAACCCCATGGGCGAGGAGTTCGACTACGCCGAGGCGTTCAAGACCCTCGACCTCCCGGCGGTGAAGCGGGACATAGCCGAGGTGCTGACGACCTCGCAGGACTGGTGGCCCGCCGACTTCGGCCACTACGGCCCCTTCATGGTCCGTATGGCGTGGCACAGCGCCGGCACGTACCGGATCAGCGACGGCCGCGGCGGCGCCGGTGCCGGCCAGCAGCGCTTCGCCCCCCTCAACAGCTGGCCGGACAACGGAAACCTCGACAAGGCCCGCCGGCTGCTGTGGCCGGTCAAGAAGAAGTACGGCCGCAGCATCTCGTGGGCCGACCTCATGATCCTCACCGGCAACGTCGCCCTGGAGTCGATGGGCTTCGAGACGTTCGGCTTCGCCGGCGGCCGCGCGGACGTCTGGGAGCCCGACGAGGACGTGTACTGGGGTCCCGAGACCATCTGGCTCGGCGACGAGCGCTACACCGGCGACCGTGAGCTGGAGAGCCCGCTCGGTGCGGTCCAGATGGGTCTCATCTACGTCAACCCCGAGGGTCCGAACGGCAACCCCGACCCGCTCGCCGCCGCCCGCGACATCCGCGAGACGTTCCGCCGGATGGCGATGAACGACGAGGAGACCGTCGCCCTGATCGCGGGTGGCCACACCTTCGGCAAGACCCACGGTGCGGGCCCGGCGGAGAACGTCGGCGCCGACCCCGAGGGCGCTCCGATCGAACTGCAGGGTCTCGGCTGGAGCAACACCTTCGGTACCGGCAAGGGCGCGGACGCGATCACCAGCGGCCTGGAGGGCATCTGGACCGACACCCCGACCGCCTGGGACAACAGCTTCTTCCAGATCCTCTTCGGGTACGAGTGGGAACTGTTCCAGAGCCCCGCCGGCGCGAACCAGTGGCGGCCGAAGGAGGGCGCCGGAGCGGGCACCGTACCCGACGCGCACGACGCGTCGAAGACCCACGCGCCGACGATGCTGACGACGGACCTCGCGCTCCGCGTGGACCCGGCGTACGAGCAGATCTCGCGGCGCTTCCTGGAGAACCCGGCCGAGTTCGCGGACGCGTTCGCCCGCGCGTGGTTCAAGCTGACCCACCGCGACATGGGCCCGATCGTGCGCTACCTCGGCCCGGAGGTCCCCTCCGAGACGCTCCTGTGGCAGGACCCGCTCCCCGCCGTGACGCACGCGCTCGTCGACGCGGACGACATCGCCGCGCTGAAGAGCCAGGTCCTCGCCTCGGACCTGTCGGTCTCCGAGCTCGTCTCCGTCGCGTGGGCCTCGGCCTCGTCCTTCCGCGGCAGCGACAAGCGCGGCGGCGCGAACGGCGCGCGCATCCGGCTCCAGCCGCAGGCCGGTTGGGAGGTCAACGACCCCGACCAGCTCGCCACGGTGCTCCGTACGCTGGAGGGGATCCGGCAGTCCTTCAACTCGGCGCAGAGCGGCGACAAGCAGATCTCGATCGCCGACCTGATCGTCCTCGCCGGCGGCGCGGCCGTCGAACAGGCCGCCAAGAACGCCGGCTACGACGTCGAGGTCCCCTTCACCCCGGGCCGCGCGGACGCGTCGCAGGAGCAGACGGACGTGGAGTCGTTCGCCGCGCTCGAACCGGTCGCCGACGGCTTCCGCAACTACCTCGGCAAGGGCAACCGGCTGCCGGCCGAGTACCTGCTGGTCGACCGGGCCAACCTGCTGACGCTGAGCGCCCCGGAGATGACCGTCCTCGTCGGCGGACTCCGCGTCCTGGGCGCGAACCACCAGCGCTCCTCGTACGGCGTGTTCACCGCGACCCCCGAGTCGCTGACGAACGACTTCTTCGCCAACCTGCTCGACCTGGGTACGACGTGGACGGCCACGGCCGGGGACGCGAACACCTTCGAGGGCCGCGACGTCACCACGGGCGAGGTGAAGTGGACCGGAACCCGGGCCGACCTCGTGTTCGGGTCCAACTCCGAGCTGCGGGCGCTCGCGGAGGTCTACGCGAGCGATGACGCGAAGGAGAAGTTCGTGAAGGACTTCGTCGCCGCGTGGAGCAAGGTCATGGACCTGGACCGGTTCGACCTCGTCTGACCGCTCCGATCGTGGCTCCCGGGCCGGTCGGCAGCCGTTTCGACGGCCGACCGGCCCGGGAGGCGGGCATCGCGGCGCGTTCCCGCGCGGTGCCCGGCGCCTCCGCCGCACTACTCCCGGCCCTGCCCGTACCGGCCTCTCCGGCCGCTCCGGCCCGAGCGCATGGCTGACGGTTCGTCCGCGGTCCGCAGGTCGCGCCCGGGGCGCGGGCCGGGTGGGGTCAAGATGTCGGTGTACGAGCCGTGAGGCGTGAGGCAACGAGCTGGGGGATGCCCGGTGGACCTGTTCCCGGCGATTCCACTGTCGGAGTGGCGAGACTCCAAGGAGACACTGCACCGGTTCACACAGATCGTCGGCAAGATCCGGCTGGCGTGCAGCGTACGGCGCAACCACTGGTGGAACGTCCCGTTCCATGTCACGGGGCGGGGCATCACGACCCGCCCGATGGGCGGGATCGACGGGGATCCGGTCTTCACGATCGACTTCGATTTCGTCGACCACTGGTTGACCGTGTCCTGTCTCGACGGCTCGACCACCTCGTTCCCGCTCCTCGGGCAGTCGGTGGCGTCCTTCTACCGTGAGACGCTCGCCGCTCTCGACCGGATCGGCGTGGCGGTGATCCTCGCGCACCCCCATCCGTACACGCTGCCCGACGCGCACCGGCCGTTCGCCGAGGACACGGAGCACGCCTCCTACGACCCGTTCTGGGTCAACCGGCACTGGCAGGTGCTCAGCCAGGTCAACCTGGTCCTGGAGGAGTTCGCTGCCGGTTTCTCCGGGAAGGTCAGCCCGGTGCACCTGTTCTGGCATTCGTACGACATCGCGGTCACGCGGTTCTCCGACCGCTCCGTCGAGCTGGGGCCCGATGTCGACCCGGTGAGCCGTGAAGCCTATTCGCGCGAGGTCATCAGCTGCGGCTTCTGGTTCGGCGACGGCGACTACCCGCGGCCGGCCTTCTACGCGTACGCCGCGCCGGAGCCGTCGGGGCTGGCCGGGCAGCCGCTGCGGCCGGCGGCCGCGCACTGGGTCGAGCGGGGCGCCGGCCGCCTGGCCACCCTCGACTACGACGACGTCCGCGACGGCGCGCATCCCCGGCAGGCCGTCCTCGACTTCTACGGGTCCCTCTACCGTTCCGCGGCCGCCCTGGACGGCTGGGACGTGGAGCGCCTCGCTTCCCCGGGCGGTGTCACCGATCCGCTGGCCCGGGGAGGCGCCCCGACGGCGGGGTCCTCGTGACGGGCCCGCCGGCAGCGTTATTTCCTTGATTTTCCGGGTGATCGCGGCGAGCATCTCAAGGCGCTCTTCCGGCGGCGGGCGGCGGGCGGCGATCCCAGGGGGGACCCCCTCGTCGGCGTCCCGCAGCTGTGTACTCTGAGCACGCTTTCGAACCTGTTCAAGCGTTTACCGACAATGGGGGGGCCGGTGCGCAATCGCCGACTCGTAATGTCCGCTGCCGTCGTGGCAGCCAGTGTGGGTCTCATACCGGCCGTGGCCCAGGCGGCTCCGGGCACGCCCGGCGCCGCGGGCCCGCACGGGGTCTCCGCACCCGACGTCGACCTGGACAAGGTCGCGGCGTCGAGCTTCACCACCGTGATGAGCCCTGCCGAGCGAACGGTCCACACCCCGTCCGCCGCCAAGGGCAGCGGCAAGGCCGACGCCTCCGCGCAGGCGGAGGCGAGCGCCACCGCGGAGCCGACGGTCGGCCTCACCGCCAAGGGCACCAGCGCCCGCGGCATCAGCCTGGCCCTCGCCGTGGTCAGCGACCCCGGCACCGCGCTCTCGGTCAACGTCGCCTGGGGGGACGGCACCAGCGTGACCTTCGGTGCCAACGGGCCGACCAACTCGACCGAGGCGCACTCCTACGCGGAGATCGGCTCGTACACGATCAAGGTCACCCTGTCCGACGGCAGCGGTGTGCGCGGCGTCAACGAACTGGCCGTCGTGACGCCCGGCTCGGACTTCACCCCGTACGCGCCCACCCGCCTCCTGGACACCCGCGACGGCACGGGCACGACGAAGGGCAAGGTCGCCCCTTACGCCACCACCCGCGTCAAGATCTCCGGCAACGGCGCCATCCCCGCCGGGGTCACCGCCGTGGTGCTCAACGTCACCGCCACCAACACCACCAGCGGCGGCCACGTCACCGTCTTCCCCGAAGGCAGCGACCGCCCCACCACCTCGAACGTCAACTTCACCGCCGGCCAGACCGTCCCCAACCTGGTCATCGTGCCCGTCAACAAGAACGGCTACGTCGACCTCTACAACGGCGGCTGGGAACCGGTCGACCTCATCGCCGACATCACCGGCTACTTCACCCGCACCTCCTCCAGCGGCTACACCCCGCTGACCCCCACGCGCTTCCTCGACACCCGCGAGGGCCAGGGCCAGGTCGCCGGCCAGGGCACCACCGGGGTCCAGATCACCGGCCGGAACGGCATTCCGTACAACGCCACCGCCGTCGCGCTGAACGTGACCGTCACCAACCCGCGGGAGGACGGCCACCTGACCGTCTACCCGAGCGGCGGGGCGGCCCCGAGCACCTCCAACCTGAACTTCCGCGGCGGCCAGACCGTCGCCAACTCGGTCATCGTGCCGATCGGCGCCGACGGCTCGGTCAAGATCCGCAACGGTGCCTGGAAGGGCACCGACGTCATCGTCGACGTGGTCGGCTACTACAGCAAGGACAGCCAGGGCGCCTACCTGCCGTTCCTGCCGGAGCGGCTGTTCGACACCCGCGACCCCAAGGACCCCGTGTACGGCCCGATGGGGGGCCAGGGCTACATCTACATGCCGCTGTCCAGCTCGCGCCCGCAGAACACGGCGTACGTGCTGAACACGACGGTCACCAACACCCGGGGCGACGGCTACCTGACGGTGTCCCCGGACCCGAACTCGCTGTCCGCCTACGAGAACGGCTGGGCGACCTGGCCGACGCCGCCGAACTCGTCCAACCTGAACTGGAAGCGGGGCGACACCGTCCCGAACCTGGTCCAGGCCGGCATGGGCAACAACGGCATCGTCGACGCCTGGAACCGCGGCTGGGACGACATCGACCTGGTCGTCGACATCTTCGGCGTCTACCAGACGAACTGACGCACCGGCAGGCGTGATCGACAGCGCCCCGGGAAGCCCCGATCCACCGGGTGCCTTCCCGGGGCGTCCGCGCGACCCCCGCAGGTCTCGTACGGCGCGATCCGCCGGCCGCGCGCGCACCGGATCCGCTCCCGCCCGCTACCAGGGCAGCTCCCGTACCTGCTGTACGCACAGCACCACGAACAGCAGTCCGGCGGCGGCCAGCATCACGTTGCTCAGCAGCCCGTTGCGCCAGTCGGCGGGTGTGCGTGAGCTGTTGAGCAGCCACAGCAGGGTGAGGGCCAGGAACGGCATGAAGAACGCGCCGATGACCCCGTACACGATGACGAGCCCGAACGGCTGGTCGAGGAAGAGCAGGCTGATGGGCGGGAAGGTGAGCCAGAGCAGGTAGGCCCGGAACGGGAGGGACCTCTCGCGGCTCGTGCCGGCCGGGGCCAGGGAGGGGCGGTACTTCGTCACGAAGTCGGCGAACATCAGGCTCACCCCGTGCCACACGCCGATCAAAGAGGTGAAGGACGTGGCGAAGAAGCCGACGAGGAAGAGCTTGGCGGTCGCGGTTCCGTAGCGGTCCGCCAGAATGTCGGTGAGGTCGAGCAGCCCCCGGTCGCCCTTAGCGATCGCCACCCCGGAGGAGTGCAGCAGCTCGGCGCCGACGAAGAGCATGGCCACGACGAAGATGCCGGTGGTGACGTACGCGACCCGGTTGTCGAGGCGCATCACCTTCATCCAGCCCGCGTCCGTCCAGCCCTTGGCGTTGACCCAGTAGCCGTACGCGGCGAGCGTGATGGTGCCGCCGACACCGCCGACGAGGCCGAGCGTGTAGATCAGCGAACCGTCCGGGAGGACGGGCGCGAGGCCCGCGAGGGCGGCGCCGAGGTGCGGCGTGACCCGGACCGCGAGGTACACGGTGACCAGGAACATGACGCCGACCAGGACGGTCATGACCTTCTCGAAGACGGCGTACCGGTTGAACCAGACGAAGACCAGGCCCACCAGTCCGCACAGGACGGCCCAGGCCTTGAGGTCCATCGTGTCCGGGAAGAGGGCGGCGAGCGGGAGGGCGCTGGAGGACATCGCGGCGGCGCCGTAGACGAAGCCCCAGACGACGACGTACCCGGCGAAGTAGACCGTGGTCCAGGAGCCGAGGCTGCGCCAGCCCTCGAAGAGGGTGCGTCCGGTGGCGAGGTGCCAGCGGCCGGCGGCCTCCGCGAGGGAGATCTTGACCAGGCAGCCGATCACGGCCGCCCACAGCAGGGTGTAGCCGAACTTGCTGCCCGCGATGAGCGTGGCCACGAGGTCTCCGGCGCCCACGCCTGTCGCGGCGACCACGATGCCGGGTCCGATGTGCCGCCAGCTCGCCTTGCGCGGTGGGGTGTTCCCGCTCTCCTCCGTGCCGGTCTGGAGGGTGTCCGCCATGCGCCCGCCTGCCGCCTTCCCGTGCTCGCCCGCCCGGGCCGCCGGCCCCGTTGCCCCGTGCCCCGGTGTCCGGCGGGCCCCCGGTCACCAAAGCGGCTCGGCGGCGGACGCGCAAGAGGCCCTCCCCGGCCGGGCCCCCGGACAGACCACGCGCCTCGCGCGGCGCCGCCGGGTGCATGACGATGCGTACATGGCCCAGGACAGTGCCGGCGGTGCAGCGGGCGCGGAGATCCCGAACGCGGAGCTCAAACACAACGCGATCGGGTTCCTCGACGCGCTCGTCATCGGCTTGAACTCGACCTCGCCGGCCTATTCGCTGGCCGCCGTCATCGGTCCGATCGTCGCGCTGGTCGGGATCTACGCCCCGGGCGTGATGCTGGCGTCGTTCGTCCCGATGCTGCTGATCGCCGCCGCCTTCTACTACCTCAACAAGGTCGACCAGGACTGCGGGACGACGTTCTCTTGGGTGACGCGGGCCATGGGGCCCTGGGCCGGCTGGCTCGGCGGCTGGGCGATCACGATGACCGGCGTCCTGGTCATCGGCTCGCTGGCCGACGTCGCCGTCCAATTCGGCCTGCTCGCCGCCGGCCTGGACAGCTGGGCCGCGAACCCCGTGATCCGCCAGACCCTCGCCGTCGTGGTGATCCTCGCCATGACCGCGATCTGCGTCATCGGCACGGAGCTGTCGGCCCACCTCCAGGACATCCTCATCCTCGCCCAGGTCTTCTTCCTCCTGGCCTTCGCGGTGGTCGCCTTCTACCGCGTGTACGCCGGCACCAGCACCCTCGACTCCATCGAACCCTCCCTCTCCTGGCTCAACCCCTTCGGCGCCGGCGGCGCCGCCCTCACCGGCGGCCTGCTGCTCGGCGTGTTCATCTACTGGGGCTGGGAGTCCGCGGTGAACCTCACCGAGGAGGTGAAGGACTCCGCCACCGCGCCGGGCAAGGCCGGAATCTGGTCCACCGTGGTGCTCCTGGTGACGTACCTGGCCGTCGGCTTCGCCGTCGTCGCGTACGCCGGAACCGCGTTCCTCGCCGCGAACGCGGGCGAGGAGGAGGCCATCTTCGCCGTGCTCGCCCACGAGGTGATGGGCGGCTGGGACTGGGTCGTGCTCCTCGCGGTCTGCACGTCCGCCCTGGCCTCGACCCAGACCACGATCATCCCGGCCTCCCGGACGGCGCTGTCGATGGCCCGCCGGCACGCGCTGCCGCCACCGCTCGCGCACATCCACCCGCGTTTCCGGACCCCGGACGTGAGTACCTGGTGGGTCGCCGCCATCGCCATCGCCTGGTACCTCGCCGTCAACCAGATCAGCGAGAACGCGCTCCTGGACTCGCTGACCGCGCTGTCCCTGCTCATCGCCTTCTACTACGCGCTGACCGGGGTGGCCTGCGCCGTCTACTACCGCCGCCACCTGAGGGAGAACCTGCACAACTTCCTGCTCATCGGCCTCGGGCCGGTGGTCGGGGCGGGTCTGCTGGCCTGGCTGCTGGAGGAGTCGATCAGCGACATGTCGAATCCGGAGAACTCGGCCAGCGGGGTCTCCTGGTTCGGTCTCGGGCCGCCGCTGGTGATCGGGATCGGGATCGCCGTGGTCGGCGTGCTGATCATGTGCTTCTGGCGGGTACACGACGGCAGGTTCTGGCGGGAGCGGCGGGGCGTGGTCGACCCGGCACTCGTCCACGGCAAGAGGAGTCCCTGATGTCCGTGGTCCTGGGGTACGACGAGTCGCCCGGCGCGGAGCGGGCCCTGCACGTGGCCCTCGAAGTGGCCACCGCCTTCGGCGAGCCGCTCGTCCTCGTCTACGGCGCCGCCGCGCCCGGCGCCGCCGGGGAGGAGTACCGGGCCCACCGGGAAGCCGTCCGCCAGGCGGGGCGCAGCGCCCTGGCCCGTGCCGTCGAGGCCGCCGACGAGGCCGGCGTCCCGTCGACGGTCGAGGTCGTCGACGAGAAACCGGCCCAGGCCCTGCTCGACGCCGCGGAACGCCACGGGGCGCGGGTCATCATCGTCGGCAGCTGGGGTGACAGCCCGATCCGCGGCGCCCTGCTGGGCTCCACCCCGCACAAGCTGCTGCACCTGTCGCCGGTGCCGGTGCTGTGCGTTCCGACGGCGGGCGGGGTCGAGCCGTAGGGGCTCTGAACATGTCACGCCGCGGCTTTGAGCAGTCCCGCGTCCATCAGGCGCTCCGCCCAGGCGTTCATCGCCGTACGCACCTTGCCCTCGTCGGTCTGCCAGGCGTCGGCTAGGGAGGACGCGGCCAGGTCCAGGAACCCGTCGTTGACGCGCAGCGCCACCCACATCGCCGAGCCCACCGGGCTGCAGCGGAACTCGCCGCGCCCTGCCGTCCGCACCTTCATCCGGCCGTCCGCCAGAGCCGTTCCGGTCACGCCGTCCGCTGCCACGATCCGCATGTCGTCCTCCTCGTTCAAGTCCGCCTCAAGTGCTTCAAGCATCGCGGCGCGACGAGGACTCGACCATGGGGCTAGCCACCCCCTCGGGGCTGCTGCCACCCACCGTCCGGCAGTCGGGGCCGCCCGGCGCCCCCGCTCGGCCGAAACTCGGCGGACGGCTACGTCCCGTTCGGCTGGAGGACGGAGAGGATGTTGCCGGCCGGGTCCTTGAACCAGGCGATCGCGGGGCCGGGCGCCTCCCGGGCGATTCCCTTCGCGTCCTGGTCGAACGCCTCGTACCGCTCGAACGACACCCCGCGCGCGGCCAGTTCGTCGACGGCCCGGTCGATGTCGTCCACCGGGAAGTTCAGCACCGTGAAGGTGGCGGGCTCGTGGTTCTCCTTCGGGTACAGGATCACCTCGGTGTCCCCCGCCAGGTGCAGGGTCAACAGGCCGTTGTCCTCGGACACCCGCAAACCGAGCGTCTCGCCGTAGAAGCCCTTGGCGCCCTCGATGTCGTCCACCGAGTAGCCGCTGAATCCCTTGCTGTCTCCCAGCATGGTGGCTGTCCTCCGTTCCCCTCGGCTCATCCGGCACCGGCCCCCTGGCTCCAGTGTCACCCCGAACGCACCCGGTCGCCCGACGGCCGGGCTACCCGTCAACCGCATCCGCCGCGCGCGCCGCCTCCCGCGCCCGGTCGGTGGCTCCGGCCAGCGCGCGCCGCGCGTCGGCCTGCCCGGTCCGGGCCTCGCGCAGCTGCCGCTGCAGCTCGGCGACGTGCGCGTCGGCTTCGGCCGATGCCTGCTCGGCCGCGCGCAGTTCCGTCTCGCGTGCGGCGGCCTCGGCGCGGGCCTCCTCGGCCCGGGCCCGGCGCTGCTCCGCCTCGCGGGACGGCTCCGGTTCCGGCTGCGCCTGCGGTTCCGGCTTCCGCTTCGGCTGCGGTTTGGGCTTGGGCTTCGGCTGTGGCTGCGGCTTGGGCTTCGGCTGTGGCTCGGGCTTCGGTTTGGACTCGGGTTTCGACTTGGGCTCCGGCGCGACCGCCTGCTGCGGTCGTACGGGGGCCGTGGCGGGAAGGCCCGTGAAACCGACCGGCGGGTCCAACCCGGTGGAAAGGCGTCCGCTCGACCACCGCTCGGCGGCGTCCGGATCCGCGAGGGCGGCGTGGAGGGTCTGCTCCACCTCGTGCGCGACGCTCTCGCCGACCGCCTGGCCCTCCTCCTCGGCCAGCTGCCGGGCGGTACGGGCCAGTGCGGCGACCACCACGTGCCGCTGATGGGACAGCGCTTTGAGCCGGGTGCCGTCCAGAGAACGCTGTGCTTCGCGCAGCGCTCGGCCGAGCTCCAGGAAGGCCGCGACCTCCTCGGGGCGCCGCCGCACCAGCAGGTTCGATGCGTACGCCGCCCGCGTCGGGCGGCGCAGTCCCGCGATGGCCTTGGCCGCCTGCGCCTGTCCGGCCTTCCGGGCCTGGGCCGCCCGCTCGTCGCGCGCCCCGGTGAACCGGTCCGGGACCAGCCCGTACAGCTCGTCGGCCACCTCATCCACGTCAACGTCCACGACATCCACGATGACGCCTGGTCCGCTGCCGGGCTCGGCGAGCCCGGCAGCGGACTCGACCGATCAGGCGAGGGAGATCTTGTCGCCCTCCACGGCTATCTTCGCCGCCGCCAGCGGCCGCGTGGCGGGCCCGCCGGCGACCGTGCCGTCCGAGATCTTGAACAGGCTCTGGTGGCACGGGCAGACGATGTTCCCGTCCTTCACCGTGGCAACCGAGCAGCCCTGATGGGTGCAGGTCGCCGAGAAGGCCTTGAACTGCCCGGCCATCGGCTGGGTGACCACCACCTTCTGGTCCTTGAACACCTTGCCGCCGCCGACCGGGATGTCCGAGGTCTGCGCGAGTGCCTGCCCGCCGCCACCGCCGGCCGCGGCGCCCGCCGAGGGTTGGGCCTGCGCATCACCGGGTGCGGTGCCGGGTGCGCTGTCGGCTGCCGCCTCGGTGCCGCCGTCGCTGCCGCAGCCGCTCAGCACGGTGCCTGCCAGCGTGGCGGCGCCCGCCGCGAGAACCGTGCGCCGACGCGTGGTGTCGCCCATGGCCGTATCTCCTTCTCGTACCGGAAGCGGTCCGGAGCATCCCTTGCCACTCCGGCCTCAGCAGGAACACGCGGTGATGCCGCTCGTGGTTCACCGCGTCCCCCACCGAATACGAGCGAACCGCGAGGCGGGTTCCCGCGTGTGCACGGTGTGACTACGACATCCTCCGACCTGCGCACGCGAGCGGCCGAGTACGCACTCCTGCCGCTGCGCCTCTTCCTCGGCATCACCTTCGTCTACGCCGGGCTGGACAAGCTGACGGACACGGCGTTCCTGTCCGCCACCGGTGACGGCTCGATCGGACAGCAGATGGAGGCCGTGCGGGACTCGGCCGCCCTCCCGGGACTGGTCGAGCTCTCCTCGCACAGCCCGGTGGGCTTCGGCATCGCGATCGCCCTCGGGGAACTGGCCGTCGGGCTGGGCGCCCTGGCCGGTCTGCTGACCCGGCTCGCCGCTCTCGGCGGCGCCCTGATCTCGCTGAGCCTGTGGCTGACCGTCAGCTGGCCGACCACCCCGTACTACTACGGCAACGACCTCGTGTACCTGGTGGCCTGGATCCCGCTGATCCTCGCGGGCGCCCCCGCCCTGTCCCTCGACGCGCTGCTGCACCGCCACCGAGGGCGCCGCCCGTCCGGAGCGAGGCGCGCGAGGGCCGCCCGCCCGAACCCGGCTGCGACGGCGGCGTCCTGAGCCGCCCTCACCCCTGCGTGTCAGGACCGGCCGCGGCCGGTCCTGACGGCCGCGGCCGGGGCGCGCGGGGGGCGGCGTCGAGCAGCGCCCATACCCGGCGCCCGTCGGGCGCGAGGTCGCTGCCGCAGCTCACGACGGTGCGCAGGGCCGCCAGTTCGGTCAGTACCGGGTCCTCGCCCGGGGCGGCGCCGGCGACGTGGCTGAGCGCGACGGCGAGGATGCGCTGGTCCTGGTCGGCGAGGTGGACGCTGATCCGCTTGCCGCCGTCGGCGACCGCCGCCTGGACGAGACGTCCCACGGCGGCCTCCAGGTCCGGCTCGTCGAGGTGTGCGTACCCCCAGGACCGGACCTTTGCCGTCGCCTGGGCACCGGCCTTCTTCGCGGCCCACCGGTCCGCGCGGAACGTCAGCCCCGCGGTCTGCCGGTTGCGGATCTCCAGCCGCGGGCGGGCCCGGTCCACGGCCTGGCGACCCGGCCGCTGCGCTGCCGGCCGGTCTCGCGACGCTTCCACGGGCGTACGCGGCGGGGAGGACGGCGGCACCTTCGGCCCGCCCGCTTCAGCCGGTGTCGTAGTCATGCGAACACGCTACGCGCACGGGGCAGTCCTCCGAAAGCCCGCAGGTCCGGGGCCACCGTCCGCTGACGCCGACGGGACGGGCGCGGATCCGCGGGCACGCCCGCACCTGCGACGGCGGACCGCGGGTCCCGTCAGCCCAGTGCCATGGCGACGAGCGCGGCGGTGACGGTGATCGCCGCGCAGGTCACGAGCAGGGGCCTTGCCGTCGTCAGCACCCAGTCGATACCGCCGCAGCAGGCGCTGTCCGCCGCCACGTCCTCCCGTAAGGGCGGGGTCTCGCCTGCCGCCCCGCGCAGGAGGGCGCACTGGGCACACTCCTCGGTTCCGTGGAGGGAGGAGTCGGAGTCGATCCAGTACGCGCCGCTGAGCTCTGCGAATGAAACATTCGGGGACACGACTGGACGCGTAGATGCTGCTTCCATGACCGCAAAACGGGCGGCCGGCGGCGGAGGCAACGGCGGTCCCCGCATCCGAGACCGGATCGTCACTTGGGCGCGTGGTCCTGCGCCTGCGCCCGCGCGCTTCCGGGCCTCCCACCGGCGCGGCAGCGCGCGGGAGCGCCACCGGCCCTGCTAAGACACCCTGCGACGGATACCCCCGCTCCGAGGAGTCACGACATGGCACAGGTGCGCGCCGACGGTGTGAACCTCTTCTACGAAAGGACCGGTACGGGCGGTCCGCTCGTGCTGGTGCACGGGTCCTGGACCGATCACAGGGTCTGGCAGCCTGCGATCGACTCCGACATGAAGGCGGGTTTCGCCGTGGTGGCGTACGACCGCCGGGGGCACGGCGGGAGCGACTCGGCGCCGGGCCAGGGCACGCGGCGGCAGGACGAGGACGACCTGGCGGCGCTGATCGAGGGGCTGGGGGACGCCCCGGCGCACGTGGCCGGCAACTCGTTCGGGGCGTCGGTCGTGCTCGGGCTGGCCGCGCGCCGGCCCGAGCTGTTCCGGAGCATCGCCGTCCACGAGCCGCCGCTCGTCGACGTCGTCGCGAACGACCCGGCGGTGCTGGCGCAGCTGCAGCCGACGATGACCTCCGTCGACGCCGTCCTGGACCACCTGCGCAAGGGCGAGGACGGGCCGGGCGCCCGGCTGTTCGTGGAGGAGGTCGCGATGGGGCCCGGCATGTGGGACAGACTCCCGCAGGACATGCGCGAGGCGTTCGTGGCGCACGCCCCGACCTGGCTGGACGAGCAGTCCGACCCGCAGTGGGCCTCGCTGGACCTCGCCGGGCTCTCCGCATGCACCGCGCCGGTGATGCTCAGCGGGGGGACGGAGAGCCCGGCGTGGTTCGCGGCCGTGCTCGACCGGCTGGCGGATGCCCTGCCGCAGACCCGGCGCACCACCTTCGACGGCGCCGGTCACATGCCGCACGTGACGCATCCCCAGGATTACGTGGCCGCCCTGACCCGCTTCATCGGGGAGGTCTGACGGCCGGGCAGGGAAGCATCACCGCTCGGGCAGGCGCGCGGCCGCGGGCAGAGTCCGGTGGTGGTCGGTGCGCCGCACCGACCGCACCGCCGACCGTTCAGGCGGCCCGGAGGGCCGCCGCGCCGAAGGACACGTTGAAGCGGTCGCACCAGATGGTGACGCTGGAGTAGCCGGCGAGGTCCACGTCGGCCGGGATCTCGTAGTTCTGGTCGCCCTTGTTGCCCTTGAGCTTGCCCAGGCTCACGTGCTTGCCGTCGTCGAAGACGAACCAGCCGTCCGCGCCCTCCTTCACGGGCGCGTCCGTCAGCCACACCCGCAGGTCGGGGCCGCTGCTGGTGTCGAGGCCTTCGAGGCGGAGCGTGCGCGAGCCGTCGGGCAGCCTGATGAGCTCCACCGTGCCGGTGGTGCTGTGCTCGTGGCTGATCAGCGAGCCCCGGGCGATGGTCTGCGGTCCCGCTGCCGGGGCGGATCCCGGCCGCGAGGAGCCGGGCGCCGGGGCGGTGGAGGCGGTGGAGGCGGTCGGGAGTGCCTCGTTGACGGTGTGGTTCTGCCAGAGCCTCCACGGCTGGGCCCAGTACAGCCCGGAGCCCAGCACCAGGGCCGCCGCGATCAGGATCCCGGCCCGCAGCGGGCGGCGGCGCCGCTTCCCCCCGTCCGTCCCCGGCACCGCGCCTTTCGTCGTCCCCGTCATGGCAGCCCCTCTTCGTCGTTCCGTTCCCCCCACATTCAATGCGGCCGGGGGATCCGGGAGCCAGGATCTGCGGATGACGAAAGTCTTACGGCGACGGCAGGGTGACAGACTGCTTCCTTGATCGCGGGGGCATCGGGCCTTCGTGCACGGTGAATTGGACGCGTAGTGCGTAAGGCGAAGTGGGCGGCCGCCGCGGCCGGTGTGGCGCTGTTGGTCGCGGGTTGCGGTAGCGGGGGCGGTACGGACGAGGGCGGGGGCGGGAAGGCGCCGTCGGCCGGGGCGTCGGCTCCGGTCTCGGGGTCGGGTACGTCGGGCGGCGGGGCGCCGGACGCCGCCGCGGTGAAGAAGGAGATCGAGGCCGCGGCCACGTCGGCCGGTTTCGCGCGGAAGCCGGGCGACGACGTGCCGGCCGACCTGAAGTCCTGCATGGTCTCCTGGACCGCGGACAGCAAGAAGGTCTCCGACTCCCGGAAGTCGTACGACGCCGCGGTCGCCGCCCTGGCCAAGGGGGGCTGGAAGGAGACCCGGACCGTCGAGCAGCCGGCGACGGTCGTCAAGTCGCTGGACAAGAGCGGCTGGAGCGTGAAGGCGACCCACCAGGGCAAGGCGGGTGCCCTGCTGATCGTCTCGTTCATCGCGACGGAGACCGGCCCGATATGCGCGAAGGCCTTCCAGGAGGACCTCGCCAAGAACAAGCAGTAGCTTCCCCCTTGCCCGGTGGGGTGTACCCGGATGCGCCCCACCGGGCAGTCGCGTGCGGCGGCAGCGGCGTACGCCTCGAAGCGCTCGAGCGGTAGCGCCCGGCGTCCGTGGTCATTAACCCTCCCCGATCCGTTCCTTAAGGCGGCCTCAAGAACGCGGGGGCGGGGCCCGAACCGCACATTCGTCCGTTTTGCGGTCGCTAGCGTGCTGCTCGAACCTCATCCCCCGAGCACAGAGGCAGGTCCTCATGGCTGGCCATTCCCACCGCCGTACGACGAGTGCCAAGACGAAGGCGGCCGCGGCTCTGGCCGTCGCGGCGGCCGTCGGGGGCACCGCCCTGGCGCTGACCGGCACCGCACAGGCGGCGTCGGTCGGCGCGACCTTCACGAAGGCGAGCAGTTGGACCACCGGTTACACCGGGCAGTACGTGGTCACCAACCACAGCGGCGGGACCCTCAAGGACTGGACCCTTGAGTTCGACCTGCCCGCCGGCACCTCCGTCGCCTCCCTCTGGAACGGCGAACACACCGTCAACGGGCAGCACGTGACGGTCAAGCCGCCCCGCTGGGACACGGCCGGGCTCGCGGCCGGCGCCTCCGTCACCGTCGGGTTCGTGACCAACGCGAGCGGGAACGCGGGCAGTCCCACGGGGTGCCTCATCAACAAGGAGAAGTGCTCTCCGGCCACCGGGCCGACGCCCAGCCCGAGCGGCCGGCCCACCGCCGCGCCCACGGCTTCCGCCTCGCCCACCGCCAAGCCGACGGTCGCACCCACTGCGACGGCGACTGCGACGGCGAAGCCGACCCCGACCGCTGCCCCGACCGTGCCCCCGGGCGGCGGCAGCACCACCTCGGCCGGGTTCGCGCCGTACGTGGACACCTCGCTCTACCCGGCCTTCGACCTGCTGGACACCGCGGCCAAGACGGGGGTGAAGGAGTTCAACCTGGCCTTCATCACCTCCGGCGGCGGCTGCTCCCCGCTGTGGGGCGGGGTCACGGCCCTCGGGGACGACCGGGTCGCCTCGCAGATCTCCGCCCTGCGGGCCAAGGGCGGCGACGTCCGGGTGTCGTTCGGCGGCGCGTCCGGCTCCGAGCTGGGCCTGGCGTGCGGCTCCCCCGCCGAACTCGCCGCCGCGTACGGCAAGGTGGTGGACACGTACCGGCTGACCAAGGTGGACTTCGACATCGAGGGCGCGGCCCTGCCCGACGCGGCGGCGAACACCCGGCGCGCGCAAGCCATCGCGCAGCTGCAGAAGTCGCATCCCGGGCTCGACGTCTCGTTCACCCTGCCCGTGATGCCGGAGGGGCTGACCCAGCCGGGCGTCGACCTGATCGCCAATGCCAAGCGGAACGGGGTGGCGGTGTCCGCAGTCAACATCATGGCGATGGACTACGGCCCGGCGTACAGCGGTGACATGGGCGGCTACGCCATCCAGGCGGCCACCGCGACGCAGGCGCAGATCAAGGGCGTACTCGGGCTGAGCGACGCGGCGGCATGGAAGGCGGTGGCCGTGACACCGATGATCGGGGTCAACGACGTCTCCAGCGAGGTCTTCAAGGTGGACGACGCCGAGCAGCTCGTGGACTTCGCCCGCTCCAAGGGCCTCGGCTGGCTGGCGATGTGGTCGGGCGCCCGCGACAAGCAGTGCCCGGGCGGCGCGAAGAACTCCGCCGACGCGACGTGCTCCTCCATAGTCCAGGAACCGCTGGCCTTCACGAAGGCCTTCGCCGCCCGCGGTTAGGCCTCGTCCCGACGGTCTGCCGAGCGCCCGTGACGGTGTCGCGACGCTCGGCGGACGGCCGGCCGGCTGGCCGGCTGGCCGGCTGGCCGGCTGGCCGGCTGGCCGGCTGGCCGGCTGGCCGGCTGGCCGGCTGGCCGGCTGGCCGGCTGGCCGGCAGCCATGTGACCGGCCGCTCCGTCTTCGTGGCCGGCGTGGGCCTCGTACGGCAGCCGGGGTTCGGCCCACGTGCTGAACAGCACGGTGACCACCCCCGGGGCCAGGGGGTACCTCACCGAACCGCGGGAGGGGCGGCATCGACCTGGTCGTCGACGTCTTCGGCGTCCACCCGACGAACTGATCCGCCGGCGTCATGCCACCGGGCCCCTCACCCGGCTGCGGCCCCCGGGGCGCCGTGCAGGCTCACGACCGTGAAGAGGGCGCCGTCCGGGTCGGCCAGCGTGATCCGGCGGCTCGTGGGCGTGGTGTGGACGGGCGAGACGGCGCGGCCGCCGAGCCGGGTGGCGGTCTCCACGGCCGCTTCGAGGTCCGGCACGTCGAAGTGGACGTGCCAGCGCGGCCGTACCTGCGGGTCCGGGGCCTCTTCGACGGCTCCGCCGCTGATCATGGCGACGGTGTCGCGGCCGCGGCGGACGACGACGTGGTCGTGCTCGTACGAGACGTCGCAGCACCCGGAGCGTTCACAGGCCCAGTCGAGGACCTCCCCGTAGAACACGGCCGCCGCGAAGGCGTCCCGGGTGCGCAGTTCGAGCCATGCGGCGGCGCCGCCGGGATGCGCCGTCCAGTCCGGGATCACCTCGCCCTGCCAGAACCCGAAGACCGCGCCGTCGGGGTCGGCGGCGAGCGCGGCCCGGCCGGTCCCGAAGGCGAGCGGGCCCACCGCCATCGTGGCACCGCGCTCGCGCACCCGCGCGGCGGCGACGTCCGCGTCGTCCACGGCGAAATACGGGGTCCACGCCACCGGGATCCCCAGGCGCTTGGCCAGCCCGCCGATGCCGGCGACCGGCGCCCCGTCGCGCATCGCGACGGAGAACCCCTCGCCGAGGCGGGTGGGGCGGAACGCCCAGCCCAGCACGGCGCCGTAGAAATGGTGCGCGGCATCGAGGTCGCCGGTCATCAGGCTGACCCAGCACGGCGCCCCGAACACCTCATGGCTTGACGTCGACACCGGCTCCGACCTCCCTCGACCTCCCCCCGATCCACCCTAGCCCCGGGTCGCGCGGCCGGCTCCGAGGCCGGGCCGCTCGGGTCCGAAGACGGCGTAGGCCGTATGGGGTACGGGGCGCGGCCGGGAGGAACCTGCAGGAAGCCGGGGTGAACCCGCCTCGCGTACGGTGGTGCCGTCTTGATCCATGTGACGCGTGTTGCCGCCGAGTCCGGGAAGGCGGGCACGTATGCCCGAAGTCATCGTCACCGTACGAACCCTCGTCAGCCGCCGCCGGGAGCCCGTCGTCGTACAGGCCGTCCGGTCGACGGCTGCGGCCGTCGTGTCCTACGTCGTCGCGCTCTGGCTGAGCAGCGAGCCGGCGCCGCTGACCGCACCCCTGACGGCGCTGCTCGTCGTACAGGTCACCCTCTACACCACCCTCACCACCGGCATCCGCCGGGTGAACTCGGTCGTCGCGGGTGTCCTCGTCGCCATCGGGTTCAGCGCCCTCGTCGGCCTCACCTGGTGGAGCCTGGGGCTGGTCATCCTCACCTCGCTCGTCGTGGGCCATCTCGTACGCGTGGACGAGTTCGTCCCCGAGGTCGCGATCAGCGCGATGCTGGTGCTCGGCGTGACCCGGGTGGCGGCCACCGCCTGGGACCGGGTACTGGAAACCCTGATCGGGGCGGTCGTGGGGCTCCTGTTCAACATCTTCCTCACGCCGCCCGTATGGGTGGCATCGGCGAGCGAGGCGATCACCTCGCTCGCCGGCCGCATGCGCGACCTGCTGGTCCACCTCGGCGACGAGCTGGCGGAGCACACCCCGGTGGAGAAGGCGGCCGCCCGGCTGCACGAGGCCCGGAGGCTGGACAACGACATCGCCGACGTGGACGCGGCGCTGCGGCAGGCCGAGGACAGCCTTCGGCTCAATCCCAGGGTGAAGGAGGGGCTCCTCTTCCGCCTCGTGCTCCGCACGGGGCTGGACACCCTGGAGATCTGCGCCGTGGTCCTGCGCGTCTGCTGCCGCACGCTGACCGACCTCGCCAAGACGCGCACCGACGGCGCCCTCTTCCCGGACCAGCTCGCGGAGGCGCTGCGGGACCTGTTCGCGCACATGGCGAGCGCCGTCGAGCATTTCGCGGTACTGATCACCGCGCAGATCAGCGCGAGCGCCGAGGAGGCTGAAGTCCGGCTGACGCAGGAGCTCGCGGCGGCGCGGGTCAGCCGCGAGCGGGCCGGGCGGCTCCTGCAGGAGGAGGCGCGGGCGAGGCCCGGGACGTGGCAGCTGTACGGGGCCCTGCTCGCGGACGCCGACCGGGTACTGGACGAACTGGGCGTGGAGAAGCGCTCCGAACGGCTCGTGGAGGAGCTGGACCGGCACTCGCGCACGCAGCGCACCCGGCGGCCGCGGCTCAGCCGGCTGTGGCGCGACCTCTCGGCCGCGGACCGTTAGGGCCGTTGGGGTGCGGGCCGGCCGGGCGCCGCGGCGCCGGTCAGCACCAGCGGACCGGCGTGTAGTTGTGCACGAAGCGGGCCGATACCCAGCCGGGCGCGCCGTGCAGCCGGTACCAGATGTTGTTGCCCTCCACCGAGGAGCCCTTGGCCTGGCAGGACAGTTGCACCTTCTCGAAGGGGTCCAGGGAGCCGAGGACCTTCGCCGAGGTCGTCGGCCGGGCCCGGACGTGGAGGGATACGCGGCTGACCACGACACCCTGCACGTGGGTGTTGGCGGCCCCGGCGAGCGCGGCCGCGTGGGGTGCCGGGTGGGCCGCGCCCGCTTGGGCGGCGGCGGGCACCCCTGGGAGCAGCAGCCCCAGGGCGAGGCCCGCCGCGGCCGTCGCGATCACCTTCAGTTGGTTCATCCGTTGCCCCATGCGCTGGCTCCCGTTCCTGGTCGACGTCTCGGGCCGGCCGTCTCGGCCGGCCCGACGTCGACCTTGCCCCGGGGAACAGCGCCCGGTTCGGCGGCGTGCCGCCCACTCGCCCGTATGGCGCAGCGCTCGGCCGCCGGCGAGTGGAGGCCGCCGTCAGTAATAGTGCTTGCGACCTCCCACTGCGTGCCCGACAGCGCCGAGCACCCAAAGAATCAGGCCGATGACGACCAGGATCAGGCCGATCGTCCACAGAATCGAGATTCCGAAGACGAACCCTAGGATCAGCAGGATCACTCCGAGGACAATCACGACTACCTCCAAGCGCCCCGGCACCTCAGCGCGCCGGGACACTCTGCGTGTACCATCCACGCCGCGTTTCATGCCTGGAGGACCCCTCGAATCAGTCGGGCTCCGAGTAGCTGAAGTCTCCCATCGTCCAGGCGCTGACGTCCTTGATCGCGATCCGGTACATCCCGCCGGTCTCGGGGATGCCCACGGTGCCCTGGAGGATCCGGGCGACGTGGAAGTGCAGGTAGGAGGGTGACGGCGGGGCGCTGCGCATGGCATCGCCGTCCTCGGCGTCCATGAACAGGCTCGCGAACGTACCGAGCTGGTCCGAGTCCGCCAGGACCTCGGCCACGCGCCGGCGCCACGCGCTCTCGGGAGCGAGGCGGCCGGTGATGACGGCGCCGTGCACCAGGACGGTCAACGACATCTGATTGGTCTGCTGCGACTCCACGGCGGCAGCGATGGCGACGAGCAGGTCGTCAGGCTTCGACATGGGCAGGAATGCTACAAGCATCCGGCCCCGAAGCCGGGCGTGTTCACCCTTGTGCCGAGGCGGCGGAGCCTCAGTCGGCGAAACCGACGTGTACGTGGTCGTGGTGCGTGGCGTCGGAGAAGAACTGGTTCGGCCGGGTTCCACCCGAAAGCCGTACGGGGCCACCGACGTTGTACGAGCCCGGGGCCGCTGCCGCGCGCATGAAATCGGTCACGGGGCTCCGCGGTGTCGCGGGGTCCACGACAGGACGGCCGTCGACGGCCCAGACGTCGTAGGCCCGGCCCGACGGGGTCATCGCTCGGCCGGCCGGTGCCGAACACGTTCTGCGGGTGTCCCGACCGGACCACGCTGACCGACATCCGACAGGTGTCCGCGAGCCGGAGCATCGCGCGCAGCACGCTCTCGTGCACCCCGCCGCTGCGGATGTCGGCGGCCCCGCCTCGGCTGCGAGCCTTGCGGCCAGCGGCGCGGGGATGCCCAGCGCCGCGGCCCGGGCCGCGGCGTTGCGCGGGCCGCCCCCGCCCGCCGGCCAGGTCCCGAGCGCCTCGACGGCGCACGAGGCAGCCGTGCCCAGGAGCAGTGAACGGCGCCCGAAGCCGCCGGACGCCGTCGCGTGCAGGGAGGGACGCAGGCCCATGGCGGGCTCCTCGGGCTTCCGGGGACGGGACGGGGCGGGGCGGGTCGGCCGTGTCCACCGAGCGCCAAGGGCAACTTCGCACTCCGTCGCCGGTTCCGGCCCGTTCGCCTTGGCCGGGCGCGGCCGTGTCCCCCGTACGGGTGTCCAGCGTCCGGCATCTGCGCGCCCGCGCACTCCGGAGCCCGCAGGGCCGCCGCGCTCCATGACGGGGTCCGGCTGCTCCCGTCGAGGAGGCGTGGTCACCGTCGCAGCGGGGACGTGTCCTCGGCGAGCAGGGAGAGCAGGCCTGCGATCTCGTGGCCGGCTTCCGCGGGGTGCCGGAACGTCGCCCCCTCGGCGATTTCGTAGCGGTTGCGCCTGCCGTCGCGCGAACGGGTCAGGTACCCGTCCGTTTCGAGGTCGGCGACGATCGCCTGGACCGTCCGCTCGGTGAGTCCGCAGGTGACCGCGACATCGCGCAGCCGGATCCCGGGATCGCGGGAGATCGCCACGAGGACCCGAGCGTGGTTGGTCAGGAAGGTCCAGGAGGGACGGCGCTCTGAGCTGCTTTCCATGCCCCCATCATGCGCCGCACCATTCGTGTGAGACAAGTCGCGTAAGGCAGATCACGTGAAGCGAAGC
The DNA here is from genome assembly GCF_044455885.1 of Streptomyces sp. NPDC051109. Lineage (NCBI taxonomy): Bacteria > Bacillati > Actinomycetota > Actinomycetes > Kitasatosporales > Streptomycetaceae > Streptomyces > Streptomyces sp. NPDC051109. The sequence continues at coordinate 295,351 of NZ_JBITFF010000002.1, forward strand.
GCGTAACCCAAGACGCGTAAGGGAAAACACGAAATACTTTTCCAGTAATCCTTGACGCATGACTCCTGGCAGCGCACGATCGAGATGACAGCGATCCGACCGGCCCAGGGGAGTCGGGAGATGTCTCCAGATCGGGAACCGATGACGACGACATGGCCGGACAACGTACGGTCGACCGTCCGCGTGGAAGCGGACGGCACGGGCGGCGCACTCGTCGTCCTCACCGGAGAAATCGATCAGGACTGCGCCCAGGAACTCCGGGCCGTTCTGGTCTCCGCCCTGAACGCCTGCCCCAACGGGCTGGTGCTCGACCTGGCCGAGGTCACGTTCTGCGACTGCGCGTGCCTGAACGTCCTCCTGCAGGTCCGCCTGGAGGCGGGCGTCGACCGCGTCCACCGCGCGCCCCGCTTCAGGGTCCGGAACATCAGTCCCCGGGTATCCCGGCTGCTCGAATTGACCGGCACTTTCGCGTACTTCCCGAACGGCTCCGGCCCCGGCCCCGGCTAGGTCCCGCGCCCCCGCCGCCCGGTCCCGCGCCCCGCTGCGCCTGCGGCGATCCGTTGAGCATCGCGCGGGCCGGAACCGGGGCCGCGACCTCGAACCAGACGGTCTTCCCGCCGGCCCTCGGCGTCACTCCCCAGCGCCTGGCCAGCAGGTTCATCACCTTCAGGCCGTATCCACCGGGCCGCCCCAGCACGGTCGGGGTCCTGAGCCGCGGCATCGCACGGCTGGCGTCGCTGACCTCGATCCGCAGGTCTGCCGCCCGCCCGAGCGCGGCATCCGGGGCGGAGGGGCAGAGTCTCAGGACGAGCTCCGTGGGGCCTCCTCCGTGCCTGACCGCATTGGTCACCGCCTCGGAGACCAGCAGCAGGACGTCCTCGACGGCCGCGTGCCGCTCCTCGTCCGTGAGCGCGCCGCGGTACTCCGGTCCGGGCCAGGCCCAGTCCTCGATCGTGCTGCGGCAGAAGTCACGGCAGCGCCCGACCACCTGGGCGGCGCCGTACAGGCCGAGCCGCCTCGTCCGGGCGTCTGATCCCATCGGCTCGTTCATGAATGGCCCCTACCCCACGTGCCGGAGTGAAACCTGTAACGCGGCGGGCGGCGGATGCGCTAGGGACGTTCCCGGCCCGAGGTGTGGGTCCGGGACGGCTGGGCAGGCGCCTCGTGGCAGCGATCAAGCGGAACGCAGGAGCGAGACGCCATGAGCAATCTGTGGATCTACCGGGGGACATCGGGACGCCTGGCCGGGACCGACCTGACCGGCTACAGGGTCGAGGCGCAGGACGGCTCCATCGGCAAGGTCGACAAGCACTCGGACGAAGTCGACTCGTCCTACCTCGTGGTCGACACCGGCCCGTGGATCTTCGGCAAGCACGTCCTGCTGCCGGCGGGCACCGTCGGCCTCATCGACATGGACGAGCGCCGGATCCACGTCGAACTCACCAAGGAGCAGATCAAATCCGCCCCGGAGTTCGACAAGGAGAAGCACCTCGGGGACCCGGAGTACCACAACGCCCTGGTCGGCTACTACGGGGGCATGTCGCACCGGGCCTGAGCCCTAGGGGGTGGTCTCGCCGATCACGCCGGCTCGGCCTGATCGGCGAGACACCCCGTAGCGCCGCTTCCGGCCCGGCCGCGCCTACGCGCCGGTGCCGGGCTCGGCCGCGTGCCAGACCGTCGTCGCGTTGCAGAACTCGCGGATGCCGTGGCCCGACAGCTCGCGCCCGTACCCGGAGCGCTTCACACCGCCGAAGGGCAGGGCCGGGTGGGAGGCGGTCATGCCGTTGAAGAAGACGCCCCCGGCCTCGATGTCCCGTACGAATCGTTCCTGTTCCGCCTCGTCGCGGGTCCAGACGTTCGAACTCAGGCCGAAGGGTGTGTCGTTGGCGAGCTCCACCGCCTCGTCCAGGTCCCGTACCCGGTACACGGTGGCCACCGGACCGAACGCCTCCTCGCGGTGGATGCGCATCTCGGGAGTGATCCCGGTGAGGACGGTCGGCTCGAAGAACCAGCCCTGCGCCAGGCCGTCGGGCAGGCCGGTCGGCCGCTGCCCGCCGCACAGGGCCGTCGCCCCCCGGCGTACGGCGTCCGCGACGAGCGCCTCGACGTCGGCGCGCCCCTGCTCGGTGGCGAGCGGACCGACGTCCGTGGACTCGGACAGCGGATCGCCGACGGTCAGCCCGGCCATCCGGGCCGTGAAGGCACGGGTGAACTCCTCGTGGACGTCGGCGTGTACGAGAAACCGCTTGGCCGCGATGCAGGACTGGCCGTTGTTCTGCACCCGGGCCGTGACGGCGACCGCCGCGGCCCGTTCGACGTCGGCCGACGGCATCACCACGAACGGATCGCTGCCGCCCAGCTCCAGGACGGTCTTCTTCACCTCGTCGCCGGCGACGGCCGCGACGGCCCGGCCGGCCGGCTCGCTGCCGGTGAGGGTCGCCGCCGCGACCCTGGGATCGCGCAGGATCCCCTCGACGGCGCGGGAGGAGACCAGCAGCGTCTGGAACACCCCGTCGGGGAAGCCGGCCCGCCGGAAGAGATCGCCCAGGTAAAGCGCCGTCTGCGGCACGTTCGAAGCGTGCTTGAGCAGCCCCGCGTTGCCCGCCATCAGGGCGGGCGCCGCGAAGCGGACCACCTGCCAGAGGGGGAAGTTCCACGGCATGACAGCGAGGACCACGCCGAGTGGCCGGTAGTGGACCCGGGCACGGGAGGCCCCTGCGTCCGCCACCTCGGCCTGCGGGGGCTGCTCGTCGGCCAGCAGTTCCTCGGCGTTGCGCGCGTACCAGCGCATGGCCTTCGCGCACTTCGCCGCCTCGGCCCGGGCGGCGCCGAGCGGCTTGCCCATCTCGATGGTCATCGTGCGGGCGATGTCGTCCTGGTCGTGGTCGAGCAGGTCGGCCGCGCGGTCGAGGAGGCGGGCGCGCTCGGAGAACGCCGTCGTGCGGTAGCTCCGGAAGGCCGCGTGGGCGGCCGCCAGGCGCTGCTCGATCTGCTCGGCGCCCAGCTCGTCGAAGGTCTTGAGCGTCTCGCCGTTCGCGGGATTGACGGTTGCGATGGGCACGTCCGGCCCTCCTCGTCCTCGATGCGTCGAACCGAACCGGACCGTATCGGCCCGTCCTCCCCCGGACCCGGCAGAGCGCGGTGGCGTGTCCGTCCGGGAGGCGGATTCACTCGATCGCCGGGGCGTAGGCACCCCACGCGGCCTTATCTAAGTTGTTGCTTATATAAGCGAAGGGTGCCATAGTGGCGGACGTGCACGCCTTTGACGTACTCGGAGACCCCGTCCGGCGCCGGATATTGGAGCTGCTGGCAGCCGGCGAGCAGCCGTCCGGGGCTGTCAGCGGGGTGATCCGCAAAGAGTTCGGGATCTCCCAGCCCGCCGTTTCGCAGCACCTGCGGGTACTGCGGGAGAGCGGCTTCGCCGTGGTACGGGCGGAAGGGACCCGACGGTTGTACGCCGTCCGTGCGGAGCCGTTGCGCGAGGTCGACGACTGGCTGGACAGGTTCCGCGGCTTCTGGGAGCAGCGGTTGGACGCGCTGGGCACGGAGCTCGCGCGGGGCCGCCGCGAGCGGCGGGAACAGGACCGAGGAGAGGCGCGATGAGCGACATCGTGGGACAGATCAACGACATCCACCGCGAGGTCGGCCGCCGCGAGGTGGGAGGCGAGGAGGCGCGGACCGTACTGCTGCGCCGCACCTACCCGGCCGGTGCCGAGGACGTGTGGGACGCCTGTACGAGTCCGGACCGGCTCGGGCGGTGGTTCCTCCCGGTCAGCGGCGACCTGCGGCCCGGCGGGCGCTACCAGCTGGAGGGGAACGCGGGCGGGGAGATCCTGCAGTGCGAGCCGCCGAGGCTGCTGCGGGTGAGCTGGGTGATGGGCCAGGCGCCCGGGTTCAGCGAGGTGGAGGTACGGCTGACGCCCGAGGGCGCGGAGCGGACCGTCTTCGAGCTCGAACACGTGGCGGTGGTGGAGCCGAAGTTCTGGGACCAGTACGGGCCCGGGGCGGTCGGTGTCGGCTGGGACCTCACCGTCCTGGGGCTCGGGATGTACCTGGAGGGTGATGCCGTGCACCCGTCGGAGGCGGTCGCGTGGATGGCTTCGGACGACGCCCGGGCGTTCATGACGGGCAGCAGCAAGGCCTGGGGCGGGGCGCACGCGGCCTCCGGCGAGTCGGCGGCGGCCGTGGCCGCGGCGGTCCACGCGACGACCGGGTTCTACGTGCCCCCGAAGGCGCAGTAGCCCGCCCCGGCGGGGCGGCCGCCGCTCGCCGGTCCGGACTACGTGGCCCGGATACGGCCGGCGCCGGCCAGCAGAGCGCTCAGGGCGAGCAGGGCCACGGCGCCCAGAGCGGACGCCCAGGGCGAGTTCGCGCCCTCCAGCGCCGGGGACACCCGGTGCCGGGGGTCGTAGGCGACGCGGACCTCCCCGCCCGCGGCTGCGACGCGCCGGTCCTCCGTGAGCTCGTCCGGATAGCCGCCGGGGCAGTCCAGTACGTGGCGTTACACGATCCTCTCGCCCGGGAGGCCCTCGCCCGCGGAGCTCGCCTTCCGCTCCTGGACACCGCGTACGACGCACGGGGCGACCTCCGCGCGCGCCGCCGCCTGGTCCGCGGCCGTCACGGTGAGCAGCAGTCCCAGGGCGAGGAAGAGCGCCCCGAACACGCTCCGGCTCCCGCCGACGCACGCGAAGTACACCACCGAGGCGCCGACGACCAGGACGGCTCCGCCCGCCAGCGCGACCGTGCCGGACGGCGCCGAGCGCCGGCGTAGCACCAGTGCGCCCAGCCGTACAGGGCCGCGGCCGCCACGACGGGCACCAGCGCGGCGAGCCCCCGCACCCGCGGCTCAGCATCTGACATGAACACCACCCCCCTCCCCCGCGGGGACGCCGCAGGGCGTACGGATGGTTTCCGAGTGCGTCCCGTGTCGCGGGCGGCCGCGGCGTGCGCCGGCGCCGCCCGCGACACGGGGCTCAGGACACGGGGCTCAGGACACGGGGCTCAGGACACGGGGCTCAGGACACGGGGCCCAGGGCCGGCGGTTCAGGGCCGGCGGATCAGGGCCGGCGGATCAGGGCCGGCGGATCAGCAGCGGGGGCAGGCATCGCGGATCACGCGCCAGGTGAACGTGGTGGAGCCCGTGGCGCCGACCGCGTCCTTCGCCGTGACCGTCACGGTGCGGGTGCCGCTGCCGCGCAGCACTCCGGAGATCAGGCCGGTCGAGGCGTTGATCGTGAGGCCGGTCGGCAGGTTGGCCGCCGACCAGGAATACGGGGTCGTGCCACCGGTGGCGGACATCTGCAGCCGGGCGCTGTCGTACTGGTAGTCGACCTGGTTGCCGGGAAAAGCCACCGCCGGGGCGGCGGCCACCGCGGCGGCCGCGGGCGGGGCCGGCTGCCCGGCAGCGGCGGCCGCCGAGCCGACGGGCGCGGCCAGGACGGCCGCCAAGCCGACGGCCAGGGCCGCCAATCGACGCGGGACACGCTGGTTCGATCTCAACATGACCTCCGAACTCGCTTGGTGGACAGCTGCGTTCAAGGTGCGATGGGACGCCGGAATCCTACGCACAGGTGTGCGTTTCCACCAGAACGGTGCAGAGGGCGTTCCTGCGCGACGCGCATCCCGCCGTGGTGCGGGGCCGGTTCAGGGCCGGTTCAGGGCGGCGTCCAGCGCGCTCAGCAGCTGTTCGATGTCGGCGCCGGTGGTGTGGAGGTGGGGGCTGATGCGGATGGCCGAGCCGCGGGCCCCGACGAACACGTTCGCCTCCTCCAGCGCCGCCACCACGCGCCGCTGGAGTCCGTCGGGGACGGTGATCCCGAGCATGTGCGGGCCGCGCGGCGAGGGGACGGGCAGGCCCCGCTCCCGTGCCGCCGAGGCGATACGGGCCGTGGTGGCCGCCAGGGTGACGGCGACCCGGGGCACGGTCCAGGCCGACAGCTGCTCCAGGGCGGCGAGCGCCATCGGGGTGAGTTCGAAGGCGGTGCGCGCGCCCACGTCGAAGCGGCGGGCCCCGGGCTGGTATTCGGTGCGGTACTCGACGAGCCGCCCGAAGTCGTCGGAGTCCTTGCGCACGATCCAGTTCTCCTCCAGCGGCCGCCCCTCCTGGCGGTCCGGAGCCACGTACAGGTAGCCGAGCCCGAAGGGGCCGAGCAGCCACTTGTAGCCGACGCAGACGAGGAAGTCGGGCCGCAGCGCGCCCGTGTCGATCGGGATCGCCCCGGCGGACTGGCTGGCGTCGATGACCAGGGCGGCGCCGGCGGCCCGGCTGGCCTCGGCGATCCGGTCCAGGTCGAGCAGGGCGCCGTCGGTCCAGTGCACCCGCGGCACCGAGACCACGGCCACGGTGTCGTCGAGGGAGTCCAGGACGGCCTCGGTCCAGGTCTGTCCGGGCTCGCGCCGGACGGTGAGCATCGTGGCCCCCGTACGCTCGGCGAACCGCCACCAGGTGTAGATCCCGGACGGGTACTCGCCGTCGAGGACCAGGATCCGGCTGCCGGCCCGCGCCGTGAGGTTTGCGGCGGCCACCGCGAACCCGTAGCTGGTCGCCGGCACGAGGGCGATGTCATCGGCGGTGGCGCCGATGAGGTCCCCGAACAGCCTGCGGCGCTCCTCGGCCCCGCTGAACCAGTCGGGCCCCTGAAGCCGCCAGGGCTGGGCCCGCTTGAGCAGGGCGGCCTCGCCCGCGACGAGGCCGGTGCGCAGCGTCGGCGCCACGCTGGCGGTGTTGAAGTAGGCGATGCCGTCGGGGATGTCGAACAGCTCGCGGGCGTTGGGGAGCGGCTCGCTGCCGACAGGCGAGGTCATGGGCGTGCCTTTCGCGTCGTTCGAGGGGCCGGGGCCCACCACACTGCCCGGCTCGCGGGGCCGGAAACATCAGCCGTCCCGGCGGAACACCGCACTCGCCCCACTTGGCCGACCGTCGCCGTCGGGGTGCCGGACGGGCGCGCCGCAACCGCCGGCCGGCCCGCCGGGCCGATAGTGGGGAGCTGTGAACAACGCGTCAGAGGAACATGCGGAAGAGGGCGGCGCCTGGTCCGGGCCTGCCGGGGCAGAGGCGTTCGCGGCGGTGGAGGCGGCCACGGACTGGCTGCTCGGCTATCCGTTCGTGTTCGAGGCCCTGTCCCGCCGGATCGGCAGGGACGAGGTGCTCGTGGACTACGGCTGCGGGCCCGGCCGGGTCGCCGACCGGGCGGCGCGGGTACTGGGCGCGCGGGTGCTCGGCGTGGACACCTCCGCCGAGATGCTGGCTCTGGCCCGCAGCACGGCGCCGGCGGTGGCGGAGTTCCACCTGGTCAGGGACGGCCGGGTGACGGGCCTGCCCGACGGGTGCGCGGACGCGGTGATGTGCAATCACGTCCTGGCGTCGCTGCCGACCGAGGAGGCCCTGCTCGGGGTCTTCGCCGAGATCCGCCGCCTGCTGCGGCCCGGAGCCCCGTTCGTCCTGCTGTCCACCGACCCCACCTGCACGGAGTGGGAGTACGCCTCGCTGCGCGTGGGCACCGCGGGGGCCTCGTACCGGCCGGGCGAGGAGATGCCGCTGCGTCTGCGGCGCACGGACGGGACCTGGCAGGAGGTGCGCAACCACGCCTGGCCCGTCGACCGGCTGCCGGCCCTCCTCGAAAGCGGCCGCTTCCGCGCGGTCACCCAGCGCCGGCCCACGGTGGACGAGGCGCTGGCCCTCGCCGACCCGGGTCTCCTGGACCGCTACCCCTGGACCGCGGAGCGGGCCGATCCGCCGCTCGTGATCACCTCGGCCCTCGCCGCCTGAGCCTCCCGGAGACCATCGTGTTCCCCTCTCCCGTCCGTGTCGTTCGATGGGAAACCTCAGTCTTGGCCGTGCTCGGCCTCTTGGGCGCGCTCGTCGCGGGCGCGCCGGCCGCGGCTCCCTCCCCCCGGGCGCCGCACGTACGGGCGGTGACCGTCGTCCCCGCGGCCGCGGGGAGCACCACGGCCTTGTCCGGGTACGCCATCCGCTCGACGGCCGAGGTCTCCGACGCGGCGGCCCTCGTCTCCGCCCCGGGCTACCGGACGAACGGCTGGCACCCGGCGGGGCCCCGCTCCACCGTGCTGGCCGCCCTGGTCGCGGACGGCACGCATCCCGACCCCTTCTACTCGACGAGCCAACAGCGCATCCCGGCCGCCGCTTTCACCGTGCCGTGGTGGTTCCGCGCCGAGTTCACCGTCGCCGACACTTCTACGCGCACGTACCTGGACTTCAGCGGGGTCGTCTCCGCGGCGGACGTGTTCGTCAACGGGAAGCAGGTCGCCACGGCGTCGGCGGTCGCCGGCGCGTACACGCACCACGAGCTCGACGTCACCGAACTGGTGCGGGCCGGCGCCAATGCGGTGGCCTTCCGGATCCAGCCGAACGATCCGCGCAAGAACCTCACCATGGGCTGGCTCGACTGGTTGCAGCCGCCCCCGGACCAGAACATGGGCATCGTCCGCGACGTGCTCGTACGGCGCGGCGGCCGCGTCGCCCTGCGCGACGCGCACGTGGTGACCAGCCTGGCGATGCCGTCGCCGGCCTCCGCGGACCTGACGGTGAAGGCGAAGGTCCGCAACGAATCGGCCGAGGACGTCACCGCCGCGGTCTCCGGCACCATCGGGTCGGGCATCGCGTTCCGGCGGGAGGTGCCGCTGCGCGCCCACGAGACGAAGACGGTGGCCTTCACCCCGGCCGACACCCCGCAGCTGCACCTCGACCGGCCGCGGGTGTGGTGGCCGGCCGGAATGGGCGCACAGGAGCTGTACGAGCTCGATCTGACGGTCACGGTCCCGGAATCCGGCTCCGGCTCCGGCTCCGTCGTCTCCGACCGGACCCGCCGCGGCTTCGGCATCCGCAGCGTCCAGGCGCCGCTCAACAAGGACGGCGCCCGCCAGTACTCCGTCAACGGCCGGCCGCTGCTGATCCGGGGTGCCGGCTGGTCCCCCGACGAACTGCTGCGCTGGGACCCCGCCTACGCGGAGGACAGGCTGGCCTACGCCCGGGACCTGGGCCTCAACACCCTGCGCCTGGAAGGACACCTCGAACAGGACGAGTTCTTCGACCTCGCCGACCGGTACGGGATCCTGACCCTGCCCGGCTGGCAGTGCTGCACCAAATGGGAGGGCGAGGTCAACGGCACCGAGGCCGGAGAGGGCTGGACGGCGGCCGACTACCCCGTGGCCAAGGCCTCCATGGCGGCCGAGGCCGCCCGCCTGCGCGATCACCCCAGCGTCATCTCCTTCCTCATCGGCAGCGATTTCGCCCCGGACACGGAGATCGAGCGGGGCTACGTCGACGCGCTGAAGGCCGCCGACTGGCCCACCCCGGTGATCCCCGCCGCTGCCGCCAAGTCGGCGCCGCTCACCGGCGCTTCGGGGATGCGGATGCCGGGACCGTACGAGTGGGTGCCGCCGGGCTACTGGTACGACAAGCGGGAGGGCGGGGCCACCGGATTCAACTCCGAGACCAGCGCGGGCCCCGACATCCCCACCCTCGACACCCTGCGACGCATGATGTCCCCGGCCGAGCTGACCTCCCTCTGGAAGGACCCGGCCGCACCGCAGTACCACCGCTCGCCCTCGCGCACGTACGCCACGCTCAAGCTGTACGACGATGCGCTGAGCGCCCGGTACGGCGCCCCGCGCAGCCTGGAGGACTACGTCGCCACGGCGCAGCTCGCCCAGTACGAGAACGTCCGCGCGCAGTACGAGGCGTACGCGCGCAACGCTACCGACGCCTCGAAGCCGTCGACGGGGGTGATCTACTGGATGTTCAACAGCGGCTGGACCTCGCTGCACTGGCAGCTCGTGGACCGCTACCTCGACCAGAACGGCGCGTACTTCGGCGCGAAGAAGGCGAACGAGCCGCTGCACGTCCAGTACTCGTACGACGACCGCACCGTGGCCGTCGTCAACCGCCGTACGACGGCGGTGTCGGGGCTGACCGCGCGGGTCTCCCTCTTCAACACCGACGGAACGCAGAAGTACGACCGGACGGTGACCGGCCTGGCGGTCGGCGCGGACGGGGCGAAGGCCGTCGCGCTGACCCTGCCTGCGTCGGTGGACGGGCTGTCCGCGACCCATCTCGCGCGGCTGGTCCTGACCGACGCCGCCGGGCGCGAGGTGAGCCGCAACGTGTACTGGCTCTCCACGCGCCGCGACGTCCTCGACTACACCGAGAGCGACTGGTACCACACGCCGACCACGGCCTACGCCGATCTCACCGGGCTGCGGTCGATGGCTCAGGCCGCCGTCTCCGCCACGGCGACGACGAGCACGGGCGGCGACGCGCCGTCGACCTCCACGACGGTCGTCACCGTACGGAACACCGGCACCGGGAACACCCCGGCCCTGCTCACCGACCTCCACCTGGTCGACGGCAAGGACACCCCCGTCCTGCCCGTGCAGTGGTCCGACAACCAGATCAGCCTCTGGCCCGGCGAGTCGGCCACCCTGACGGCGACCTACCGCACCGCCGACCTGCACGGGTCGGCGCCCCGGATCCGGATCTCCGGATGGAACACGCCGACGGCCACGGTCCCGGCCACCTGACACCGGCCCACCTGCAGGGGGCGTCGGGCCATGGGGCAGGATGGCAACCCGTTCCGGAATGCGTACACGCGCCCGAACGAGGCTCCACGCACGAGAAACTGACAGGTGACAAGGTGACGACACACCTCATACGACGGCCCGCCGGGCCCGTCGCCGCTCCCCCGGTCCGGCGCCGAGCGGAGGGCCTCCGTTGAACCGGGAACTCCTCCTGCACGACTGGCTGGTGGCCGGGATCGCGGTGGCCGCGGGCGCCCTGGCCGGGCTGCTGCTGCGCGCCCTGATGCGCTGGCTGGGCCGGCACGCCGAACGGACGCGGTGGACCGGCGACGACATCATCGTCGACGCGCTGCGCACCCTCGCCCCTTGGGCGGCCGTCATCGCCGGCGTCGCGGTGGCCGCCTCGACCCTGCCGCTCACCGCGCGGGTCCTGGGGTTCGTGAACCAGTCCCTGACCGCCGTGCTCATCCTCATCGCCACGCTCAGCGCGGCCCGGGTCATCGCGGGTCTCGTCCAGTCGGTGGCGGGGGCCCGGACGGGCGTCGCCGGATCGGCGTCCATCTTCGTCAACATCACGCGGATCGTGGTCCTCGTGATGGGTGTGCTCGTCGCGCTCGAAACCGTGGGCGTGTCCATCGCACCGCTGGTCACCGCCCTCGGGGTGGGCGGTCTGGCGGTGGCCCTGGCCTTGCAGGACACCCTCGCCAACCTCTTCGCGGGCGTCCACATCCTCGCCTCCAAGACCGTGCAGCCCGGTGACTACATCCGCCTCAGCAGCGGGGAAGAGGGATACGTCGTCGACATCAACTGGCGCAACACCGTGGTGCGCAACCTGTCGAACAACCTGGTGATCATCCCCAACGGGCGTCTCGCACGGACGAACATGACCAACTTCACCCAGCCCGAACAGCAGTTGTCGATCCTCGTCCAGGTGGGCGTGGGCTACGAGAGCGATCTGGAGCACGTGGAGCGCGTGACGCTCGACGTGGTCGACAGCGTGATGGCCGACATCAACGGCGCGGTCCCCGACCACGAGGGCAAGGTCCGGTTCCACACCTTCGCCGAGTCCAGGATCAACTTCACGGTCATCCTGGGCGTCGGCGAGTTCAGCGACCAGTACCGGATCAAGCACGAGTTCATCAAGCGCCTGCACGAGCGGTTCCGGGCGGAGGGCATCTCGATCCCCGCGCCCACGCGGACGGTCCAGCTCCACCACGACGGGCTCCAGGCATCGGCGCTCCCCCCGGTCCCGCACCAGCGCGAGGCCCCGCCCCGTTCCCCCGCCGCCACCGGCTGAGCCGACCCCTTACGGGTGGTACAGCTCCTCGGCGCGGGCCAGGTCGACGGCGCCGTCCTGTGGCAGGTGGAGGAAGTGCTCCACCTGCCACTTCTGAGCGCCCTCAGCCTGGCGGTTTGCGGTGGCCACCCACGGCGGGTAGACGCGGAATCCCCTCTTCCCGCCGGAACCGTCCACCGATACGACGCCGTTCCGCCGGAGGTCTTCCACCGGGAAGACGAACTGGCCGAAGCCGTGGTCGTCGTGGCAGCTGATGACGAAGAGGTCCACGCGATCCGCGGTGTCGAAGGGCTGGATGGGACCGCCCGGGGACCGCTTCCACACGGTGACGAACTGCCCCGCCTTGGTGGGCGTCGTCTTGGCCGCGCGGAACCGGACGGCGCGTGCGTCCAGGGTGAATTCGTGCGCGGCGTACGCGGCGCCCTCGGCCTCGGGAACCGGCTGCGAGCAGGTGAATCCGCACGGGTCGTAGACGCGTGACTTCGCCGCGAGGAGATCGCCGTGGATCCGGAACGCGTCCGGCCACGGTGCGGGGCCGGAAGGGACGGGACGGGGCTCGACGGAGCGCTCGCGGTGGGTCGTCATCCGGCCACCCTGTCATGGATCCGAGACCTCGTGGCCCACGGCGCCTTCGGGCCCCGCCCGATATCCTGGTGGTCCGACATCGGGGGCTTTCCTCTCAGGAAGGGCAGCACGATGAATCGGCAGACGAACCGGTACCGGAGTCTCTTGCTTCTCGCGGCCCCGCTCCTCGCCTCCTCGCTCGCTCTCACCCCCGCCTTCGCGGCCCAGGGCCGCACCGCCGGGGCGGGAGCCGCCCGGGCTCCCATGGCGCCCTCCTGCGAGCTGACTCCGCGCAGCGGCGGCGGCAACCCGGGCGGGAAGATGGGCTACGACCTCCACCTCAGCGGATTCGCCCCGAACCAGTCGGTGCGGGTCGAGGGGAAGTCGTCCTTCCGGACCACGGTGGACGACACGGGCTCACTCGACCGGCAGGGCGTCCGCTACGGCACATATACGGTCAGTTACCGGGAGAGCGGGTCGCGGCAGGGCAAGCACATCGACTGCGCCACGCCGTCGCGGGAGAAGCCGGGTGACGGCAAGGGGGACGTGAAGGTCACCAAGGTCGAGGTGGTGACGCTGACCAAGTCGGGGAGCACCGTCGACTGCACCAGCCCGCCCAAGTTGGAGTTCGACGGCAAGATCACGGCCACCGGGCAGGGGAAGGTCCGCTACTTCTGGACGTACGCCTCCAGCGCCGATCCGATCTCCTCGGGCACGGCCGAGTTCACCCCCGGCATCACAAGCGTCTCCCTCCTCAAGGTGGTGGAGGGGTCCGTGATGGCGAACACTCCGACGGTGAGCGCGTTCGTGACCCTGCACGTGCCGGATTTCAACATGACCGCGCAAAGTGAAACCGTGCACGTCACCTGCAAGCAGCCCTGACCGCTACGCGGGCGCCGGGAGGGTCAGTTCGAAGCGGCATCCTCCGGTGACGTTGCGGACGTGCGCGTGCCCGTCGTGCGCCTCGACGATGCCGCGGACGATTGCCAGGCCCAGGCCCGCGCCCCCGGGAGGCGTACGGGCCTGGGTCCCGCGCCAGCCGGTGTCGAAGACGCGCGTGAGGTCCTCCTCGGGGATGCCGCCGCAGGCATCGGTGACGGACAGCACCACCGTGCCCTCACGGGCTTCGGCCGCGATCGCGACCGTGCCGTCGGCCGGGGTGTGACGAATGGCGTTGACCAGCAGGTTCGACAGGACGCGGGACATTTCCTTGCCGTCCACCTCCACCGGGAGCGAGGCGGTCCCGTCCCCGACCAGCCGTACGCCGTGCTCCCGGGCGAGGGCGTCGGTGCCGGCCAGGGCGTCGCCCACCAGGTCGTGGAGGTTCAACCGGGTGGGGCTGAGGCTCAGGGCGCCCGCGTGGATGCGGGAGAGCTCGAACAGGTCGCCCACCATGGAGTTGAGGCGGTCGACTTCGGTGCGCATCTGCCGGTGGTAGCGGGCGGGATCGGCGGCCATGCCGTCCTCCAGCGCCTCCGACATGGCGCGCAGCCCGGCCAGCGGGGTGCGCAGATCGTGCGAGATCCAGGCGACGAGCTCCCGTCGTGAGGTCTCCAGGGCCCGCTCGCGTTCCCTGGACGCGGCCAGGCGTTCGCTGGTCAGGGCCAGTTCGCGGCTGAGCGCGGTGAGTTCGGCGGGGGCCGGCACGGCGGGTGTGGTGAAGGTGCCCTCCTCACCGAACACGCGTGCTGCGGCGGCGAGTTCACGGCAGCGCAGGACGACCTGGCGCCCCAGCAGCAGGGCCGTGCCCAGCGAGACGGCGGCGGCCACGGCGGCGACGACCGTCACCACGGTCAGGTCGTGGGAGGAGAGGAACATCGCCCAGGCCACGGCGAGCGTGCCGGCGAGCATCGCGAGCACGGCGACGGCGGTCACCACGGTGAGGGAGACGGCGACGCTTCGCCGGCGCAGTATCCGCAGGGCCACGGCGCCCAGCGCTCCGGCGCCGCCCGCACCGAGGAGGGCGTACAGGGCGATCAGCAGCAGGTCCTCGTCAGGCATGTTCATGACCGTCCGCCCTTCTGTGGTCCATGGCGGGGGCCGCCGGGGTGGGGTGGGTGTCGAAGCGGTAGCCGGCGCCCCAGACGGTCTGGATCAGCCGGGGGTTCGCCGCGTCGTCCTCGATCTTGCCGCGCAGCCGGCGGACGTGGACGGTGACGGTGGACAGGTCGCCGAAGTCCCAGCCCCAGACCTCGCGCATGAGCCGCTCCCGGTCGCAGACCTGCCCGGGATGGCTCAGGAAGAAGGCGAGCAGATCGAACTCCCTCAAGGTGAGGGCGAGTTCCTTGCCGTCCTTGCTCACGCGGCGCGCCGCCGGGTCCAGGCTCAGGCCCGCCGCGGTGAGCCGGGGGCCGGCGGCCGGTGCGGCGGGGACGGCCCGGCGCAGGACGGACCGCACGCGCAGGACGAGCTCGCGCGGGCTGAAGGGCTTGGTCACGTAGTCGTCCGCGCCGACTTCCAGGCCCAGGATCCGGTCGTCCTCGTCGCCGCGCGCGGTGAGCATGATGACCGGGACGGGCGGGATCGCGCCCCGGCCACCGTGCGGGTCGGCGGCGCGCTCGCGCGCCCGCAGCCGCCGGCAGACCTCCAGCCCGTCCATGCCCGGCAGCATGAGGTCGAGGACCACCAGGTCCGGGCGCTGCTCCTCGGCGGCGCGCAGGGCGGCCGGTCCGTCGGCGGCCAGGCGCACGGTGAAGCCAGCCCGGTCCAGGTACCCGGCCACGACCTCGGAGACGGTCGGGTCGTCGTCCACGACCAGGATGCTGCCGAGGACGGGGTCCGGTGCGCCCGCCCCGCCCGTCCCGGCCGCCCCGCCCGTCCCGGCCGCCTCGCCCGTCCCGGCCGCCTCGCCCGTCCCGGCCGCCTCGCGGCCGTCGTCCGTATGCTGCGTATCGCTCACTGGCATGGTCACAGCCTGTCATCCGCGGCGGTCCGGGTGCACGGCGCCCTCCTCGGATCGGGCACGGCGTCCGCGTTTCGTAAGGAGTTGAAGCCCCTTTCGTCCGCGCCCGCTTCCTACGGTGTGGACGTGACTGATTCTGCTTGTGTGCCGCCCCGGGCGGACCTCGTACCGCCGTGTCCCGACGAGGCGGAGGCGCTGCCCCGGCTGCCGGCGCGGGTGCCGGCCGGTTGGCGGCCCGGCGTCGCCGGCAACGGCGCCGCCGACGGCTCGGCCGATCTCGCCCCCGGCCCGGGAGTGCCGGTGTCCGTCTCCGACACCGGGATGGTGCGGCGCCCGCGGCCGACCGGGCCGGGGCGGCCCGTACGGGACCTCCCGGCGCTGCGCGACGTCGACGCGCCGTACGACGCCGCCGAGGTCGCCGCCTCCGCGCGCCGCACCCGGTTCGCCGCCCTGCAGGCCGAACTCTCCGCGGCCGTACGGTGACCGCGCAGACGACGGCACGGACGGCCGCGCGGCCGGTGGAGCCCGCCGCCCAGGCCTGGCGGGCCGACCCGTACTCCGATGCCGTGCGCACCGGCCGGGGGCCCCTCTTCCTGCGCCGCAGCGACGGCTGGCTGCTGCCGCTCGACGTGGAGCGCTGGTGCGCCGAGGCCGACGCGGCCGATTCCACCGTCCTGGCCCGCTGCGAGGGCCCGGTGCTGGACATAGGCTGCGGTCCGGGCCGCCTGGTCGCCGCCCTCACCCGCCTCGGGCAGCCCGTCCTCGGCGTGGACGTGGCCCCGGAGGCGGTGGCCCGTACGGTGCGCACCGGCGGCAGCGCCCTGTGCCGGTCCGTGTTCGACCCCCTGCCCAGCGAGGGCCGGTGGGGCACGGTCCTGCTCATCGACGGGAACATCGGCATCGGCGGCGACCCCGGCGCACTGCTGCGCCGGGCCTCGCGGCTCGCGGCCCCCGGCGGCACCCTCCTGGTCGAGGTGGCCACCGTGGACGTCGACGAGCGCGTCGAGGTGCACGTCGAGGACGGGAACGGCGGCCGCGGGACGCCCTTCCCGTGGGCCCGGCTCGGTACCGGCGCGCTCCGTGCCCAAGCGGCGGACGCGGGCTGGACCCGGGCGGTGCCCTGGCGTGCGGCGGGCCGCGCCTTCGTCCAGCTGCGGCGCTGAGGGCTCACCGGGACGTACGGAAAGCGGCTGGCGCGAGAGCGCGTCAGCCGCTTTCGCGTGTCCGGTCGCTCAGGTGCGCCGGCGCGCCGCGCGCAGCGCGGCGCCCGCCGCGAGGTACACGCCCGTGGCCACGGCGATGGCCGCCATCGTCAGCAGCCAGTTGCGCAGGTAGTCCAGCGGCACCACGGTCGGGTTGGCCGCCCCGCCCGGGCGCAGGAGCGGCGGGAGGGCGACCGCGGTCACGGAGCCCGCGACGATCAGGGCGGCGCGCGGGACCCCGCGCAGGCGCAGGCCGACGGCGCCGGTGAGGGCGGCGACCGCGATCACGAGCGGCGCGACCAGTCCGTCGTGCACCACGACCGCACCCGCGAGCCACAGCGCGATCCGCCAGGGCGAGGGCTGCTGGACCAGCAGGGCGCCGCCCAGGCCCATCAGGACCAGGCCGGTGCCGGCCACCGCGTACCGGTACGCCATCACGCCACCTCCAGTCGGCCGACCCACTTGGTCTGGAGCACGCCGGGCCGGTTCGGGGCGATGATCCGCGCCGGGTAGCCGTGGTCCGGGGAGAGTTCCTCGGCGCCCAGGCGCAGCGCGAGCAGGGTGAGCGGGTCCTGGGCGTACTCGGGGCCCATCTCCGTCACCCGGTACGCGCCGACCGGCTCCAGGGACTCCACCCGGGCGCGGGCGTCCGGGCCGCCGCCCGCGCGTTCCAGCAGGTCGCGCACGCGGACCCCGGTCCACCGGGCGTTCTTGCTCCAGCCCTCGACGCACGCGATGGGCAGCGTCACCTCGTGCTGCGGCATCGCGCGCAGTTCGTCGAGGGTGAGGGTGTACGGGCGAGGTCCGGCGACGGTCAGCCGCCAGTCCCGTACGGAGGCCGCGGTGATCCCGGCCGCCTTCGCCGTACGGTTCACCGGGAGCCCCTGCGGTCCGACGGCGGGGTGGCGCGGGGCGAACAGGTCGAGGCGCCCGAGCGCGGTCACGGACTGCCCGGCGGTCGTCAGGGTCACCGCCCCCACCGCCGCGGCGACGCCCGCCAGCAGCGCGCGCCGGTCCGGGCCGTCGGCCTCGGGCAGTGCGAGCGTGCCCGGCGAGGTGCGGGTCCAATGGTCTTGGATCTCGGGCCACTTCACTGCGATGTGCACCATGAGCGCGCCCGCCAGCAGCCAGGACAGCGCGAAGTGGACGGGGACGAAGGAGAAGGGCCAGGGGTACCACTGGAAGGTGTTCAGCAGGCCGGTGAACAGCTCGAAGACGCCTGCCGCCACCAGGACCGCCACAGAGGCCCGTTCGAGCGCGTGCCGCACCGACCGCAGCGGCGGCCATTCGAACAGCCGGGGGTAGACCGCCCACAGCTTCGCCGACAGCAGTGGGATCGCCGCGATCCCGGAGACCACGTGGAGTCCCTGGGTGAACCGGTAGCCCCAGTAGGGGCGGCTCGGTAGCCGGTCGGCGAGCCAGTGCGGCGGGTGCTGGAGGTAGTGGCTGAGCACACCGGTCGCGAAACAGACGGCGAAGGCGAGCCCGAGCCAGCGGCCGATGGCGGTCGCCGTCCGGGCGTCGTGCAGCCGCGCCTTGAAGGTGATGGGCGGTGCGGAAGGAAGAGGGATGGGGAAGCGCATGGACCCATGACACCCCCGGGAAGCCGCTCGGAGGCGGTTCGGACTCCTTACGAAACGCGGACATGGGCGGCGCGGGACCCCGTTGCGCGCCTTCCCCGGAACGCCGCGGCGGTGAACCTGCGTACCGGCCCCTGCCCTTCCGCACTCCCCGCGGTACCGATCGGGGCCGTGAACAACGCGCCCGTCGACGTGCCGGGGGTACTGCCGGCCGTCGGGTACCTCGGCGGATACACGGCGTGCGCGATCCTGCTCGTTGGGGCGGGGTTTCGAGCAGGTATTGACATGCATCCGGCGCTGCGCTGCACTTTGCCTGCACCTTGGCTGCCTCTGTAACTCCCCCTTCCCTCCCATGACTTGGGGACTCGCCATGCGTCTGCTCAGATTGCTGATCGCCGCCGTCTGCGCGGTGGCCGCGCTCTCGTTGCCCGGTACCGCCGTCGCCGCACCCGCACCGACCGCCGCCGGGCCGCCGCAGACCGTTCCGGCGCTGCGGCAGTGGACGGCCGGCACCGGCGCCTACACCTTCACCGGGACCAGCCGGATCGCCGTCGATCCCGCCTACGCCGCCCAGCTGTCCGACGACGCCGCCACCTTCGCCGAGGACCTGGGCGCCCTGGCCGGACGTCCCGTCGCCGTCGTCACCGGGAGCGCCTCGCCCGGCGACATCGCGCTGGGCCTCGGCGACCCGGGGCTCCCCGCCGAGGGCTACCGGCTGACCGTCGGAGCGTCCGTCGCGATCCGGGCCGGAACCGACGCGGGCGCGTTCTACGGCACCCGTACCGTGCTCCAGCTCCTGCACCAGTCCGCCTCGGTGCCCGCCGGCACGGCGGTCGACTGGCCCGCCAAGGCGGAGCGCGGGCTCATGATCGACCAGGGTCGGAAGTTCTTCACCGTCGACTGGGTGAAGCAGCACATCAAGGAGCTGGCCTACCTCAAGCTCAACTACTTCCACTTCCACCTGTCGGACACCTTCGGGTTCCGCCTCGAAAGCTCCACCCACCCGGAGATCGTCTCCGCCGACCACTACTCCAAGCAGGACATCGCCGACCTCGTCGCGCTCGGGCAGAAGTACCACGTCACGATCGTTCCCGAGATCGACACTCCGGGGCACATGAACGCCGTCCTGGCCGCCCACCCGGAGCTCAGGCTCAAGAGCAGTTCCGGCGCGGCCAGTCTCGATTTCATCGACCTCTCGCTGCCGGCCTCGTACACCCTGATCAAGGACCTGGTGAACGAGTACCTGCCGCTGTTCCCGGCCCCGTACTGGCACATCGGCGCGGACGAGTACGTCACCGACTACGCCAAGTACCCGCAGCTGCTCAGCTACGCCCGTGCCCACTACGGGGCGGGCGCCACCGCCAAGGACACCTACTACGGGTTCGTCAACTGGGCCGACGACCTGGTGCGGGCGGCCGGCAAGACCACCCGGATGTGGAACGACGGCATCAAGGCCGGGGACGGGACGCTGACCCCGCACCCCGGAATCCTCGTCGAGTACTGGTACAGCTACGGGCTCACCCCGCAGCAGCTGGCCGCGGCCGGCCACAGCGTCGCCAACGAGTCCTGGACGCCGACGTATTACGTCCTGGGGGGCGCCAAACCCGACACCAAGTGGATGTACGAGACCTGGACCCCCGACCGCTTCGAGGGCGGGGCCACCCTCACCGACCCCTCGAAGAACCCCGGCTCGCTGATCCACGTGTGGTGCGACAACCCCACCGCCGAGACGCAGGAGCAGATCGCCGCGGGCATCATGTACCCGCTGCGCGCGCTGGCCCAGCAGACCTGGGGCTCCCCCAAGCCGGCCGCCACCTACGCCGCGTTCACCCCGATCGCCGCCGCGGTCGGGCACAACCCCGCATGGCCCGGTCTCGCCCAGCCCGGCAACCTCGCCCGCAACCGGCCGACCACCGCCTCCAGCACCGAGACCGCCGACTTCCCGGCCTCGTCGGCCACCGACGGGGACCCCGGCACCCGCTGGTCCAGCGCGTACGCCGACCCGCAGTGGCTCCAGGTCGACCTGGGATCCAGCCAGGCCGTGAGCCGCGTGGTGCTGCGCTGGGAGGCGGCGTACGGAAAGGCGTTCCAGATCCAGCTCTCCGACGACGCCGCGACCTGGCGCACGGTGTACGCCACGACGGCCGGCGCCGGCGGGGTCCAGGAGCTCGCCGACCTGTCCGGATCGGGTCGCTACATCCGCGTGTACGGGACCAAGCGCGGTACCGCCTACGGCTATTCACTGTACGAGTTCGAGGTGTACGGCGGCCCGTTGAGCGGCACCCGGACCCTCGGCGCGGCCGGCAAGGCCCTCGACGACCCGGGGAGTTCGAGCACCGCGGGTACCCAGCTGATCACCTGGACCCCGCACGGCGGCCCCAACCAGCAGTGGCAGCTGGCGCTCAACTCCGACGGCTCCTACTCCATGGTCAACGGGGCGTCGAGGCTCTGCGCGGACGTATCGGGCGGATCCACGGCGCCCGGCGCGGCCGTCGTCCAGGCCGCCTGCACGGGCGGAGACGGCCAGCGCTGGCTGCTCACCGCGCTCGGCGGGGGCGACTACTCGGTGGCCAACAAGAAGAGCGCGCTCCTGCTGACCACCGCGTCCGGGGCGGACGGCGCGCTCGCCACGCAGCAGCCGGCTTCCGGTTCGGCCTATCAGCGGTGGCAGATCGCCTGACCGGACGGCGGTGTACGGGCGTCCCCCCTGCGGTGCGGAGTCTTCGCCCCCCGGGGGGGGACGTTCGGCGTTCGGGGCGGGGGCCCGGGCCGCCTCGGCCGCCAGGTCCGGGCGGCCGCCCGGACCGCGCGCCGTTCCGGGGCGGGGAGCGGCCGGACCTACAGCGAAGCGATCTTCCCGCGCGACCGTCCCAACTCACGGGTAACACCCTGTCCGTCCGCGGAACACCCCGCCCACCACGCACGTTGTGCGGGAGATGGAGAAGCCCTCACACCGCAATGAACACCTCTTACACGACGACCTCTCGAAGGAGTCCCGCGTGAACCAGGCCCCCACCGAACCGCTGGTCCTCGACCCCGCCGGCGCCGACCGGCACGCCGAGCACCGGCTGCTGCGCGCCCAGGGGCAGGCGGCCCGCGTCGACATACTCGGCGTCACGGCCTGGGCCGTCACCGACCCGGCCCTCCTCAAGGAGTTGCTCACCAGCCCTGACGTGTCCAAGGACGCCCGCGCCCACTGGCCGGAGTTCGAGCAGGCCGTCCAGACATGGCCGCTCGCCCTCTGGGTCGCGGTGACCAACATGTTCACCGCGTACGGAGCCGACCACCGGCGGCTGCGGCGGATGGTGGCTCCGGCGTTCAGCGCCCGCCGGGTGGCGCTGCTCCGCGACACCGTCGAGGGCATCGTCACCGGCCTCCTCGACGAGCTCGCCGCCCTCCCGCCGGGCGAGGTGGCCGACCTGCGCGAAGGGCTCGCCTACCCGCTGCCCATCGCGGTCATCGGACATCTGATGGGGCTCCCCGAGGAGCAGCGCGGTGACTTCCGTACGGTGGTGGACGGCGTCTTCGACACGACCCTCACCCCCGAGGAGGCCGCGGCGAACACCGCCCGGGTCTACGAGGTCCTCGCAGAGCTCATTGCCGCCAAGCGCGCCGCGCCCGGTGATGACATGACCTCGCTGCTCATCGCCGCCCGCGACGAGGAGGGCGACGGCTCCGCGCTTTCGGACTCCGAGCTGAGCGACACCCTGATCCTGATGATCAGCGCCGGGTACGAGACGACCGTCAACGTCATCGACCAGGCGGTCACCGCCCTGCTCACGCACCCCGACCAGCTGGACCACGTCCGTTCCGGTCGCAGCAGCTGGAGCGACGTCGTCGAGGAGACGCTGCGGCACGAGTCGGCCGTGAAGCACCTGCCGATGCGCTTCGCGCTGGCGGACATCCCGCTGGCCGACGGGCGGACCATAGCCAAGGGGGAGGCGATCCTCGCCTCGTACGCAGCGGCCAACCGGCACCCCGACTGGCACGGCCCGGACGCCGACACCTTCGACGTCACGCGGGTCACGAAGGACCACCTCGCGTTCGGGCACGGGGTCCATTTCTGTCTCGGCGCCCCGCTCGCCCGGCTGGAGGTCGCGACCGCCCTCGAAGCACTGTTCGACCGATTCCCCGACATCGAGCCGGCGGTGCCCGCCGACGAGCTGCTGCCCGTCACCTCCCTCATCAGCAACGGCCACCGTTCACTGCCCGTCCGGCTCGGCCCGTCGGCATGAGCCGCTTGGAGTAAGGACGCCCGAAGTTCACCTCTCCGACGCCCCGGGCAGGCCGATCATCAGCCTCGGCCACCCTAGGCTGCCGCCATGTCAGAGGTGGGGATCACGGTCCGGGGTTGCCGGCTGCTCGGAACGCTCGGGTCGGTGCTGCTGGCCGCCGGGAGCTGGTCGGCGGGCGCGCTGCCCTTCGGCGTTCCGGACGGAGTCTGGGCGCAGCGGAGCCCTGCGCACACGGTGCTGGGAGCGGCGGCCGCGTACGCCGGGCTGGTCCTGCTCGTGGTCGCCTGGTGGCGGCTGGGCGGCCTGTTGCGGGCCGGGGAGCCGGTCGGCCCGAGACGGCTGCGCTCCGTGCTGTGGCCCTGGGTCCTGCCGCTCGTCCCGGGCCCGCTGATCTTCAGCAACGACGCGTACAGCTACGTCGCGCAGGGCGCGCTGGCCGTGCGGGGCTGGGACGTGTACCGGCTCGGGCCGTCGGTGCTCGGCGGAACCGTCGCCGACAACGTGCCCGAGCTGTGGCAGGACGCACCGGCGCCGTACGGACCGGTGGCCGTGGCGGCGACGCGGGCCGTGGTGGCCGTCACGGGCGAACACCACACGGTGGCCGCCGTGCTGGGGATGCGGCTGCTGGCCCTGTGCGGGCTGGCGCTGATCGTCTGGGGCGTGGGGCGGCTCGCGTCCGAGTGGGGTGCCGAGCGGGGTTCCGCAGTCGGCGGCGGGGAGGCCGGGGCGCTGTGGGCGACCGTGCTCAACCCGCTCGCCCTGGTGCACCTGGTGGGCGGGGCCCACAACGAGGCGCTGATGATCGGCCTGATGGTGGCGGGGCTGGTGGCGTTCAGGCGGGGGCACTGGATGCTGGGCACCGTCGTGCTCGTCGCGGCCGCGCTGGTCAAGGTTCCCGCCGCGGTGGCTCTGCTGTGCGCCGCCGCGTGGTCCGTGGGCGGGCGGCCGGACCGGCGCGCGGGCTGGCTGCGGGCGGCCGGGATCACGCTGGTGGGGCTCGCGGCGCTGGTGCTGGGCGTGGCCGTGTGCGGCCAGGGCTGGGGGTGGCTGTCGACGCTGCGGGGCCCCGCGCAGGTCTACACGGTGCTTTCACCGAGTACGGACGTGGGCCGGGTGCTCGGGCTGCTGTCCGAGGGGCTCGGCGTGGGTACCGCGGCCGATGCGATCGCCGCCGCGCGGTCGGTGGGGATGGTTCTGGGCGTGTGCCTGGTGGGCTTCTGCGCGTGGCGTGCACCGCGCACGGGTCCCGAGTACGCCACCGGCGCGGCGCTGCTGGGGCTGGTGGTGACCGCTCCGGTCGTGCAGCCCTGGTACGTGCTGTGGGGGATGGTGCCGCTCGCGGCGGCTGCCTGGCGACTGCTGGAGAACACGCGGGCACGGCTGGCCATGCTGGTGCTGCTGTTCCTCGTGCTGCCCAGTGGGACGTCGGCGACCTGGTCCTACGGGTTCGCCGCCATCACGGGGGCGACAGCGGCGTCGGCGGCGCTCGTGGCATGGGGTCCGCCGGTGCTCGGGACGCTGCCCGGCCTTCGCCTGCAGGAGCGCGCGTGGGTGCGGGCGGCGGCCAGAACGCGCCGGTGACCCGGCGGGGAAATGCACGTTGCGCAGACCGGTGATGATCACTAAGGTCGACCGGGTGACTGCCGGGTCGGCCATGGGCCATGTACGAGTAGGGTTCCCGGCCTCGGCGTGAGCCCGAGGCGGGCCAGGAGCCCGCCCTTCCTCCGCGTTTCTTGCGCCCGGCGCCCGCGTGCGGCGCCTTTCCACGGGAACCCGAAACCGGAGACACACCACTCATGTCGAACACGCAGCAGTACCCGAACGCCGTCCAGTTGAACCACACCGTCGTCCACGCCAGGGACCGAGGTCTGTCGGCCGAGTTCCTCGCCGTGGTCCTGGGGCTGGAGGTCGGCGCTCCGTTCGGGCCGTTCCTGCCCGTCGACCTCGGCAACGGCGTCACGCTCGACTACTACGCGATGACCGACGAGCCGATCCAGCCGCAGCACTACGCGTTCCTCGTGCCCGACGAGCGGTTCGACGCGATGATCGCCCGTCTGGAGGCGGTCGGGGTCACCTACTACGCCGACCCCCACCACACCGAACCGGGGCGGATCAACCGCCTGTTCGGTGGTCGCGGTGCCTATTTCGCCGACCCGGACGGCCACAACATGGAGATCATGACCCGTCCCTACGTTCGCCCGTAAGGGGCCGGGCGCGGGGCCCGGGCGCGCTTCGCCCGATCGGGCGCGGAAGGTCTGCCGGCCGGCCGCGCCACCCGGTCGCCCGTGCCCTGCGAGTCCCCTCACACACCCGCCCGGGCGGGCCGTGCGACCCGGGATGCCCAGGTGCGCAGGTCGTCGGCCGAGGCTTCGAGCGCGGCGCCGCCGGGACCGGCCCAGGCTATGTATCCGTCCGGACGGATCAGGTACAGGCCGCGTCCGTAGGCCTCGTACGCACCTGTCCGTTCGGCGCGCAGGCCCGGGATCGGCGGGAGGCGCTCCGGCAGCTCGGTGTCGACCGCGAGCAGGGTGAAATGGGGGCCGCGGTAGAGGTCGAAGAGCCGCAGCCCGTCGCGCTTGCCGTCCGGGGCGCGGTCTCCCGCGGTCAGGGCGTCGTCGGCCAGCCCGCTGCGCGTCTCCCGGGTGAGTGAGGAGTCCCGCTGGTCGAGGCCGAGTTGGCGGGTGGCGGCGCCGCGCCGCTCCTGGCCGCGGTGGATGCGGGTGGACAGGCCCAGAACGGCGGCGGCATTGGGGAGCCGCTCCTCCTCATACGTGTCCAGCAGTGCCTCCGGGGCTCCGTCGCGCAGCACGGCGGCGAGCTTCCAGCCCAGGTTGTAGGCGTCCTGGACGCTGGTGTTGAGCCCCTGGCCGCCCGCCGGCGAGTGGATGTGGGCGGCGTCGCCCGCGAGGAAGACCCTGCCGTCACGGAAGCGGTCGGCGAGTGCGGCGTTCACGGTGAAGTCCGATGCCCACAGGACCTCGGTGACCTCCTCGGCCGGTATGTGGGTGAACGCGGCTACCAGCGCGCGCACTTCCTCCACCGTGACCTCCTTGCCCACCGGCGCCGGCTGGGCCACGAACTGGAACTCCCGCGTGTGCGGCAAGGGGCAGAGGACGGCGAAGCCCGTGCCGCCCGCGACGGGCGGGAAGACGTGCCAGTTGTCCCGGTCGAGCGTCGGTATGACCACGTCGGCCACGAGCATCGGGGCGGGGTCGACGCGCTCACCGGTCATCTTGATGCCGACGAGCCGGCGGACCGTGGACCGGCCGCCGTCGGCGGCGACGGCGTATCCCGCGCGGACGGACTTCGGGCTCCCGCCTCCCGCCGGTATGAGGGTGGCGGTCACGGACTCGGCGTCCTGGGTGAGACCGGTCAGCTCCGCTCCGAACACCACGTCACCGCCCAGTTCGCGGAGCCGGTCGAGCAGGATCCGCTGGGTGCGCCACTGGGGCAGCAGCCAGGGCCCGGTGTAGGGCGCCTCCTCGGTCGCTGCGACGTCCTCGAACATGCGGTACTCGCCGGCACGGCATCCGCCCTGCCAGGTCATGCCGATCGGCGCCCGGCCGCCCCATCGCAGGGCTTCCCCCAGGACACCGAGGTCGTCGAAGACCTCCAGGGTCCGCGGTTGGACGCTCTTGCCGCGGGAACCGGGAAACAGCTCCGGCGACCGCTCGACGACCAGCGCGCGCACACCGCGCCGGGCGAGGTCACAGGCCAGTACGAGGCCGGTGGGACCGGCGCCCACGATCAGTACATCGCTCCGGACTTCGCTCCGGACATCGCTCCGGTCCTCTTCGACTCGCCGCTGGTTCATCGATCTCCCCGCCCTCTCCGACACCACTCCTTAACGCCATTAAGGAGCCTCGTCACCCAAGAGTGCCCTTAACGTTGTTAAGCTGTCAACGCCACGGAAGAGTGAACCCCCGGGAGACGGAGCAGACGATGAACGCCAAGCCGCAGCAGACTCCGCCGCGCGTCCCGCCCCTGACCCGCCAGACCGTCGCCGAGACCGCACTGCGGCTGCTCAACGAGGCCGGGCTCGACAAGCTCACCCTCCGCTCCATCGCGCAGGAGCTGGACGTGAAGGCGCCGGCGCTGTACTGGCACTTCAAGAACAAGCAAGAGCTGATCGACGAGATGGCCACGGAGATGTTCCGGCGCATGGTCACGAACCCGGAGGAAGCCTGGCCGGACGGCTCCCCGACGCATTGGCGCGAGCGGATGCTGGCCGCCAATCGCGGTCTGCGCCGGGCCCTGCTCGCCTACCGCGACGGGGCCCGCGTGTTCACCGGCTCCCGCTTCACCGGAACCGAGCACGCGGAACAGTCCGAGACCCATCTGCGCGCCCTGCTGGCGGACGGGTTCGAACTGTCGCAGGCCGTAAGGGCCATGGCGACGACCTTCTCCTACACGCTCGGGTTCGTGATCGAGGAACAGGGCGTCCACCCCGTCCCGGGCGAGCGCCGGGAGGGCTACGAGGTGGCGGAGCGCGGCGAGCACCTGGCCGACTACCCGCTCGCCGCGGCCGCCGGTCCGCACCTCTTCCAGGAGTACGACCAGCACTTCGAAGAGGGTCTGCAGATCGTCATCGAGGGCATCGCCGCGCGGTACGCGATCCGCTGACCGCCGCACCGCGAGCACGGGTGGCCACCGCCTGCGGGGCGTTACGGGACGTTCGCCACGGTCTCGCAGCGGACCGCGACGTCGGCTCCGTCCGTCCCGTCGCAGGTGTCCTTCGCGTCGTCGCCCCCGTCGATGACGTCGTTGCCACCCGCTGCCGCGTCCGGGACGGGCGAGACCGGTGCGACCGGGGCGACGGGCGCGCCCTGCGCGGGCTTCACCGCAGGGGTCGGGCGGCCCGGGCGCGCGGGCTTGCCGGTCAGGCCGCTCCCGCCCTTCCCGTGCGCGGCGTGGCCGGAGTTGCTGTCGCCGATGATGGCGTCGACGCCGGCTCCGCCCAGCAGTACGTCCGCGCCGCGGCCGGTCGCGCTGCCCTCGGCGGACGAGTCGCCGGTGATGCTGTCGTCTCCGGGTCCACCGTCGATGACGTCCCTGCCGCCGCCGGTCGCGTTGATGCCGCCGCGGCTGTCACCGATCATGGCGTCGTTTCCCGCCTCGCCGAACAGGACGTCGTCGCCCCCGCCCGACGCGGTGGAGCCGAAGGCCATGCTGTCGCCGCCCATGCGGTCGTCGCCCGGCCCGCCGAAGAGGACGTCGTTGCCCCCGCCGTCCACGGGAGACCCGGTGGACAGCAGGTCGCCGCGCATGAGGTCAGCGCCTTCGCCGCCGTCCAGCTGGTCGTCGCCCAGGCCGCCGGCGATCGTGTCGTTGCCGCCGAGACCGCAGATCAGGTCGTTGCCGCCGAGGCCGTCGATGGTGTCCGCCTCCGCCGACCCGATGATGACGTCATTGCCCTCCGTCCCGGTGATCGTGCCCGACCCGGTGATGGTCGCGGGCTTCCCGAAGCAGGTGGCGTCGGCCGCGTGGGCGACCGTCGCGGGCGCCCCCAGGGAGAGCAACGCGGCTGCGGCCATCAGCGTGAGTGACGTACGGCAAGGCATACAGACCTCCGGTCGGAGTGTGCACAGCCGTTCCGGCTGTCCAGGGAAGCAGGCTCGAATCCGTGGGGAACGTATGGCGCAAATGCCTTGAATGCAATCAAATGCATAGCCTTTTGTATGCCTTACACCTGGTTGGCCCGCTGCCGGTGGGGCCGGACGAGTACACAGCGCGTGCGCACGCGCTGTGCTCGCGTGAAGCTTGAGACCAGGTGACACGCAACCCCTTCGGAAGGGTCTGTCCTCATGCCGCTCACGCATCGCAAGGATCTCGGACTGCTCGCCCTGCGCCTGGGGGCCGGCGGTGTGCTGCTCGCCCACGGCTCGCAGAAGCTCTTCGGATGGTTCGGCGGGGCGGGCCTCGAGGGCACGGCCCGGGGGATGGAGCACATGGGATTCACCCCGGGCCGGGAGAGCGCGATCGCGGCCGGGCTCGGCGAGGCGGGCGGCGGGGTGCTGCTCGCGCTGGGGCTGGCGACTCCGGCGGCCGGTGCCGCCGCCGCGGGTGCCATGGCCGGCGCCGCCGCCGTGCATGCGCCCGCCGGGTTCTTCGCCCAGGGCGGCGGCTTCGAGTACCCGGCCTTCCTCGGCTTCGTGGCGGCCTGCCTGGGCCTGTCCGGGCCCGGCCGCTTCTCGCTCGACCATGCCACCCGGCACCGCTTGGACCGGCCGGCCACGGTGGTGGCGGCCTTCGCGCTCAGCGCGGCCGCGGCCACCGTCGTACTGAACCGCCGGGCCGCGACGCTCGGCGCCGCCGAAGCGTCCGACCCCGACGGGGACGCCGACAGCCGGACGGCGTAGCCGCCGTCACCGATTCGCCGGGGCGGGGCTACCAGCCGAAGCGGCGGTCGACCTCCCGGGCGAACTCCTCGAACGTCAGCACGTTGTCGCCGTTTTTGTCCGCGGCGTCGAAGAGCGCGGACGAGGCGTCCACGTCCCCCAGGCCCCAGAACGGCAGGTCGCCGTCGGCGGCCAGCGTCGGGCCCTTCGCCCGCAGGGCGGTGATCACTTCCAGGCGGGTCAGGGTGCCGTCGTGGTTGAGATCGAGCGCCTCGAACAGTTTGCGGGCCTTCGCACTCATGCGTACGTCCTTCCGGGAGGAATCGGCAAGGGCTGCCAGCCGCCAGCGTACGGCGCACCGCACCAGGGCCGACGGGGGCGGGGGCGCTGCGGCGGCCGCCCGGGCCGCGGAGCCGTTTCGGCCGGATCCGAACCGACCGGTACACCAGGCCAGGCCGTGCCACACCCCGAACCAGCAGCGGAGGAATGAGGAATCACGCGGATGAGCAAGACACCACCCCAACGGGCCGCGGAGCAGGCCGTCACCGTCCTGATGGCGGTGGTGCCGTGCGGCGCCGATACCGCGCGGCAGATCCTGGGAGTCACGGCGCGGGCCGCCGGTACCGGACTGCGTGAGACGGCCGAGGCCGTGCTCCTCCTGAGAGGCGGCCGCAAGCCCACGGCCCCTCTCGGCCGGGCGCTGGCGGACGCGATGGACGAGGCCCGGTCCGCCGCCGAGCCCGAGACCCGGCCGTACACGCGGCTGCTCCCCGACCCGCAGGCCATCGGCGAGCTGCTGAAGCGGCACCGCGGACTGCGCCGCCGCGCCCTGGCCGCGCCCCACGACCCGGCCGTGCGCGATGAACTCGACGACGCCACGTACACCCTGTGCGTCCTGATGGGGCAACGGAACGCCTACACAGCACTGCGATCGGCCGAACTCCTCCTCGGCGCCGAGTGGCTCGGCACCACGACCTCCGGCACCACGACCTCCGGCACCACGACCTCCGGCACTGCCGCCCCCGGCACCACCGGGCTCCGCAGCCCCGGTAGGCGTCAACAGGACGCCACAGGGCGCGACTTTCCGTAGTCGAACTGCTACCTTTCGTGATCGCCGAGGGAAGTGATCACGCGTAGAAGGGTGCGTCCATGAAGACGGTCGGGAAAACGACCCGTGCACTGGCGTTCGCGCTGGTGGGGCTGCTGGCGGCGGCAGCCGTACCGGCCGGGACGGCCTCCGCCGCGACGGGGCGGGCGGCTGCGTGCCGCAACATCGGAACCTCGTTCACCGACAAGCTGATCCCCGGACAGTGCATCAGCCATGGCGCCAACCGCCTGGAGATGCAGTACGACGGCAACCTGGTCCTCTACTCGGGCAGTCGGGCCTGCTGGGCGAGCGGCACCGACGGAACCGACGGGGTGTACGCCGAGTTCTCGGGCGACTGGAAGCCCGACTCCCCGTACCTTTCCCTGGAATCGCAGTTCGGGCAGCTCAGGAAGTACCGCGGGAAGTACACGGGCCTGCACAAGACCGGCAACGTCAGCATCAACGACAAGGGCGAGGTCTGGATCGCGTACGGAAAGCTCGCGGGCTGCTGATCATGGCCGTCAACGGAAAGGCGGCGCGTGGCGCCGCCGCGCTCGTCCTCGCCTGCGCCGTCCTGTTCGGGGCGCCGACTGCCGCCGGAGCGGCGGGCGGCGCACAGCGGGCACCCGGCACCGCTGCCGTGCAGGTGCGGCCGGCGGACGCGTGCGTGGCGGGCGAGAACCTGGGCGAGATCGCGAACAACTTCATCTCGCGGTGCCGCAGGGGGTCCATCCGGCAGGCGTTCCCCGGGGAGCACTACGGGGACACGCTCGGGTACATCCGCGGCTGCGGGCTCAAGTCCTGCCAGACGGCGTGGAAGCTGCTGAACGACAACCGGTTCAGGAAGTGAGGACGTACGTCGCCGTTCTCGTCTGCGTCGCCGAGGCCGCGGCCTCGGCGACGTCCGGCAGTCGGGCGCCCCTGTACCGGGAGAGCTTCGTCCTGCTGACCGCCCGGACCGAGGACGAGGCCAGATCGAAGGCCCGGGCCCACGGCGAGGGACTGGAGACGAGCTACCGCAACGAGCGGGGTGAGCTGATCACCTGGACGTTCCGGCAGCTCGTGGACGTCGCGGAGCTACCCGCCGAGCGCCTGGGCGACGGAACGGAGCTCTACACGAGACACTTCCGGGACTTCGCCGCGTACGCGGCGTTCGAACCCCTCCTCTCGGGCGAGGACCTCTGACGCGTGAGACCTCTTGAGCTCCGCTCCCCGGCCGTCCGCCGCAGCACGTCCCGGCGGGCGCTGCTCGCCGGATCGGTCGGCAACCTCGTCGAGTGGTACGAGTTCGGCGTCTACGGGTGCCTGGCCACGGTCATCGCCGCGAACTTCTTCCGGCCCGAGGGGAGCAGCGGAGCCGAGGCGCTCGTGGCCGCGTACGCCTCGTTCGCGCTGGCCTTCTTCTTCCGGCCCGTCGGCGCCGTACTGTTCGGGAGGCTCGGCGACCGGCTGGGCCGGCGGCCCACCCTCATCGTGGTCGTCGGCCTCATGACCCTCGCCACCGTGACGATCGGGCTGCTGCCGACCCGCGCCGCCATCGGCTCCGCCGCGCCCTGGCTGCTCACCCTCCTGCGGGTGCTGCAAGGGCTCTCCGCGGGGGGCGAGTTCGGCGGGGCCGTCGCCCTCATGACGGAGTACGCGCCGGTGGGCCGCCGCGGTCTCTTCGGCGCCTGGCAGTCCTTCACCGTCGCGCTCGGCCTGCTCACGGGGGCCGGTACGGCCGCCGCCCTGGCGAGCGCGCTGCCCGCCGGAGCCCTGCACGCGTGGGGCTGGCGCATCCCGTTCCTGCTGGCCCTGCCGCTGGGTGCGGTGGCGCTGTGGTTGCGTACGGCCTTGGAGGAACCTCCCCCGCCGCCGGCTCCCGCGGCGGATCCCCGTCGCGTCGGACCCCGGGAGCTCGCGCGGGCCGTCGTCCTCGGCATCGGCCGGATCATGGGCTGGTCCGCGGCCGGGTACACCTTCCTCGTCGTCCTGCCGTCGTACCTCCAGGCGACCCTGGGCGCCTCCCTGCGCGAGGCCCTGCTCGCCACCGCCCTCGCCAACGCCGGGTTCGCCGCCTCGATCCTGCCCGCCGGGGCGCTCAGCGACCGGATCGGCCGGCGCCCGGTGATGCTGGCCGGGGCCGTCGGCGTCGTGGTGCTCGCCCTCCCCCTCCTGCACGTGCTCCAGTCCCCCGGCGCCTCGCCGTGGTCCAGGGCCGGGGCCGTACTGCTCGCGGGTGCGCTGGTCGGCCTGATGGCCGGACCGGGGCCGGCCATGCTCGCCGAGATGTTCCCGCGCCGGGTGCGCTGTACCGGGCTCGGACTGGCCTACGCCCTCGCCAACGCGGTGTTCTCCGGCTGCGCCGGGCTCGTCATCACCGCACTGACCGCCCGGACGGGAGACACCTCCGTGCCCGCCTACTACGCCGCCGGCGCGTGCGCCCTCAGCTGCCCCGCCCTGCTCGGCCTGCGCAGCCGTGATCACGGGGAGCCGCTGCGATGAGGGTGATCGGGCTGATGTCGGGGACCTCGTACGACGCCGTCGACGCCGCGGCCGCCGACCTCGAACTCTGCGCCGAGGACGGTGCACTGCACCTCGTGCCGCTGGGCATGGTCAGCGAGCCTTACCCGGACGACGTACGGGAGGCCCTCGCCGCCGCCCTGCCGCCCGCGGCGACCACCCTGGCCGAGGTCTGCCGCCTCGACACCCGGATCGGGCAGGCCTTCGCGGCCGTCGCCGCCCGCGCCGACCGGGAACTGTGTGCGGGGCGCGCCGAGTTGGTCTCCTCGCACGGGCAGACGGTGTACCACTGGGCCGAGGACGGCCGGGTGCGCGGCACGCTGCAGCTCGGCGAACCGGCCTGGATCGCCGAGCGCAGCGGCTGCCCGGTCGTCTCCGGATTCCGGCCGCGCGACGTGGCGGCGGGCGGGCAGGGCGCACCCCTGGTGAGTCTGATCGACCTGATGCTCCTGCGCGGGCGCCCCGGCGTGCCGGCCGCCCTGAACATCGGGGGGATCGCCAACGTCACCGTGCTGCCGACGGGCGGCGGTCCCGTGGCGTTCGACACCGGCCCGGGCAACGCGCTGATCGACGCCGCGGTCCGTGAACTGAGCGCCGGGAAGCGCGCGTACGACGCGGACGGCGCGCTCGCCGCCGCCGGGCGCGTCCACGAGGGACTGCTGGAGCGGCTGCTGTGCGGGGAGCCGTACTACCGGATGCCGGCGCCCCGGACGACGGGCAAGGAGCTGTTCCACGCGGACTACCTGCGGACGCGGCTGGCGGGGTTCGGCGAGCTCCGGCCGCAGGACCTCGTCGCCACCCTCACGCGTCTGACCGCCCGGACGGTGGCCGACGCGCTGCGCCCGCTCGGAACCACCGAGGTGTTCGTCTCCGGTGGCGGAGTACGGAACCCCGCGCTGATGGCGATGCTCCGCGACGAGCTGGCGGACGGCACGGGCAGTACGGGCAGTACGGCGGTGCGCATGTCGCAGGAGCTGGGGCTGCCCCCGGAGGCGAAGGAGGCCTACGCCTTCGCGGTGCTCGGGTACCTCACCCTGCACGGCCTCCCCGGCAATGACCCGGGGTGCACCGGCGCCGCGGGGCCGCGCGTCCTCGGGTCGCTCACCCCGGGCAGCCGCACCCTGCGCCTTCCCGGGCGTCCCGGCCGCGCCCCGCACTCCCTGACCGTGCGCGGCCTGCTGGACGGGAACGCGAGCCGGAGTCCTCGTCCCCGATGCTGATGGCGGCCATCGGCGCCTGACCGGGTCCGGTCTCAGCGCTCGGCCGGGGGTTCGAGCAGTTCGGGGCCGTTGTTCCGCACGCTGTTGACCGCCGTGGAGACCGCCCGTACGTCGAGGTGGCCGTCGGACGGGGTGTGGAGCAGCGCCCGGAGCTCGTCGACATCCTCGTGGGCGGGGTCCAGCCAGGCGTCCTGGTCTTCCGCGGCCACGGCCAGGGGCATGCGGGGGTGGATGCGGCCGGCCGCATCGGTGGCCTCGGTCGTGATGATCGTGGTGGTGGTGAGCCAGGCGGCCGGGTCGTCCTCGTCGGTCACGGACGGGTCGCGCCAGAACTCGTACAGCCCGGCCATGGCCATCACCCCGGCGTCCTCGGGAGTGATGAAGTACGGCTGCTTGTACGCCTTCGCCGTGGCGGTGGCGGCCACGGCCTGCCACTCGTAGAAGCCGTCGGCGGGCAGCAGGCAGCGGCGCCGGGTGAAGGCGCGGCGGTAGGCCGGTTTCTCGTGCACCGTCTCCACCCGCGCGTTGATCATCCGGGCGCCCCCGTTCGGGTCCTTCGCCCAGGACGGGACCAGGCCCCACCGCACGGTGCGCAGTCGGCGCTCCACCTCCCCCGTCGTGCGGTCGGGGCGTTCGAGGACGGCCCACACCTCGTCGGTGGGGGCCACGTTCCAGCTCGGTGCCAGCGTCTCCCGGGGGTCCCAGCGGGCCTCGAACAGGCCGGCCAGGTCTTCGGGGGCGCGGCTGGACGCATATCGACCGCACATGGCATCCACTGTCCCACCCCGAGGGCACTTCCGGTGCGGCGCGGCACGGCGCGGCTCCGCACCGTGCCGGCGCCGCGGGCGCGGGGTTCAAGGAGGGGTACGTGCCCGCAGCCACCGGGGCGGCCGCCCGGGCCGCTCACCGCGGACGGCCGCCGTCTCCAGGGTAGGCCGCAGTGCCGCCACCGCGCTCAGTGGCGGTCGGCATGCTGGTCCCGAGCCGGTTCGGGCTCGAAGCGCGTCAGGCGCGCCGGGATCACCGCAGGGCCTGCGGTACGGCTCCTCGGGTACGGTCTACGGCCTCATGGCCTGGCCGCCGATGCCGGCGGCGCCGTCCAGCAGCTCCTGCCACCACGACTCCACCTCGCGGTGGTTCATCGCGGCCCAGGCGGGGGTCTGCTCCACCTGGCCCCGGCCGAGGCGGCGGGCCAGCGCCACCATCTCCCGGCCCGCCGCACCGCGTGCGGCGTGGTACCCGCCCAGCAGCTCGGCCCAGGTGCCGGCCCGGCGCCAGGCGTCCTCGAACGCCGTGGCGTCCTGGAGGGCCTTGGCCACCCCGCTCGTGTTGTGCGGGCGCACCACCGTGGCCGCGTCGCCCGCGAGCAGCAGGCGCCCGGCCGCCGTACGCACGGTCTCGAGGTCGTAGATGGGCTGGACGTAGGTGTCCGCGGGCTCCGTCATGGCGAGCACCCGCGCCCAGTGGGGCGGGAACTCCCGCTCCAGCAACATGCGCAGGTGCGCGGTGAGTTCCTCGGTCACCCGCCCCGGCGGGAAGCTCGTCGGGTCGTCGAACGGCAGTCGGCCGGCCCGCGGGGGCATGGCGTACAGGACCCAGTTCACCCGGGGGCCGTCCGGGCCGGGGATGGGGTAGATCACGCAGCTCCCGCCGGTGAAGCAGATGGTGGTCACCGCGTCGGAGGGCACGCCGCCGTTGCCGAGCGCGGCCGGCCCCCGGGCGTCGAGGTTGCCGCGCCAGCAGACGTACCCGGCGTAGACCGGCCGGGAGCCGGGGCAGACCGCCTCGCGCACCACCGAGCGGTACCCGTCGGCGCCGACGACCAGGTCGAACGTCTCGGCGGTCCCGTCTGCCAGCCGTACCTCGGCACGCCCGCCGGCGGCGGCCACTCCCGTCACCGCCGTGCCCTGCCGGTAGACCACCGAGTCGGGCGTCGCCTCCCGCAGCCCGCGCCACAGCAGGCCCCAGTGGTACGAGTGGAAGGGGAACGGCTGCTCCCAGAACACCCGCCCGGCCGGCCCGGCCGCCGCGTCGTCCCGGACGATCCAGCGGCGCCGGGTCAGGGGGTGCGCGGCGATGCCTGCGGGCAGCGCGCCGCCGGCTGCGAGTTCGGCGGCCCGGCCGTCGTGGATGCAGAGCCCCAGGCCCCGGTCCGCCAGCCGTCCGCGGGTGCGCTCCAGCACGACCACCTCGTCGGCGCCCGCGCGGGCCGCCGCCGAGGCCAGCGCGCACCCGGCGACGCTCCCGCCCACCACCGCGACCGAACCGCCCCGCATGCCTGCCCCCTCCGCGCGAACTCCCGGAGCCCGCCACCCTACTGAGAAATCTCCGGCCGGGGTGGCGGTTCGTCCAAGGGAGGCCGGCGAGGGGTTCGCGGGAGGTCCGCCGGCGGGAGGGTCAGCCGGACAGTGCCGCCGCGACGACGGAACGGGCCTCCTCCTGTACGCGGGCCAGGTGGTCGGCGCCGAGGAAGGACTCGGCGTAGATCTTGTAGACGTCCTCGGTGCCCGACGGGCGGGCCGCGAACCAGGCGTGCTCCGTGGTGACCTTGATGCCGCCGATGGCGGCCCCGTTCCCCGGGGCCGCCGTCAGCACGGACGTGACCGGCTCACCCGCCAGGGTGTCGGCGGAGACCTGTTCGGGGGACAGCCGGCCCAGCACCGCCTTCTCCTCCCGTGTGGCGGGGGCGTCGATCCGCGCGTACGCCGGCTCGCCGAACCGGGCCGTGAGGCCCGCGTACCGCTCGCTCGGGGTCTGACCCGTCACGGCGAGGATCTCCGAGGCCAGCAGGGCGAGGAGGATGCCGTCCTTGTCCGTGGTCCACACCGAGCCGTCGCGGCGCAGGAAGGAGGCCCCGGCCGACTCCTCGCCGCCGAAGCCGATGCCGCCCGCGGAGAGGCCGTCCACGAACCACTTGAAACCGACGGGCACCTCCACCAGTTCGCGGCCCAGGTCCGCGGCCACCCGGTCGATCATCCCCGAGGACACCAGCGTCTTGCCGACGCCCGCGTCCGCCGGCCACTGCTCGCGGTGGCTGTAGAGGTACTCGATCGCCGTGGCGAGGTAGTGGTTGGGGTTCATCAGCCCGCCGTCCGGTGTCACGATGCCGTGCCGGTCGGCGTCCGCGTCGTTGCCGGTGGCGATCTGGAACCGGTCCCGGCCCTCGATCAGCGAGGCCATCGCGTACGGGGAGGAGCAGTCCATCCGGATCTTGCCGTCCCAGTCCAGCGTCATGAACCGCCAGGTCGGGTCGGTGTACGGGTTGACCACGGTCAGGTCGAGGCGGTGCTCCTCGGCGATCCGCCCCCAGTACGCCACGGAGGCACCGCCGAGCGGGTCGGCCCCGATGCGCACGCCCGCGGCGCGTACGGCGTCCAGGTCGAGCACGGACGGCAGATCGCGCACGTACGTGCCGAGGTAGTCGTACGTCCCCGTGGTCGAGGCTGCCGAGGCGCGCGCGAACGGGATCCGGCGGACCTCCTTCATGCCTCCGGTGATGATCTCGTTGGCGCGCTCCTGGATCCAGCCGGTCGCATCCGATCCGGCGGGCCCGCCGTGCGGCGGGTTGTACTTGAAGCCGCCGTCCGCGGGCGGATTGTGCGAGGGGGTGACCACCACTCCGTCGGCCAGGGCCGAGGTGCGACCGCGGTTGTGGGTGAGGATCGCGTGCGAGACGGCCGGCGTGGGGGTGTAGCCGTCGGCGGTGTCGACGAGCACGGTCACGTCGTTGGCGGCGAAGACCTCCAGGGCGGTCACCCGGGCGGGTTCGGACAGGGCGTGGGTGTCCGCACCGAGGAAGAGGGGGCCGTCGATGCCCTGCTGGGCCCGGTACTCGCAGATCGCCTGGCTGGTCGCGGCGATGTGGTCCTCGTTGAAGGCCGTGGCGAGGGAGGAGCCGCGGTGGCCGGAGGTGCCGAAGCTGACGCGCTGGCCGGGATCCGCGGGATCGGGGTGCAGGGCGTAGTACGCGGTCACGAGCCGGGCCACGTCGACCAGGTCCTCCGGGCGCGCCTGCTGCCCCGCTCTGTCGTTGAGCATCCGCCCATTCCTCCGTACTGGATCAAAGAGAACAACAGTGGTCATTGTGTCGCCCCCTGAACGTGCCCGCACCGCCGCGTCCCCACTCGGCCCCCACCTGTGCCCCCGGTCACGCCACCGGGGGCCTCCCGTCCGGTGAGCCGGCCGGGGCGCAGCGGACCGAGGTCGCGTTCGGCTGCGCGCCCCGGTCTTCGCCGCCACGCGCCCTGCCGGGGAGGGTCTCATCGTGCGGTCGGCCCGGTGGCGGCCTCGCGCACGCCGGTGAAGACGGTCGTGGCGGACAGGAGGAAGGCGTCGGGGCGGCGCATGATGCCGTGCCGCGCCTCGGGATCGAGCAGCACGTCGAGGGTGTCGAGGTCGTCCGCGTCGAGCATGTCGCTCGCGGCCTCCCGCAGCCGGGTCAGCTGGGTGTGCAGGAAGGTGCGGGCCGTCCCGCCCAGCGGGGCCGGCAGGTCGAGGAGGTAGGTGAAGCTCCCGACACGGGACAGCCCGGCGCGGCCTAGCATCGCGGGCCAGTCCTCGACGACGGGGGTGCTGCCGGGGAGCTCGGTCCGCATGACCGAGAACCAGTGTTCGTGGACGGCGTCGAGCCGGGCCTGCAGGCCCGGCTTGCCGATCCCGATGTCGCGCGGGAGGAAGCGCATCGGCAGGCCGCCCTCCGCCACGGCGAGCACCCCGCCGGGCCGCAGCGCACCGGCCAGCGCGTCCAGCGCGCCCTGCTGGTCGCCGAGGTGGTGGACGGCCCTGCTGCTCCAGATCAGATCCGCTGTGCCGAGGCCGTCCCCGGCGGCCCCGTCACCGCTGCCCAGGCCTTCGGGCAGTTCCGCGTGCCGCACGGCCACCCTGTCGCCGAGGCCGAGCTTCTCGGCGCGGGCCAGGGTGCGGTCCAGCAGGCCGGGCGTGGCGTCGACGGCCACGGTCTCGGCGCCGGCGAAGGCCTCGGCGAGCACGCAGGTCATCACGCCGGGGCCGCTGCCGATGTCGAGGATGCGGCGGACCTGGGCCGATGGGCCGAGCAGCTCGCCCAGGTGGGCCGCCGTCCGGCGCAGTCCGGGGAGCTGCAGTTCGGCGCCGTTCTCCAGCTGGGTGGCCATGACGTCCCAGTCGAGGTCGGTGCAGTGGTGGCCGGAGCCGTGGCCGGGCGCACGCCCGTGGCCCTGGCCGTGTTCGTGGCCGCTGCCGCTGCCGTTGCGGTGTGAGGGGTGGGAATCGCTGCGTGGGCTCATGGCGCGGAGCCTGCCCCCTGCGGATCCGGTACGACAACTCTTGTTGCTGTTTCCGGGACAGCGCGGTGGAATGCCCCCATGGACACACCAGCCGATACACCAGCCGACGTACCGGCCGACGCCCCGCCGCCCTACCAGAGCGTCCTCGAGGGGGTCGGCCCCCGGCTCAAGCGGCTCCGTGTCAAGCGCGGGCTGACGCTGGCCGCGCTCTCCGAGACCACCGGCATCTCCAAGAGCACCCTGTCCCGGCTGGAGTCCGGGCAGCGCCGCCCCAGCCTGGAGCTGCTGCTGCCGCTGGCCGGCGCGTACCGCGTGCCGCTGGACGACCTGGTGGGGGCGCCCGAGGTGGGCGACCCCCGGGTACGGCTAACCCCGCACGAGCTGCCGGGCGGCGGTACGTTCGTCCCGCTGTCCCGGACTCCGGGACCCCTCCAGGCATACAAGATGATCATCACGGACCGGGGTTCCGAGCCGGATCCGCGTACCCACGAGGGCTACGAGTGGATGTACGTGCTCCAGGGCCGGCTGCGGCTGGTACTCCCCGACCACGACCTGGTCCTCGGCCCCGGCGAGGTCGCCGAGTTCGACACGCGGCTGCCCCACTGGTTCAGCAGCGCCGACGGCCGGCCCGTCGAGGTGCTCAGCCTCTTCGGCCGGCAGGGCGAGCGCATGCACGTCCGCGCGAAGCCCGCTCCGAAACCGGCTGGACCGGGCGGCACCGACCGGCCCGCGTGAAACGGCGCGGGTCAGGCCGGCAGGTTGAGGAGGACCAGCGGGCGGCTGCTGGGCCGGGTGGATCCGCCGGCGGGTTCGACGGTGAGTCCCACCCCGGAGGCGCCCTGGATGCCGCCCTGCATGAGCGTGGCCCCGTCCTGCGTGAGCAGCCCGGCGGGGCGCATCGTGCCGTGGTCCTCGAACCAGAGCTGGTACGTGCGGTCCGCGCCCGGGTCGGGGAGCCCCGCGCCGATGAAGACCGCCCTGTTCTGCGCCTTGGAGCTGACCACGGAGGCGGCCGCGCCGGTGCTGGTGCGGCCCCGTACCGTACGTGCGTCGGCGGCGGCCACGACGGCGGAGACGTCCTGGAGGCGGCGTTCGGTGGCCTGGGCCTGCTGCCGGGCCTCCTCGGCGAGCTGGTTCTGCCGGACGGTGACTCCCCCGAGCACGGCGACCCCGGCGACGCTCGCGGCGATGGCCAGCGTGATCGCCTTGCGGCGCAGGATCGCGGTGAACGTCATCGGCCGGCCCGTGGCCGGGAGCAGCGGGGGCAGTTGGCGGACGGACTCGATGCCGTACAGGACCGCGTCCTTCATGTGCGCGGGCGGCGGCAGGGTGGCGGCCCCGGCCAGGCGGGCGGCGGTGGCGGAGAACTCGGCCACTTCCTGTCGGCAGGACGGGCAGTCGGCGAGGTGTGCGGTGAACACCTCGTGTTCCGTCGGCGTGAGTGCGTGGAGGGCGTACGCGCCGGTGAGGGTGTGCAGTTCCCCGTCGTGCTTCATGTGGTCACCCCCATGCAGTCGCGCAGCCGGATGAGTCCGTCGCGCATGCGTGTCTTGATCGTGGGCAGTGGAGTGCGCAGGGTCTCTGCGACCTCACGGTAGGTCAGCCCCTGGTAGTAGGCCAGGGTGACGGCTTGTCGCTGGATCTCGGTCAGGCCGCGCATGCAGCGCCGTACCTGTTCGCTCTCCAGCCGGGTTTCGACCTGTTCCGCCACTTCGTCGAACGGGCGCGCCTGTTGGCGGGCGGCCTGGTCGTGTTCGCGGTTGATCGCGGCCTGGGCGGAGCGGACGCGGTCGACGGCCCGGCGGTGGGCGAGGGTGGCGGCCCAGGCGGGCACGCTGCCCTGTTCGGGTCGGTAGCGGGCGGCTTGCCGCCACAGGTCGATCATCACCTCTTGTGTCACCTCCTCGGACTGGGCGCGGTCGCGTACGACCCGGACGACCAGTCCGAACACGGTTCCGGACAGGGCGTCGTAGAGGGTGGAGAAGGCGTCCTTGTCGCCGCGGGCCACCCGGGACATCAGTTCTTCGAGCCGGGGGGCCGCGGTGTCGGGGACGCCGAAGGGCAGCGGTTGCCCGGTGGTGGCGGAAGGTCCGCCGGGGTCCGTCCGTCGCATGACAGTCCTTTCCTGTCGAAAGGACCGGCCCTCAACTCAGAGGGCCGACCGCTCCGGATGCTGCCAGGTTCCCGTTCTTGACCGGTCTTCGGAGCAGACATCTGTGCGGATTGGTCAACCAGGTCGCCAATTGCCGATCGATGTGCAACCCCCCGCACCGCTGCTGACTCAGCTTTCGGCAACTGGCACCAATCCGCGGGCCCTGCGGCCGCGAAGCAAGGGGAAACGCCGTCCCGGACGGCGGCGTGGCGACCGGTGGGGAGTGACGGACTGTGCGTACCCAGAGTGTGGCCGTGATCGGCGGCGGGGTTGCGGGACTGACCGCGGCCTACGTCCTGCAAAAGGCGTGCGACGTCACGCTGTACGAGGCGGACCCCCGGCTGGGGGGCCATGCCCACACCCATGAACTGCCGGCCCCGGGCGGTGGCACGGCGCGGGTGGACTCGGGGTTCATCGTCCACAACGAGCGCACCTATCCCCTGCTGATCCGGCTCTTCCGCGAACTCGGAGTGGCCACGCAGGACTCCGAGATGAGCATGTCGGTGCGGTGCGACGGCTGCGGGCTGGAGTACGCCGGTGCCCGCGGGGCCGCGGGACTGTTCACCGGGCGCGCCGCCCTGCGCGGCCGGTACCTGCGGCTGCTGGCGGAGGTGCCGCTCTTCCACCGCCGCGCCCGCCGCCTGTTGGCCGCGGACGGGCTCCCGCAGCAGCTCACCCTGCGCGACTTTCTCGCCGACGGCGGGTTCTCCGCGTACTTCGTCAGCCACTTCATCACGCCGCTGGTGTCGGCCGTGTGGTCCTGCCCCCCGGCGACCGCGCTGGAGTACCCGGCCGCGTACCTGTTCCGCTTCCTCGACCACCACGGGCTGCTGTCCGTGACGGGCTCCCCGCAGTGGAAGACGGTCACCGGCGGCAGCGCGGCCTACGTGGACAGGGCCGCCAAGGAGATCAGCAACGTCCGGACCGGCACCCCGGTCATCCGGGTGGACCGGATACCGAGCGGCGTCCTGGTGGGCACCGAGCACGGCACCACCGACGCCTACGACGCGGTCGTCATCGCCACCCACCCCGATCAGGCACTGCGCCTGCTGGCCGATCCCACCCGGGACGAGCAGCGGATCCTCGGGGCCTTCCGGTACGAGGCGAACCCGACGGTGCTGCACACCGACACGGGCCTGCTGCCCCGCTCGCCCAGAGCCCGGGCCTCCTGGAACTACCACCTCGACGACTGCCACCCGGGGGCGGGCGGGGTCCAGGTCAGCTACGACATGACACGCCTCCAGCGGCTGCCGGGCGCCACCCGGTACGTCGTCACCCTGAACTCCGGCGGGCGGATCGACCCCGAGCGCGTGCTGGCCCGCATGGACTACGCGCACCCCGTCTACACGCCCCGGTCGGTGGCCGCGCAGCGGGCGCTGCCCCGCCTCAACACGCGGGTCACCGCCTTCGCCGGGGCCTACCACGGGTGGGGCTTCCACGAGGACGGCTGCCGTTCGGGGGTACAGGCGGCCGCGGCGCTGGGGGTGCGCTGGTGAGCGGGGTGCAGGCGCCCACGGTGGCGCAGCGGGCGAGCCGGACGGTCCTGGCGGAGCCGAAGGTCCCGGTGGCGCCGGCGGACCCGGTGGCCGCGGCGGTTCCGACGCCCCCCGCCCTGCCCGCGGCCGCCGTGCCGGCCCTGTACGACTGCGTCGTCTCCCACGTGCGGACGGCTCCCGTACGGCACTCCTTCCGGCACCGCACGTACATGTGGCTCGTGGACCTGGACGCGCTCCCCCGCCTCCCCTGGCCGCTGCGACCCCTGGCCCGCTTCGACGCCCGGGACCACT
This sequence comes from Streptomyces sp. NPDC051109, assembly GCF_044455885.1. Lineage (NCBI taxonomy): Bacteria > Bacillati > Actinomycetota > Actinomycetes > Kitasatosporales > Streptomycetaceae > Streptomyces > Streptomyces sp. NPDC051109. Next base: position 338,017 of record NZ_JBITFF010000002.1, read on the forward strand.
TCGCCGCCGCGCCGACCATCCGGGCCGGCCTCGACGCGTACCTGGCCTCCCGGGACGTGCACCTCGACGGCGGGCAGGTCCTGATGCTGGCCCACGCCCGGGTCCTGGGGTACGTGTTCAACCCGCTGACCCTGTACTGGTGCCACGATCGCGCCGGAGCCCTGGTCTGTGTCGTGGGCGAGGTCCACAACACGTACGGCCAGCGCCACTGCCACCTCCTGCGGACCGACGGCGCCGGCCGGGCCGAGGCGGCGAAGGAGCTGTACGTCTCGCCGTTCTTCCCCGTCGACGGCCACTACCGCATGCGGCTGCCGGAGCCGCGGGAGCGGCTGCAGATCGCCGTCCAGCTCGAACGCGCCGGGCAACGGGCCTTCACCGCGACCCTGCACGGCCGGCACCGCCCCGCCACCTCCCTCGCCCTGCTGCGCGCGGTCGCCCGGCGGCCGTGGTCCACGGCCGCCGTCTGGGCCGGGATCCGCCGGCAGGCCGTCCGACTGCTGCTCCGCGGGCTGCCCGTACAGCCCCGCCCCGACCGCGCTCTCCAGGAAGGCATCCTCCCGTGACCCTTTCGCTCCCCCGCACCGCCGACGAAACCGCCGGGCTGCGGGCCGCAGCCGTCGACACGGGTGCCGACGCCCGCGCCCACGCGTGGCCGGACGTGGCGCGGCCGCCGGCGGCCCCCTTCGGGCACGCGGCCGCCGCCCGCCGGCTGGTCCGGCGTGCCCTGGCCGCCCTGCCCCTGCGCTGCCGCTTCGGCGCAGAACCGGCCCGCGGCATCGGCCCTTCGCTGACCGTCCACGACCCGGACGCCTTCTTCCGCCGGATCGGGGCGCACGGCCTGATCGGCTTCGGCGAGTCCTACATGGCGGGCGAATGGGACAGTGACGACCTGACCGGCCTGCTGACGGTCCTCGCCGTGCACGTCGACGACCTCGTGCCCGCACCGCTGCGCAGGCTGCGCGGAGCGTGGGCGCAGCGCCGGCCCGAGGCGCAGCTGAACTCCCGGGCCGGGGCCCGGGAGAACGTCCAACGCCACTACGACCTGTCGAACGAGCTGTTCGCGCTGTTCCTCGACGAGACCCTGTCGTACTCCTCAGCCGTGTTCACCTCCTTCCCGGCGCGCCACGAGAGCCTGCCGGCCGCGCAGCACCGCAAGATCGACCGGCTGCTGGACCTCGCCTGCGTCGGCCCGGGCGAACGCCTGCTGGAGATCGGCACCGGCTGGGGCGAGCTCGCGCTGCGCGCCGCCGAGCGTGGGGCGCACGTGACGACGGTGACCCTCTCCGCGGAGCAGCAGCACCTCGCCCGCCGCCGGATCGCCGCCGCGGGGTTCGCCGACCGGGTGGACGTGCAGCTGCGGGACTACCGTGATCTGGAGGGGCGGTACGACGCGGTGGTGAGCGTGGAGATGATCGAGGCGGTCGGCAGGGACTTCTGGCCGGCGTACTTCGCCGCCCTGCGCGATGCGGTGGCGCCCGGCGGACGGATCGCGCTCCAGTCCATCACCATGGGGCACGAGCGGATGCTGCGCACCGCCCGTACGCACACCTGGATCAGCAAGTACGTCTTCCCCGGCGGCTTGATCCCCTCCCGCGAGGCCATCGGGGCGCACGCGGCCGGTGCGGGGCTGCGGATCGTCTCCGACCAGGGGTACGGGGAGCACTACGCGCAGACCCTGGCCCTGTGGCGGGAGCGCTTCGCGGAGCGGGTCGAGGCCGTGGCGGCGCTCGGCTTCGACGCGACGTTCCGGCGGATGTGGGAGTTCTACCTGGCCTACTCGGAAGCCGGGTTCCGGGCCCGCTACCTCGACGTCCGGCAGCTGCTGCTGACGCAGGACGTCTCGCTGGGGGCGGGGCAGTGACCGCCGCCTCCCGGGAGGCCCTCGGGAGCAACCTGGCCGCGGCCGCCGGCGCGGCCGCCGCGGTCCTGCTCCTGGCCTTCGCCGTCGGGACGGCCCGGCGCCTGCACCGGACGGCGGACATCGCCTGGGGCCTCGCGTTCGCCGCGATCGCGGTGGTCTCGTACGTCCTGTCGGCCGGCTACGGGGACGGCGGCCGGCGGCTCCTGGTCGCCACCGGCACGGTCGTCTGGGGGGTGCGGCTGGCCGGGCACCTCGCCTGGCGCGGCCGCGGGCACGGCGAAGACCCCCGCTACACGGAGCTCCTGGCCCGGGGGCGGGGGAACCCGCAGGTGCGCGCCCTGCTCACGGTGTACGTGCTCCAGGCGGGCCTGGTCTGGCTGGTCTCCCTGCCCGTCCAGGCCGCGTCGTACGTGGACTCCCCCGTCGGCGTGCTCGACGTACTCGGAGCGGCGCTGTGGGCGGTGGGCCTGGGCTTCGAGGCGGTGGGGGACTTCCAGCTCGCGCGGTTCAAGGCCGATCCGGCGCACCGGGACGCGGTCATGGACCGGGGTTTGTGGGCATGGACCCGCCATCCGAACTACTTCGGGGACTCGCTGGTCTGGTGGGGTCTCTACCTTCCGGTATGCGGGACCTGGCGGGCCGCGCTGCTGTGCGCGGTGTCCCCGGTGGTGATGACGCTGCTGCTGACCGTGGGGAGCGGCAAGCGGCTGCTGGAGGTACGGATGGCCGACCGGCCCGGTTTCGCGGATTACACCGCCCGTACCAGCGGGTTCCTCCCGCTGCCGCCGCGGGGAGGCCGGGCGTGAGGGGGCCGACGGGCGCGCTGGCGCTGCACCGGGTGCCGCAGGACCCGGCGGCCGCGGTGCTCCTGCTGCACGGAGGGCGCGCGGAGGGGCTCGCCGCGCCACCGCGCGCGAACCTGCCGGGGCTGCGGATGCGTCCGTTCGCCCGGGCGATCGCGGGGGCGGGCTCGGCGGCGCGTCGCGTGCTGGTGGCGGAGGTCCGCTACGAGCACCGGGGCTGGAACGGCCACCGCGCGGATCCGGTCCACGACGTGTGGCAGGCGCTGCGCGAGTTGTGCTGCGTGGCCGGGCCGCTGCCCGTGGTGCTGGTGGGGCATTCCATGGGCGGGCGCGCGGCGTTGCGGGCCGCCGCCGACCCGCTGGTCCGCGCGGTGGTGGGGCTCGCGCCCTGGTGCCCGCCGGGTGAACCGGTCCTGCACCTCGGGGACACGGCCGTGGTGCTCCTGCACGACGAGGCCGACCGCGTCACCGATGCCCAGGGGTCGTGGGACTACGTACGGCGGGCCCGTGCCCGGGGCGCCCGGGCCGCGGGCATCGCCATGCCGCACGGCGGGCACGCGATGCTCCGCCGGGCCGCCGCCTGGCACCGGGTCACGACGGACACCGCGCTGGGCCTTCTCGGCCTGGCCCCGCTCCCGGAGGCCCTGTTCACGGACCACGTCCCCGCCGCACCGGCCCCGTCAGCGGCCCGGTGAGGCGGTGGCCGTCAGCGGCCCGGTGAGGCGGTGGCCGTCAGCGGACGCCGGTCCCAGTCGTCGATCTGCCGCCCCAAGGGCGCGAACGCGAGGAGGAACAACAACCCCGCCAGCGGCAGCAGGTCCAGGCTGACACCCGTGGCCACGATGCCGGCGACCACCGCGACGGGCCGCCAGGCGGCTGTCCGGCGCAGGGCCGCCAGCCGGGTCAGGAGCAGCAGGAGGCCGACGTAGAACAGGAGCGGACCGACGGTGTAGACGGCAGGCTCCACACCGGCGTGGCTCTTGACGTGCCGGAAGAGATCGTTCATCGCCTCGCGGTCCTCGCTGAGGAACCCCACGGCCAGGTCGATGACCACCTGCGCGACGACGGCGGCCATGCCGACCAGCGCGGTCACCGCCCCGGCTCCGGCGAGTCCCCGACCGGCCCCGCCTCCACCCGCCGCGGCCATCCTCCGCATCCCCAGCACGATGGGGACGAAGCACGACACGGCAGCCAGGAAGAAGACATGGCCCGAAGACCAGGCCAACCCGGGACCGTGCTCCTCGTCGGTCATCCGGATGAGCCCGTAGGCGGTCATACAGAGCGGACCGGCGCTGAACGCCGCCCGCCCCCATGGTGAGTTCGACATGGATCGATCATGGCCGCGCCGAACCGGCCCGTCCTCGGGGAACGCCCTGACCCGCCCCTGAGGGGGCGGGTCAGGGGCCTTAGGGGACCCCGCCTGGGAGGAGGGCCCCGTCTCGCGTGAGGACCCGCGTCGCGACTACTCGACGACCAGCTCGACCGGGATGTTGCCGCTGGTGGCCTTGGAGTAGGGGCAGACCTGGTGGGCCTGCTTGACCAGCAGCTCGCCCGTCTCGCCGGCGAGGGACTCCGGCAGCTCGACGCGCAGGGTGACGGCCAGGCCGAAGCCCGTGTCGTCCTTGCCGATCGAGACCTCCGCGGTGACCGAAACCTCACCGGTGTCGACCTTCGCCTGCCGGCCGACCAGGCCGAGCGCGCTGGCGAAGCAGGCCGCGTAACCCGCCGCGAAGAGCTGCTCGGGGTTGGTGCCCTGGCCACTGCCGCCGAGGGCCGGGGGCATGGCGAGCGCGAGGTCGATCTGGCCGTCGGAGCTGACCGTGCGGCCTTCGCGGCCGTTGGCGGTGGCGACAGCGGTGTACAGCGCGTCCATCAGGGGTTCCTCTCGCGGTGGTGACCGTTCAGCCGGTGATCGGCTGACCTCCAGAAGTAGAGCACACAATTTAGTTGTGCACAACTAAATGCCTCGCAAGCCATGCCCGGGTACACTTGCGCCCATGAGCGAGCAGCCCACCCCCACCCTCCGCGACGAGGACTTCCTCCGCCTGGACGGCCAGATCTGCTTCGCGCTGAACTCGGCGAGCCGGGCCTTCAACGGCCTCTACCGCGTCGTCCTGAAGGACCTCGGCCTGACCTATCCGCAGTACCTGGTGATGCTGGTGCTGTGGGAGCACGGCACGACGCCCGTCAAGGAGATCGGAAACCACCTCCGGCTCGACTCGGGAACGCTGTCCCCGCTGCTCAAGCGCCTTGAGGCGGCCGGACTCGTCCATCGGGAGCGCAGCACGGAGGACGAGCGGTCCGTCCACGTCGGCCTCACCGGGGCCGGCGCGGAGCTGCGCGCCCGCGCAGTGGAGGTGCCGCGCCGGATCGCGGCCGCGACGGGCTTCGAGCTCGCCGAGATCCGCGATCTCCAGATCCGCCTGCAGCGCCTCACCGCGGCCCTGGACGCCGCCGTCCCCGAGGCCTGACCGGCCCGGGCGGAACCGGTCGAAACGCTTCCCGGACGCTGCGCCGGCTCCCGGGACCGTGCGCGGCCACCACCGGGCCGCACGCACTCTCCGTACGCCCCGGGCCGCGGCTGACCCGCGCCCCGGCCGGGGCCGTCCGCCGGGCAATGCGCCCGCGCCGGGAGTAGGTTCGTCGGCATGGTGCACGTACTCGGCAGCCGCGTCCTGCTCACCCCCGCGGACCCGGAGCGCTCGCGCGCCTTCTACGGCGCCACCCTGGGGCTCGCCGTCTACCGGGAGTTCGGCACCGGGCCGGAACGCGGGACGGTCTACTTCCTGGGCGGCGGCTTCCTGGAGGTCTCCGGGCGCGCCGACGGCCCGCCCTCCCCCGGGCTCCGGCTGTGGCTCCAAGTCGCCGACGCGCAGGCGGCGTACGAGGAGCTGCTGGCGCGCGGCGCCGAGGTGCTGCGGCCGCCCCGGCGGGAGCCCTGGGGGCTGATCGAGATGTGGATCGCCGACCCGGACGGCGTCCGCATCGCCGTGGTGGAGGTCCCGGCGGACCACCCGCTCCGCTCCCGACCCTGAGTTCCGGGCGCCGGCGCCCCCGGCCCGGCGCGCCCCCGCGCAGTACGATGGCCGCGTATGGACGACCTCGGCCGGCAGATCGCCTACTGGGACACCGCAGGCGCCGCCAAAACGTTCACCCACCCCCTGGACCTCACCTGGCTGGCGGGGGTGGGCCGCAGCGCCCGGGTCCTCGACTACGGGTGCGGCTACGGGCGCACCATGGCCGAACTGAGCGACCACGGCTTCCGCGACGTCTCCGGCGCGGACCTGTCCCCCGCCCTCGTCGACCGCGGCCGCCGGTCCCGCCCGGATCTGCGCTTCACCGTGCTGGAGGATCCCCCGGGGCTGCCGTACCCGCCGGCGAGCTTCGACCTCGTCCTGCTGTTCGCGGTGCTGACCTGCGTCCCGGACGACGCGGCGCAGCGCGAGCTGGTCGCCGAGCTGGTCCGGGTCCTGGCCCCCGGCGGCCTGCTCTACGTCAGCGACATGCCCCTCCAGGACGACGCGCGCAGCCGAGAGCGCTACGCCGCCGCCCGCGCCGCCGATCCGGGTACGCCGTACGGGGTGTTCACCACCGGCGACGGCGCCGTGGTCCGCCACCACGAACCGGCCCGGCTGCGCGCGCTGCTGCGCGATGCGGGCCCGAATCCCGGTCCCCGTCCCGGTCCCGGCCCCGGTCCAGGCCCCGGCCTCGACCTCGTGCACGAGCGGCCGATCGACGTCACCACGATGAACGGGAACCCGGCCCGGGCGCTCCAGCTCCTCGCCCGCAAGCGCTGAGCCCCGTCCACCCATCGGGGGGACATCGGGCGCGCCCCCTGGACACGGCGTCAACCCCGCCCGGCCCAGTGGCCAGTAGGGGGGCGGGCACGCAGCACCCGCATAGCAGAGATGAATATGCCGTGGAGGGCTTTTGTAAAGATCAACTCAGTGTGCTGGATTGATCACCGACAGTGCCCCCTGCTGCGCGGAAGGACACCGAATGCGCACGGTTCGCGAATCAGTCCTGGACGTTCTACGAGCACGTGGTATCACCACGGTCTTCGGCAACCCCGGCTCGACCGAACTGCCGATGCTCAAGCGGTTCCCCGAGGACTTCCGGTACGTACTCGGCCTGCAGGAGGCCGTCGTCGTGGGCATGGCCGACGGATTCGCCCTCGCCTCCAGAACCACCTCCCTCGTCAACCTGCACACCGGGCCCGGCACCGGCAACGCGATGGGCGCCATCCTGAACGCCCGCGCGAACCGCACCCCGATGGTCGTCACCGCGGGCCAGCAGGTACGCGCCATGCTCACCATGGAGGCCCTGCTCTCCAACCCGCAGGCCACGCTGCTCCCCCAGCCCGCCGTCAAGTGGGCCTACGAGCCCCCGCGCCCCGCCGACGTCCCGGCCGCGCTGGCCCGCGCCGTGCAGACCGCCGAAACCCCGCCCCACGGGCCGGTGTTCCTCTCCCTCCCCATGGACGATTTCGACGCGGAGCTCACCGAGGAGCAGGACCTGGCCGGCCGGGCCGCCGCCGCCCGCCGGATCACGCACGCCGCCGCGCCCGACGCCGCCACGGTCGCGGCGCTCGCCGACCGGATCTCCCGCGCCCGCTCCGCCGTCCTCGTCGTCGGCGACGACGTCGACGCCTCGGGCGCCTGGGACGCCGTCCTCGCCCTCGCCGAGCGCACCGGACTGCCCGTCTGGGCGGCGCCCGTCTCGGCCCGCGTCTCCTTCCCCCGCAGCCACCCGCAGTTCCGGGGGGACCTCGCCCCGGCGATCGGGCCGCTCGGCCGGCAGCTCGCGGGCCACGACCTGATCGTGGTGGTCGGAGCCCCCGTGTTCCGGTACTACCCCTACGTCCCCGGCCCCCACCTCCCTGAGGGCGCCGAGCTCGTGCTCCTCACCCGGGACGCCGAGGAGGCGGCCCGGGCCCCCGTCGGGGACGCGGTCGTCGCGGACCTGGCACTGACCGTACGGGCCCTCGCGGAGCGGCTCCCGGCCGCCGGTTCGGGCGCGCCCGCACCCCACGAGCAGGTGCGGTTCCCCGAGTCGGCCGACGGGGCCCTCACCCCGCTCGCCGCGCTGACGGCGATCGCGCAGGGCGCACCGGAGAACACCCTCTGGGTCAACGAATCGCCCTCCAACGTCCCGCAGTTCCACGAGGCCACCCGCATCTCCGCCCCGGACTCCTACCTGTTCTCCGCGGGCGGCGGACTCGGCTTCGGGGCCGCCGCGGCCGTCGGCGCGCAGCTCGGCGCGCCCGACCGGCCCGTGGTCTGCGTCATCGGCGACGGCTCCATCCACTACGCCGTGCAGGCCCTGTGGACCGCGGCCGCGTACCGGGTCCCCGTCACCTTCGTCGTCCTCAGCAACGCGAAGTACGCGATCCTCCACTGGTTCGCACAGCTCGAACACGCCCAGGGCGCCCCCGGCCTCGACATCCCCGGCCTCGACATCACGGCCGTCGCCGACGGCTACGGGGTGCGCACCCACCGAGCCCAGGGCGCGGGTGAACTCACCAAGCTCGTACGGGACGCCGCGGCCCAGCAGGACGGGCCGGTGCTCATCGACGTCCCCGTGACCACCGAGCTCCCCTCCCTCTGAGGCCCGGCCCCGCCGCAGCCCGGACGCCAGCCTCCCCCACCACCGTCAGAAGGCCCTCATGTCCCCCGAAACCCCTCTCCTGTCACGCCTGCGCACCCTCCTCACCGACCACGCCGACGTGCTGCACACCGACCCGGAGACCCTCGCCGCGCACGCGCGCGACGCCGCGCCGTTCTCCGCGGCCGGCACCCCGGCCGTCGTCGCCTTCCCGCGCACCGCCGAGCAGGTCCGGCACATCATGCGCACCGCGTACGAGCTCGGTGTGCCCGTCGTCCCGCAGGGTGCCCGCACCGGCCTCGCGGGCGCCGCGAACGCGATCGACGGCTGCGTCGTGCTGAGCACCGCCCGGATGGACCGCATCCTGGAGATCGACCCCGCCAACCGGCTCGTGCGCTGCGAGCCCGGCGTGGTCACCAAGCGCCTGAACGACGCCGTCGCCGAGCACGGCCTCTCCTACCCTCCCGACCCCGCCTCCTGGGAGCACTGCACCATCGGCGGGAACATCGCCACCGGCGCCGGCGGGATCTGCTGCGTCAAGTACGGGGTCACCGCCGACTACGTCCGCGGCCTGGACCTCGTCCTCGCCGACGGCCGCCGGATGCGGACCGGCCGGGACACGGCGAAGGGGGTCGCCGGGTACGACCTGACCCGGCTGCTCGTCGGCTCCGAGGGCACCCTGGCCGTCATCGTCGGCGCCACGCTCGGCCTGTGCCCCGTACGGCCGCCCGCGCTGGCCATGCTCGCCCAGTTCCCGACGCTGACGGCGGCCGGGGACGCCGTCGCCGCGATCACCGCGGCCGGCCACGTCCCGTCCGCCCTCGAACTCCTCGACCGGGCGACGTCCCAGGCCGTCGCCGACCACGGGCACCCGATGCTGACCCCGGGCGCCGCGGCCACGCTGATCATCGAGAGCGACACCGCCGAGCCCGCCCGCGACCTCGCGTCGATGGCCCTCCTGTGCAAGGAGGCCGGTTCCCGGAACGTGGTGACCGCCACCGGTTCCGAGGAGTCCCGGCAGGTCATCGAGGCACGGCGGCTGGTCACCCCGGCCCTGGGCGCGTTCGCCGCGACCCTCGGCGGCCGGCCGACCGCCTTCATCGAGGACGTGGCCGTACCGCGCTCCGAACTGGCCAAGTTCATGGGCACGATCGAGGAGATCGCCGTACGCAACCGGCTGCGGATCTTCACCCTCGGCCACGCGGGAGACGGCAACCTGCACCCGACCGTCGTCTTCGACGAATCGGACGCGGACGAGTTCCGCCGCGCCCAGACCGCGTACGACGACATCATGGCCGCGGGCCTGGCCCTCGGCGGCACCAGCACCGGCGAGCACGGCATCGGCACGCTCAAGCGCGAATGGCTGACCCGTGAACTCGACCCGGTGAGCCTGGAACTCCAGCGCGGGCTCAAGCGGCTCTTCGACCCGAAGAACCTGCTCAACCCCGGCAAGGTCGTGGAGGCATGACCGACTCCGTGGCCCGTTCCGAGGCCGCTGACGAGAACACCACCCCGGCCGCCGGGATCCCGGACCAAGCCGCGGGCACCGGCTCCCCCTCCCTCCCCGTACCCCGGCCCGCCCGGGCCGGGCGCGCCGAGACCGTCCGCTTCGCCGCCACCCACACGCTGCCCGCCTTCGTCCGCGGGGCCTTCCACCTGCGGCCGCGGGTGGTGGCGGCGCAGGCGGCCCTCGGCCAGCAGGGCTGGTCGGCGGCGACGCTGCGCGCCATGCGCGCCCGGCACGGCGGGGCGCCCGTCGAGGTGCGCGGCGTGTCCGGGCCGCTGCTGGTCCTGCTGGACCACGCCGACGTCCGGCGGTTCTACGAACTGCCGGTGCGCACGCTCGCCATGGACGCGCCCGACAAGTACAAGGGGCTGTCGCTGCTGGAGCCCACGGGCGTCATCTGCTCCCACGGCGACACCCGTGAGGAGCGCCGGCGCGTCAACGACGAGGTGCTCGCGGCCGACCGGCCGGTACACCCCTCGTGCGAGGAGTTCCGGGCGGTGATCGCGCAGGAGGTCCCCGCGCTGGTCCAGGGCCCCGAGCTGGACTTCCCGCTGCTGCGGCGTACGGTGGCGCGGATCGTGCGCCGCATGGTCCTCGGCGACGCGGCGGCGGGGGACGAGGAGCTCGCGCGGTGGCTGCTCGCCATCCGCGAGGAGTCGAACTGGATGCGGATGCGCAGGCGGCGCGCCGCAGCCGCGGAGGCGCTCTACCGGAAGGCCGCCGCCCGTGTCGAGGAGTACGCCGCCCGCGCGGAGCCGCACACCCTGACAGCGCTCGCCCGCAACCACCCGGCTGCCCAGGGACCCGGCGCCGCCGCGCTGGACGCGGTGGGTCAGGCCCACCACTGGCTGCTCGCCCTCGACACGGTCGGCCCGATCGTGGCCCGTACGCTCCTGCTGCTCGCCGCGCATCCGGCCGAGCAGGAGGCCCTGCGGGCGGAGGTCGACGGCGGGGGCGCGGAGCTGCCGCGGCTGCGGGCCTGTGTGGAGGAGACCCTGCGGCTGTTCCCCATCGTCCCGGACCTGCTGCGGGTCACCCGCGCCGAGACCGAGTGGGGCGGGGTCCACTATCCGGCGGGTACGGCGGTGCTCGTGCCCGCCCTGTTCCACCAGCGGGATCCCGAACACGTCCCGGCCGCGCACCAGTTCGTGCCCGCCCGGTGGCTGCGGCCCGGGGCGGCACAGGACATCCGGATGGCGCCGTTCAGCCATGGCGGCGGGCGCTGCCCGGGCGAGCACCTGGGCGTGCTGACGGCGGCCGTGCTGATCGCGGCGGTGCTGCGGGGCCACCGGGTCACCGGCGGCAGGCCCGCAGTGGACCCCTGCCGCCCGCTGCCCGGCATCCTCGCCTCGGCCGGCATCCGGCTCACCCTCGCCAAGCGCTGAGCTCCTCCGGCGGCGCGGACCGGCCGCCCGCCGGGCCCCGCGCCGCACGTCGTCGGCCGCACCCGCGACCAGGGCCGGCCCGCCACCCGCACCCCACCATGCCCCGGAGGGCACCTGCATGACCGATGCCACGACCGCCGTCACCGGGCAGGAACCCGATGTCGGCTCCCTGCACCACCTGTGCCGCGTGCTCGCGGAGGCCGCCGAAGGAGTGGGGGACGCCTCCCGGTACGCCTCCGAACTGGCCCTCGGCGCCCGGCTGCCGCGCGCCGCCCGCGGCGGCGCCGCCCGGCGCACCCTGCTGCGGACGATCACCGACCCCAAGGGGCTGGGCTGGGCCCCGCGCGGCCGCGGCCTGGCCCGGATCGGCTGGCTCGCCGGGGTGTTCACCAGCCGGGAGAGCCTCGCCGTCAGCCTGGCCGTGACGGGTCTCAAGGCCCGCATCCGGGCTGCCGCCGTGGCCCACCCCGAACTGCTCGGCGACCCGGACACCGCGCGCGTGCTGCGGGCCGTCCAAGAGGACCGGCAGCGCGAGGCGGTCCGCGTCTTCCGCTCGCTGCTCGGCACCAAGGGCGCCGAGCGCACCTTCGCCCTGCTGGCCCCCGTCTTCGCCGACATCCTCGCGTGGAACGCCCTCACCGACGAGAACCCGCTCAACGACGGCGCCGGCTGGGAGATCGCCACCGGCCGCACCCTGGCAGGCGCCGAGCCGGTCCTCGGCATCAGCGCCCGCGTCTGGGCCCTGCTCGACCGCGGACCGGGCCGTGCCGAACCCCTCGTCCCCTCCCCCGCACTCGCCGAACGCCTCGACACCACCGGCACGATCGCCGGGTACGTCCGCAACATCGGCGCCGTGGGCACCGACGGAACGCTGCTGGTCCAGCAGGTCGTGGGGCCCGACGGCGTCCAGCGGTACGTGGTCCAGCTCGCCGGCATGTCGGGCGTCAGCGACAAGAGCCCCCAGGACCTGCTGGGCGCCGTACACGCCGTCGCGCGGCCCGCCACCCCGTACTCCAGGGCCGTCTCCAAGGCGCTGCGCCGGCTGCTCCCCTCGGGCTGCGAACTCGCCCTGGTGGGCCACAGCCTGGGCGGGATCACCGCCATGAACCTGGCCGCCGACCGGGACTTCTGCGGGATCCACCACGTCACGCACGTCGTCGCGATCGGCTCCCCCATCGACGGCAAGCGCCCGGCCGATCCGCGGACCCGGGTGTACTCGCTGGTCAACGAGCACGACGTGGTGCCGAGCCTGGAGGGCCGCTCCTCGGTCTCCGCGTACGCGCTGCCCGAGCAGTTCACCGAGTTCACCTGGACCGACGACACGCACTCCTTCCCGCTGTGCCATGCCGCGGAGCGGTACGCGCACAACCTGGAGCACACGGTCCCCGAGGCGAGCGCCCGCGTGGACGCCGACCTCGCACCCTTCCGGGGGCAGGTGACCGCCGCCCGCTTCTTCCGGCTCTACGACCGCTGACCGCGCACCGCCGCTCTCCCACCGCCGCCGACCGCTGAGGAACGCCATGACCGACACCACCTCCACCGAGCCGAGCGCGGCCCCGAGCCGTGAGACCCCGGGGGCCGCGGGCTTCCCCGCACAGGCCGCCCACCCCGGCCAAGCACCCTCGTACGGCCCGCCCGGGCTCCTCGAACGCCTCGGCTCGGCCGCCTTCGCCCGCGTCAACCGCACCCGCGAGTGGCACGAACTGCCGCTCCCCCTCGGGCTGCTGAACCTCCGGGTGCTCCGCGACGACCTGCGCCGCAAGAACCTGTACGACACGTACGGCGCGGGCGGGGAGGGCCGCCGGCGTCCGACCGCCGCGCTCGCGCCGTTCCGCTCGTACGACGGCTCGGGCTACGACCCGTACGACGAGGACATGGGCCGGGTCGGCACCCGGCTCGACCGCAACGCCCCGCTGCACCTGGCCTTCCCGGACTCCGAAGAGGAGCTGATGTCGCCGAACCCGCGCGAGATCAGCAGGCAGCTGCTGGCCCGCAAGGGGTTCGTGCCCGCGCCCACCCTCAACCTGCTGGCCGCCGCCTGGATCCAGTTCGAGAACCACGGCTGGGCCAACCACGGCGACAACGAGGAGGCCGAGCCGTTCACCGTCCCGCTCGCCGAGGACGACGACTGGGCCGAGCACGGCGGCAGCTGCCCGATGCGCGTGAACCGCACCCGCCCCGACCCGGTCGCGCACACCGTGGCCGATGCGCCGCCCACGTACCAGAACACCGTCACGCACTGGTGGGACGGCTCGCAGATCTACGGCTCCGACGAGGCCCGGTGCCGGGCGCTGCGCACGGGCGAGCACGGGCGGCTCATCGTCGAGGACGGCCGGCTGCCCGCCGATCCGCGGCCCGGGAGGTCCTGCCTGGACTGGACCGGCATGAACAGCGACTACTGGGCGGGCCTGTCGCTGCTGCACACGCTGTTCGCCAAGGAGCACAACGCGATCTGCGACTACCTGCGCGCGCACTACCCGACCTGGGACGACGAGCGGCTCTTCCACACCGCGCGGCTGGTCAACACCGCGCTGATGGCGAAGATCCACACGGTGGAGTGGACGCCCGGCGTCCTCGACACCCCGGTGCTGCGGCGCGCGATGGACGCCAACTGGTACGGAGTGCTGCCGCGCTGGGTCAGCCGGACGTACGGGCGCGTCGGCAAGGGCGAGATGCTCAGCGGGATCCTCGGCTCCCCGACCGACCACCACGCGGCGCCGTTCTCGATGACGGAGGAGTTCGTCTCCGCGTACCGGCTGCACCCGCTGATCCCGGACGAGCTGGCCGTACGGGACCACCGCGCGGGCGGCGTCCGCGCGACCATCGGATTCGACGACATGCAGGGCGCGACCACCCGCAAGGCGGTCGACGCGTACGGCATGAGCGACCTGTTCTACAGCTTCGGCACGGCCCACCCCGGGGCCCTCGTGCTGCACAACCACCCGGACGCGCTGCGCAATCTGGCCCGTCTGACCGGCGAGCACACCGACCTGGGCACCGTCGACGTCCTGCGCGACCGCGAGCGCGGGATCCCCCGCTACAACGCGTACCGGCAGATGCTGCGCAAGCGGCCGGTCACCTCCTTCGAGGAGCTGACGGGCGGGCATCCGGGTGACACACCGCTGCTGAAGGAGCTGTACGAGGGGCGCCTCGACCGGGTGGACACGCTGGTCGGCAACCTCGCCGAGCCGCGGCCGGCCGGATTCGGCTTCAGCGACTCCCTGTTCCGGATCTTCATCCTGATGGCGAGCAGGCGGCTGAAGAGCGACCGCTTCTTCACCACCGACTACCGGCCCGAGGTGTACACGGCGGAGGGCCTGGAGTGGGTGGACCGGGGCGGCATGGTCTCCGTACTCCTGCGCCACCACCCCGAACTGGCCCCGGCCCTCGACGGCGTGACCAACGCCTTCGCCCCGTGGAGGGCCCTGTGACCGGCGTTCCGGCGCCGCGCTCGGAGCGGGAGGCCCGGTGGTGCGGGTCGGCGGAGGGGCTGCGGGCCCACTCCGCGGCGCTGCTGCGGCACGCGGAACGGCTGCGGGCGGGGGCCGCGGCGCTGGACTGGAGGGGGCCGCAGGCCGAGGCCTTCCGGTGGCGGATCGAGGCCCTGGCCGACCGCTGCGCGACGGCGGCGGACGGCCTGGCACGGTCCGCCGAGCAGTTGGACGCGGCCGTGCGCTCCCGCTGACGGCCGGGGACACAATGGGCGGGTGGGCAGTCCGTCGGGCCCACCCGTTCCCTGTCGTCCTCGTCGAAAGCGAGCACGCCGTGAGCCACCACCACGAGCACCAGCAGGGGCCCTTCCGGGCAGGGCTGCTGCACCGGCTGCGACACCGGCTGGGCCATCTGGCGCACGCGTTCACCCCGCACGGCCACGAGCCGGCGGCCAAGGTCGACCCGGCGATGGAGACCTCCCGGCAGGGCATGCGCACGCTGTGGCTGTCCCTGGGCGTCCTGGGCCTGACCACGGCCGTCCAGGCCGGCGTCGTCGCCCTGTCCGGATCGGTGGCCCTGCTCGGCGACACCGTCCACAACGCCGCCGACGCGCTGACCGCCGTTCCC
The DNA here is from genome assembly GCF_044455885.1 of Streptomyces sp. NPDC051109. NCBI lineage: Bacteria > Bacillati > Actinomycetota > Actinomycetes > Kitasatosporales > Streptomycetaceae > Streptomyces > Streptomyces sp. NPDC051109. The sequence continues at coordinate 353,236 of NZ_JBITFF010000002.1, forward strand.
CTCGGCATCGCGTTCGTGCTCGGGCGGCGGGCGGCGAACCGCCGCTACACCTACGGCTACGGCCGGGCCGAGGACTTGGCCGGGATCGTCGTCGTGCTGACCATCGCGGCCTCCTGCGCCCTCGCCGCGTACCAGGCCGTGGACCGGCTCCTGCACCCGCGCGGGATCAGCCAGCTCTGGGCGGTCGCGGGCGCCGCGGTGGTCGGGTTCCTCGGCAACGAGTGGGTGGCCCGCCAGCGCATCCGCACCGGCCGCCGGATCGGCTCCGCGGCGCTCGTCGCCGACGGGCTGCACGCCCGTACGGACGGGTTCACGTCGCTCGCCGTCCTGCTCGGCGCGGGCGGCGCCGCGATCGGCTGGAAGAGCGCCGACCCGATCGTCGGCCTGCTGATCACCGCGGCCATCCTCATGGTGGTGCGCGACGCCGCGCGCGAGGTCTGCCGGCGGCTCATGGATTCGGTCGATCCGGCGCTGGTCGACACCGCGCACGGCGCGCTGCTCGGCGTGCCCGGCGTACGGGGCACCGGGCAGGTCCGCATGCGGTGGATCGGGCACGCGCTGCGGGCCGAGGCCGACATCGTCGTCGACCCGCACCTGACGGTGGTGCAGGCGCACGCCCTGGCCGTCGAGGCCGAACACGCCCTGATCCACGCCGTCCCCCGGCTGACCGCGGCCACCGTGCACATCGACCACACCGCGGACCGCGAGGACCCGCACGCCGCCCTGGCCCACCACACGGGCCGGGCGGGCTGACGCCGGGGCGCCCCCGGGGCGCGATCCCTTGCCGGTGATGCCGGGCCGGGAGGGCGTCAGCGGCGTGTATGGAGTGGGCCGATTCCCGTCAAGGCGGCGTCAGGACCCCGCGCGCGGGGCCCCGAGCGGGGATAGCTTCGAAGTCGCGCCCCGGACCGCCTCCCCGCACTCGGGGCGCCACCAGTCGCCTCTTGCGGTTCCTCAGGGAGGGCCCCATGTGTCTGTTCCGGTACGAAGACGATCCCGAGCCCGAGGAACGGGTCCCGGCCGGACTCCTGTACGTGCCCGTCCGGCCGGGAAGAGGAGCGGAGGCGGTGATCCGCCTGTTCCGCACCCCGCTGGGCGCCCGTACGGCCGTCGGCTTCACTCGGACGGATCTGCTGGCCGCGACGCTCGGTGAGGGCCAGGGCTACATCCGGCTGTCGCGGTCCGTGCTGCGGGAGCTGTGCGAGCCGCTCGGCGCGGACCTGATCACCGTCGACCCGGCGCTGTCGGCCCCGGCGGCCGCTCCGGCGGCCCCGGCCGCCGCGGCGCCGCTGCGGCCGGGCCGGTTCCCGGCCCAGGCCGTCTGAGGGGAGGAGTGCCATGACCACCGTCACCCTGTCCGAGATCGCCGCGGGCGCCGCGGACGAGCTGGCCGTCTGGCCGGCCTCGACGACCCGCCTGCCGCAGGGGGGCCTCGCCGTCGGCGGGGTCCCGCTGACCGAGATCGCCGAACGCTTCGACACCCCGGCGTACGTACTGGACGAGGGCGAGGTACGGGCCCGCTGCCGCACCTACCGCGACGCCTTCCCCGACGCCGAAGTACTCTACGCCGCCAAGGCCTTCCTCTCCCGCGCCATGGTCCACTGGGTCGCCGAGGAGGGCCTCGGACTCGACGTCTGCTCGGCCGGCGAACTCGAACTCGCCGTCACCGCTGGATTCCCGCCGGACCGCATCCTCCTGCACGGGAACGCCAAATCGCCGCGCGACATCGAGACCGCCCTGCGGCTCGGCGTCGGCCGGATCGTCATCGACGGCCCTTCCGAGATCGCCCGCCTCGCCGCCGCCGTCGGCCCGGGCGGACCCCAGAAGGTCCTGGTCCGCGTCGTCCCCGGCATCTCGGCCGGCGGCCACGAGAAGATCCGCACCGGCACCGACGGCCAGAAGTTCGGCCTGTCCCTCACCGACGGCTCGGCGCAGCACGCCATCACCCGCATCCTGGGCCGGCCACAGCTCGAACTCGTCGGCCTGCACTGCCACATCGGCTCGCAGATCACCGACGTGAAGCCGTACCTGACGGCGCTGCGCCGCGTGGTCGGCCTGACGGCCCGCATCCGCGACGCCCACGGAGTCACGCTCCCCGAGCTCGACATGGGCGGCGGCCACGGCATCGCCTACTGCCCGGGCGAACCCGCTCTCGACCTCACGGCCCTGGCCGGCCGGCTGCGCGCCGAGCTCGTCGAGAGCTGCGCGGCGGCCGGGCTTCCCGTGCCCCGGCTCGCCATCGAGCCGGGGCGGGCGATCGCCGGTCCGGCGGGGGTGGCCCTCTACCGGGTCCTCGCGGTGAAACGCACCGGGGACCGGGTGTTCGTGGCCGTGGACGGCGGCATGAGCGACAACCCCCGGCCGGCGTTGTACGGGGTCCGGTACGCGCCTCGCCTGATCAGCCGCCACTCCACCGCCGGGCCCCGTACGGCCACGGTGGTCGGCCGGCACTGCGAGGCGGGCGACGTCCTCGCCGCCGACGTCGAACTCCCCGGCGACGTCCATCCGGGAGACCTCCTCGCCGTGCCGGTGGCGGGCGCCTACCAGCTGTCCATGGCCTCCGGCTACAACATGGTCGGCCGTCCCCCCGTCGTCGCCGTCGACCACGGCACGGCGCGGCTCCTCGTACGCCGCGAAACCCTGGACGACTTCCGCCGCCGGGACATCGGCGACTGAGGTCGGGCGGGGCACCGGTCGGGCCGCCGGCCGACCGGTGCCCCGGCCCGCGCGGTCGCGGACCGGTCCGATCGCCGGGGGCGGGTGTCCGGGCGACCATGGAGGAGATCCGTATCCACGGGGAACCCGCCCGGGAGGCGCCGATGGTGCACACCGATGGAGCGGCCGCGGACGTCCTGGTGGCGGGGGCCGGCCCGGTCGGGCTGACGGCGGCCGCCGAGCTGCGGCGGCGCGGCATCGCCTGCCGGATCGTCGACCGTCTGCCGGCGCGGCTGCCGTACGCCAAGGCGGTGGGGATCCAGCCGCGGACCCTGGAGATCTGGGACCGGATGGGCTTCGTACGGGCCGCGCTGGAGGCGGCCGTGCCGATGCGCGGGCAGCTCACGTACGTGAACGGCGTGGAGCAGCCCCGGCTGGACCTGGTGCTGCCGCCCGAGATCCCGTACCGCTTCGCCGCCCTGCCGCAGTACGAGACCGAGCGGATCATCGAGGAGTTCCTGGAGGGTTTCGGAACGCGTGTCGAGCGGGGCACCGAGCTGGTGTCGTTCGTCCAGGACGCCGACGGGGTGACCTGCCGGCTCACCACTCCCGCCGGGGAGGAGGAGTTCCGCACCCGGTTCCTGGTGGGCTGCGACGGCGCGCACAGCGCCGTCCGCAAGGGGCTCGGCCTGGCCTTCGAGGGCGGCGCGTTCCCCGAGGAGTACATGCTCGCCGACGTGGAGCTCGACTGGGACCTGCCGTACGCGTACGGGGTGCGGGCCATGCACCACGACGCCCGGGGCGCCGTCGACGACCTGCTGGTGTGCATCCCGCTGCCGGGCGCCGGCCGCTACCGGGTGTCGATGTTGGTGCCGCCCGAGCTGTCCGCCGCTCCCCCGCAGGGCGGTGACGCGGTGGCGCACGGGCTGGAGGGCGGCCGGACCCCCGAACTCGGCCATGTCCAGGCCGTCCTGGACCGGCTGTCCCCGCAGCCCACGACGGCGTCGGCCATGCGCTGGTCGTCGGTGTTCCGGATCAGCCACCGGCTGGTCGACCGGTACGGGCAGGGTCGGGTCTTCGTGGCGGGGGACGCGGCGCACATCCATCCGCCGACCGGGGCACAGGGCATGAACACGGGGATCCAGGACGCCTGGAACCTGGCCTGGAAGCTGGCGCTGGCCGTACGGGGCGCCGGCGCCCCGGGGCTGCTCGCGAGTTACGACGCCGAGCGGCGGCCGGTGGGCGAGGAGGTCGTCGGCCGTACCGTGCGGCAGGCCGCCGAGGGCGTCCAGGCCGATCCGGAGGACGCGGACACGCTGTTGATGCGCGAGGCCCAACTGCTCGTCGGCTACCGGGGCAGCCCCCTCGTACAGCCGGCGGGCCCGGAGGACGACGGCGGGCCCGGGCCGCGGCCCGGCGACCGGGCACCTGACTGCGGCGGGCTCTCCGGGCAGATCGCCGCGTACCCGCTGCGGCTGTACGACCTGCTGCGCGGCCGCGAGCACATGCTGCTGCTGTACGGGCCGGGCCCGGCGCGGGACGGCTTCGCCGAACTCGCGTCCTCGGTAAGGGGTTTCGCGACGGGCCGGGTCGGGGTGTGCGCGATCCTCGCCGAGGCCGGGGCCGAAGCGGACCGGGGGACGCCGGTGCCCGCGTACCGGGACGGCCGGGGCGAGTTCGCGCGGATGTACGGGGTTCGGGAGCCGGCGGCGTTCGTGGTCCGGCCGGACGGCTACCTGGGTGCCAGGCTGTGCCCGCCGACCGTCTCGGGGCTGGCCGCCCACTTCTCCGGGGTGTTCGGGAGCTGAGCGGGACCGCCGGGCACCTCGGCCCCGGTCCCTTCCGCTCCCGTGCCCTCTGCCCCGTCGAACCTCTTGGCGAGGAGCCGGACGGCCAGGCCCACCTCCCAGGCGAACACCGGCAGTGCGGCGAGCGATCCGGCGACCGAGACCTGCTCGTAGAGGCCGAACAGGACCGCGGTGGCCGAGGCGCAGATCAGTGCGCCGCCGACGAGACCCAGCACGGCGAGGGGCCGCGGGACGAGCCGTGAGCGGTACATCAGGCCGGCCAGGACGAGGGTGTTGGCGCCGAGGACGAAGTTGGGCCCGAGGAGGAACGTCCAGTCGTGGACCGCCACGAGGGCGTGGGCGGCCGTGAGGAGGGATGCGCCGCCATCGTCCGGCGCCGCCGCGGATTCCCGGCGCAGCGTCACCACCGACAGCACGCCGACGGTGCCGACGAGGATGACGGCGGCTTCCAGCAGCCGCCCGCAGACGTAGCCGAGCGCGGCGCCCTCGTTCCGCCGCTTGACGACCGGGTAGAGGGCGACCCCGGTGCCGATGACGGCGAGTGCGAGGACGAACTCGGACAGGGCCCCGAGGAACACCCGGGCGTCGGCGCCGGGGCCGAGTACGTAGCCGGCGTCGTGCAGCACGGGGCCGTACAGCGCGAGCCCGGCGACGGCGGCGACCTCGGTGACGAGGAACAACACCCCTGTGACGAGTGCGGTCTTTCTGGTCGAGCCCATGCGGAACACTCCCTCTTGAGAGGTGTACGGCGTACACCTGCGCCACACGTTAGGTGTACGGCGTACACTCGTCAAGCCGAGTACCGACGACGAAGGAGCCGACCGACATGACCCGCCGGCCGGAGGCCGCGCCCCGGGCGCCGCTCAGCAGGGACCGGGTGCTGCGCGCCGCCGTCGAACTGGCCGACGGCATCGGGATCGAGGCGCTGAGCATGCGCAGGCTCGCCCAGGAGCTGGGCGTGGTCCCGATGGCGCTCTACAAGCACGTCGCCAACAAGGAGCAGCTCCTGGACGGCATGGTGGAGGCCGTCGTGGGAGAGATCGATCCGCCGGCCCGCGGATCCGACTGGCAGGGCGCGGTCCGGCAGCGGATCCTCTCGGCGCGGGCAGCCCTGCTGGGACACCCCTGGGCGGCCCGGGTGATCCGCTCGCGCAGCGGGCCGACACCGGCCGTGCTCGCGTACCTGGACTCGGTGATCGGCATGTTCCGCGCCGGGGGCCTCTCGGTCGATCTCACCCATCACGTGATGCACGCGCTGGGCAGCCGCGTCCTGGGGTTCACCCAGGAGGTGTTCGACGCCGCCCCGGACCCGGATCCGGCGGCCCGGGCGGCCATGCCGCCGGAGGCCGCGGCGGCCTACCCCCATGTCGCGGAGCTGGCCGGGGCAGCCGCCCACGACGGGGAATCCGTCGTGGGCGGCGGCTGCGACGACCAGTTCGAGTTCGAGTTCGCGCTGGACCTGCTCCTGGACGGCTTCGAACGCCTCCGCCGCCAGGGCTGGACCTCAGGTGCCGGGCGGGCCGGGGGTGGCCCGATCGCGTAGGCTCGGCCAATGGCCAAGTACTTCGACGTGCACCCCGAGAACCCCCAGCAGCGCACCATCGGCAGTGTCGCTGAAAGCATCCGCTCCGGCGCGCTCGTCGCGTACCCGACGGACTCCTGCTACGCGCTGGGCTGCCAGCTCGGCAACCGTGACGGCCTCGCCCGGATCCGGTCCATCCGCAACCTCGACGACCGTCACCACTTCACCCTGGTGTGCCAGGACTTCGCCCAGCTGGGCCAGTTGGTGCAGATCGACAACGACGTGTTCCGCGCGATCAAGGCGTCCACCCCGGGCAGTTACACCTTCATCCTGCCCGCGACGAAGGAAGTGCCGCGCCAGCTGCTGCACCCCAAGAAGAAGACGGTCGGCGTACGCATCCCCGACCACGCGGTGACGCAGGCCCTGCTCGCCGAGCTCGGCGAGCCGCTGCTGTCCAGCACCCTGCTCCTGCCCGACGAGCCGGAGCCGCTGACGCAGGGCTGGGAGATCAAGGAGCGGCTCGACTACCTCGTCGACATCGTGGTCGACTCCGGCGACTGCGGGACCGAGCCGACCACCGTCATCGACTTCTCCGGCGGCGAGGCCGAGATCGTGCGGCGCGGGGCGGGCGACACCACGCGGTTCGAGTGACGCGCCCCCGTCCGTCCGCCGCGTGACCCCGCCCCCGCCCGCCACACGCGGCGGGCGGGGGCGGGGTACGAACAGCCGGATCGGCGGGATCAGCAGCCGAAGTCGACGCGCCGGAACGAGGCGTAGTGGTCGGCCGTGTAGTAGTCCTCTTCCCACTGCTGTCCGGTGATGATCCGGCGCGCCCCGCGGGTCGGCGAGCCCGGGGTGATGACGGTGTACTCGTGGTAGTAGCCGCTGCCGTGGATCGGCAGCAGCCGCTCGCGGTTCTGGAAGACGACGCCGTCCTGGGAGTACGGGAACGGGCCGCCCTGGTCGATGAGGTCGAGGGTGTCGTGCGCCTGCGAGGGCAGCGCCGAATAGCAGATACTGCCGACCGATGCCGCGGCGGCGGTCGTGGCGGAGACGGGGGCGGAGACGGGGGCCGCCGAGGCCGCCGGTCCGGTGAGGAGCGCGCCGGCGATCGCCGCGGCGCCGACCAGGGTCACGAAGCGTGGGGGGATTCTCATGCGGCCCATGATGACGCGCGTAGAGCAGCTGCCGTCAACGCCAACTGCATTGAGTTGCCTGCCTGTTCACCGGCCGTGGACGGCGCGTGACACGAACGTCGGCGCCCCGTAAGGCGGACGCAACCTGAGGGCCGCCGCGGAGCCGATGGCAGGATGAGCCGAAGTCGACCGAGAGAGGTGCCGCACCATGGCCGTCGTCCACCGGACCACGATGACCCCGGGCAAGCTGGAGCTGCTCGCTTCCTGGCTTCCCACCCAGTCCTGGTACCAGGTTCCCCGCACGGGGAGTGCCCCGCAGCCGGCCAGGGTCGGGGGCTTCCGGCTCGACGACCCGCAGGGCGAGGTCGGGATCGAGTTCATGGCGGTCTCCGACGGCGCGGGAGACCGGCCGGTCACCTACCACGTGCCCCTCACGTACCGCGGGGCGCCGCTGGACGGGGCGGAGCACGCCCTCATCGGCACCTCCGAGCACGGTGTGCTGGGCCGGCGCTGGATCTACGACGGGACCCACGACCCCGTGCTGGTCGAGCGGTTGTACGCGCTCGTACGCGGCGAAGCGGAGCCGCAGGCGCAGAGCGAGAGCGACAAGCCCGACCCGTCCGTCACGGGCTGGTCCGCGGGGACCGGCGACCCGGGCCCGGTCACGGTCCTCGGCGTGTCCGCCGGGCCGGAGACGACCGACGTGCTCGTGCGGACCCCGGGCGGGCAGCTGACCCTCGGCGTGCAGCGCGTCCTGCGGCCCGAACCGACGCGGGACGACACCGCGGGGCGGCAGCCGCTGGGGCACGTCACTGCGGAGTGGACGCTGCCGGACGGCACGAGGGCGCGCGGCCGGTACGCCGTCGTCCGCGCGTAGGCCCGGAGCGGGCGCGGGCGGGCGCGGGCCGGGCGGCGGCGCGCGGGGCGGCGCGGACCGGCCGCCGCGCGCATCATGGGAGGTGGTGAAGGCTCCTTCCGCCCGGCAGAGGAGGGCACGGATGACTGCCCAGCGCTTCGAGCTGGTGTTTGCCGAGGGCCCGGACACGAGCGAGGACGTCGTCGTGGTGACCGCCACCGGCCAGGCCGGGCCGGGCGGCCACCCGGTTTACGCGGACGCGACCGGCATCGTCCGTGCGGAGATCAGCGACCAGGAAGAGGTGCGCATCCTGGCCTCCGGCGGCGGCCAGGACCCGGCCCGCGTGGTCCGGGTCCGGCCTCTGCCCTGAGCACGTCCTGAACGCGTCCCGAACGCGTCCTGAACGCACCGTTGCTCCGTCCGAGTTCTCTTGCGTGCCCGTTCGGTCGCACCACCCGAGCGCATGATCATCATTTAGCCGCGCAATCGTTTTGATGCTCCCAACGTGCCGTGGGCGAGCTGGGAAGGCTGCGTGGCGATGTCATCGACGCACCGTGCACAAAAGGAACGACGCGTACGACGGGCCCGGGGGGCACCGGGCACCAGGACGTGGAGCGTGGTGGCCGCCGTGACCGGCGCGGCACTCGTCGTCGCCGCGGCCCCGGGCCGGGCGCCCGAGCAGGATGCCGCGGGGCGCCCGGCCGGCGCCCCGGACGCCGCCGTGACCCTGCTCGTGGGCCGGGCCCTGGACCAGGGGGACGGCGGCATCGCCGCGCGGTGCGCCCTGGAGGCGTTCCGGGACGGCCTGTGCACCGGCTGGCGGCAGCAGCGCGTGCGCGCAACCTCCCGGGGAGCCGGGTCGGTCCTGCGCGGGCCCTCGTCCCGGGAGGCCGGGGGAACGGATCGTACGGTCGTCCTCCCCACGAACTCCGGCGGCCCGCTGGAGATCGCGCTCGCCGAGGCGGGGCAACTCACCGACGTCACCGTCCACGACGGCCACGGGCGCTACGTGGGCGGTGAACTCGCCCCCAGGAGTCGCCATTGGACCAACACCGAGCCGCTGCGGGCCGGCGAGCTCTACACCGTCCAGGTCGGCGCCCAGGACGCGGCGGGGACCCCGGTCGGCGTCACCATGGCGTTCCGGACCGCGTCGCCCCCGGACGAGGGCCGGCTCACGGTGGAGTTCGGGCCGCGGCCCGGCACGTACGGCGCGGGGCAGATCGTGACGGCCGCCCTGAGCCGGCCGGTTCCCGCCGCCGACCGGACGGCCCGGGCCCGGGTGGAGCGGGCGCTCCAGGTCACCTCGGAGCCGGCCGTCGAGGGCGGCTGGCACTGGGTGGACGATTCGACGCTGCACTACCGGCCGCGTACGTACTGGCCGGCGCATGCCGAGGTGCACGTGACGAGCGGTCTCGACGGGGTCGAGGTGGGCGACCGCGATTACGGCGGTCCCTCCGACTCCACTGAGTTCACCATCGGGGACCGGATCGAGGCGGTCACCGACGCCGAGGCGCACGAGATGACCGTACGCCGCAACGGCAAGGTGATCCGGACGATCCCGGTCACCACCGGCAAGGCGGGATTCCGGACCCGCAGCGGCATCAAGGTCGTGCTGCGCAAGGAGTACCAGGTCCGGATGCGCGGGGACTCCGTCGGCATCAAGCGCGGCACGAGCGAGTTCTACGACCTGCCGGTCTTCTACGCGACGCGGGTGACGTGGAGCGGCGAGTACGTGCACGCCGCGCCCTGGTCGGTCGCGTCGCAGGGCGAGGAGAACGTGAGCCACGGCTGTACGGGCATGAGCACGACGGAGGCCGCCTGGTTCTTCCAGACCGTACGGGAGGGGGACATCGTGCAGGTGGTGAACAGCGAAGGCGAGCCGATGGCGCCGTTCGAGAACGGCTTCGGCGACTGGAACCTGGACTGGCGGGCCTGGCAGGCCGGCAGTGCCCTCACCTCCTCCGACGCCCCCGTCTCGGCGGCCGTCCTGCCGGCGGTGTCCCACCACACCGCGACCCGGCTGCGCCCCTTGACGTGAGCGACGCGCCAACGCGGCCCGGTGCCGTACCCGGCGGATCCGCCGGGTACGGCACGGGACCTCGGGCGGGCAGCCCCCTGGGAACTACTTGGGCGTGGGGCAGACCTGCCAGGCGAGGTGGTAGAGCGTGCTCACGCTCGCGTCCGTGGAGTCCATGGCCATGAAACTCGTGGCGGTCTGCGGATTGGACGTGCCCGCATTCACGCGCAGTTCCGTATTGATGTTGAAGTTACGTTTCTCTCCGCACGGGGCCCAGACCAGATCCGCGTACTCGGTCTTGTCGCTCGACTGCCAGTTGTCGTTGTGCGGCCCATTGAACTGATGGGTGCGCTGGGTCGTCTGGGGCATTCCCTGGAAGTAGTAGTTCGCCCGCTCCTGACCCCACGCCCCGGGCTGGAGGAATGCGAATCCGCGGTAATCCGCCTGGACGATCGCATAGGTGAATCCCGAAGGAACGTGGACGCGGAGATTGAGCTGGCAGTTCTTGCGGAATGCCGTGGGCGGCGCGCCGGGCCCCACCTGGGCCAGATAGTCACTGTAGGTGACCGTGAAGGCGGTGTTGTCGGGTGCGACGGCCACTTCGGCGGTGCCCTCGCGGCAGCCCGACCCGTTGACGGTGGCGAGTTCGATCACGATCTTGTCGGGCGGGGCGGTGATCTGCGGGGTGTGTCCGGCGGCCCCGGCGGAGGTCGCCGCCGTGGCGATCAGCACGGCCGCCGCGCCACCGGTGAGCAGGGTACGAGCCAGGGAATGAGACATCGTTGTCACTCCTGATCATCGATCGGTGTTTCCTGCGCTCACGCCGCGTCGGCCGCCGCCGGGCACTCCTTCCACTCGAAGTGGTAGACCGTGCTGACGCTGCCGTCCGTCGAGTCCATGCTCATGAAGCTCAGGGCCTGCGGGTTCGACGTCCCCGCGTAGACCCGCAGTTCGCTGTTGACGTTGAGGTTGCGTTCCTCGCCGCAGGGCGCGAAGACCAGGTCCTGGTACTCGGTCCGGTCGCTCGCCTGCCAGTCGTCGGAGTAGGGTCCGCCGAACTGGTGGGTCGTACGGGCCGTCTGCGGCATGCCCTGGAAGTAGTAGCTCGCGCGCTGCTGGCCGTAGGCCCCGCGCTGGAGGTGGGCGAAGCCTCGGTAGTCGGCGCGGGCGATGGCGTACGTGAAGCCCTGCGGTACGTGGATCTGGAGGGCGAGCTGGCAGTTCTTGCGGAACTCGGTGCCGCCGGAGCCGGCGCCGGCCTGGGCCAGGTAGTTGCTGTACGTGACGCTGAACGAGGTGTTGTCGGAGGCCGCGGTGACGCCCGCGGTCCCCTGCGGGCATCCCGATCCGTTGACGCCGACCACCTCGACGGTGATTCTGCCGGGCGGCGTGTCCACGGTATCGGCCTGCGCGGGTACGGTCAGGGCGCATAACGCCGCGACCGCCGCGCCGACGGTGAATCTGCGGAGCGACATCGTCGTTTCTCCATTCATTCGGTCCGGCAGAACCGGAACCGGAACCAGTGCGAATTTCGGCATGCACATGCCACCACAGCGGGTGCGTGCTGGGAAGGACGCGAAACGGCCAACACCTCCGTTCCGCACCGCCCTGGCCGAATTCGGGCACCGCGGGACCGGACGCCGGCGGTGGGTGTGCGGAGGGCGCGGATGGGCAGGCGCTGGGTATGGCCCTCCAGCACCCGGCGGAACGCGCCGACGAGGGGCGCGCCGCCCGCTTCGAGAAGCTGGCCGAGCTCGCCTCCAATTTCACGAGTTCCGCCGTCTTCTCCGTACTGTGCGTGCTCTTGGTGGCCGGTTTCGTCGTCGTACACCTGGCGGGGCTGTCCACGGAGTGGCAGCACCTCGCGGGCGACGCCATGGCCGCCGTGTCCCTGCTGCTGCTGGCCTTGCTGAAGAACTCCGAGCGCCGCGCCGAACACGCGATCCAGCGCAAACTCGACGCGATCGCCGCGGCGCTGCTGGAGCAGCAGGAGGAAAGGGCAGGCCGGGCAGGCCAGGAAGGGCAGGGTCGGGGCGAGGACGCGGCGGGCAAGGCCCACGAGGACCTGGAGTCGGCCATCCGGATGGAAGAGCGGTTGTAGGGGCTCCTACGGCCGTGAGGCCAACTCCGGCAGCATGGCGGCCGCACCCACGGCCAGCCAGGCCAGGTAGTCCCCGACCGGCACCGGATGCAGGCGGCGCAGCGGCGGCCGGCCCGCGGCGGCCGCCGCCCTGCGGGGGCCCGCGCCGCCCGGCCACCACAGCGCGGCCTCGGCAGCCCCGGCCAGCAGGCACGCCAGGCCCGCCGGGGCCGGGCCGAGGCACCGCGCCCTTCGCGGTCCACTCCGCCGGGACGGCTTCCGCCGCCGCACCGCCGCCCGGGATCCCGCCGCCGGCCGCCGCGGCCGCGTGCCCGGCCCGGTCCGTGAAGAGCGCCGCGCCGTGGCCGAGACTCTCCGCCACCGCCGGACCGCCCCGGCGAGCAACCCCGGGAAGAGCAGTCGCGGAGCCCCGACCCGGGGCGGGTTCGATGCCTTCCGCGGCTCCCATCCGGTTCTCCCGCTCCCCACTGGTCTCGGCATCCGTGAGCACCGGGCTCGGGGGCCCCGCCCGCGCCCCGGAAGATCCGGGCGGCCGGCCACCGCCGAAGCCAGGAGGAACACCGGCAGCAGCACGGTTCCCGCCGCCTCCTCGCCGAACGCCTTCCCCAGGCCCGCGCCGGGGCGAACAGCAGGCCCCCGGGGGCAGGGCGCACGCCTTGCCGTGGAGGCCGCGCCCGTCCACCGGTCCGTACTGGTCGAGCAGGACCCGCACAGCCCGAAGAGCGCCCCCTTCGCGCAGCCGCGGCCGGCCACGTACACGGCCGTGGCGCCGGTGCACGCAGACTCTCGGCACCGGCCCGCCGCCCGCCCTCCGGCGCGGCGTCCGGCGCGGGAGATGCCACCCGTTCGGCGAAAGCACATGGAGGGCGTGTGCGTCAAGGCGCGAGGCGGCGGGAGGGCGGCCGCGATAGGCTCGTACGGGGCGCAGGAGAGGGATGATGCGGATGTGTCGCTGGCTCGCCTACTCCGGTTCACCGATGCTGCTCGACGCTGTTCTCTACCAGCCGGAACACTCGCTGATCGATCAGAGCCTCCACGCCCGGATGGGCGTCGAGTCGACGAACGGCGACGGTTTCGGCATCGGCTGGTACAGCGCCGACGGCGACGGCACACCGGCGATCTTCCGGGACATCGGACCGGCCTGGAACAACCGCAACCTGCGGGAACTGGCAGCGCACGTCCGCTCGACGCTGTTCTTCGCACATGTCCGCGCCTCCACCGGCTCGGCCGTTCAGCAGACGAACTGCCACCCGTTCCGCCACGGCCGCTGGCTGTGGATGCACAACGGCGCCATCACCGACTTCCACCGCCTCCAGCGCGATCTGTGCATGGCCGTCGACCCCGCGCTGTTCCCGTGCATCGAGGGCTCCACGGATTCCGAGGTGATGTTCTACCTGGCCGTCACCTACGGCCTCGACCAGGACCCTCCTGGCGCGGTCGCGCGGATGACGGGGCTCGTGGAGCGCGTCGGCAAGGAGCACGGCGTCGCCGACCCGATGCAGATGACGATCGCGGTCAGCGACGGCGAGCGCGTCTGGGCCTTCCGCTACTCCAGCGCGGGCACGTCCCGTTCGCTGTTCTACAGCAGCAGGGCCGACACGGTCCGGCAGCTGTACCCGGAGCTGCCGTTCCTGCGGGAGGTCTCGGACGCGACGCGGCTGGTGGTCTCCGAACCGCTCGGCGACCTCCCCGGGGTGTGGAACGAGCTCCCCGAGGCCAGCTACGCCGTCCTCCCCTCCGCGGCCACGGAGGACTACCACCCCTTCATCCCCGAGCTCCCCTGAGGTCGCGGACCGCCGCCGCGCCGCGTCCCGTCGTCAGCAGATGCGGGGCAGCTGCTCCCCGATCGGCAGGTCGACCACGCGGGTCCCGCCGAGGCCGGTGCGGGCCACCACCAGGCCGGGGTGGGCCTCGACCGCCTCGCCGATCACCGTGGCACCGCGGCCCAGCGGGTGCGCGCGCATCGCGTCGAGGACGGCGTCGGCGTGCTCCCGGGGTACGAACGCGACCAGCTTGCCCTCGTTGGCCACGTAGAACGGGTCGAGGCCGAGGATCGCGCAGGCGTTGCCGACGGCCTCCGGGACCGGCACCCGGCCCTCGTGGACGACGACCCCGGTGCCCGAGGCGGCCGCGATCTCGTTCAGCGCGGCCGCCAGCCCGCCGCGCGTGGGGTCGCGCAGGACGTGCAGGTCGGGGGTGACCGCGAGCATGGCCTGGACGAGCCCGCCCAGCGGCGCGCAGTCGCTCGTGACGTCCACCCCGAATTCGAGGCCTTCGCGGACGCTCATGATGGCCACGCCGTGCAGGCCGATCTCCCCGCTGACGATGACGACATCGCCCGGCACGACGCGCTGGGGGCGCAGGTCCACCCCGTCGGGGATCAGCCCGATGCCGGCGGTGTTGAGGTAGATGCCGTCGCCGTGGCCGGCCTCCACGACCTTGGTGTCGCCGGTGGCCACCTCGACGCCCGCGGCCCGCGCGGCCGCGCCGAGGTCCTCGGAGACCCGGGCCACCACGGAGAGCTCGACGCCCTCTTCGAGGATGAACCCGCACGAGAGGTAGGCGGCACGGGCGCCGCTCATGGCCAGGTCGTTGACCGTGCCGTTGACGGCGAGGTCTCCGATGCTGCCGCCGGGGAAGAACAGCGGCCGCACCACGTACGAATCGGTCGAGAAGGCGAGGCGGACCCCGCCCAGGGTGACCGCGGCGGAGTCACCGAGCCCGGCGAGCACCTCGCCGCCGAAGGCGGGGGCGAAGATGTGCTGGACGAGCTCGGCGGAGAGCGCTCCGCCGCCTCCGTGGCCCATCACCACCCGGGGGCGGTCCCGCAGCGGGGCCGGACACGTCCAGCCCGTCACGTCGAGTACGGCGTCGGACAGGGCTTCAGACAACGGGGCTCGCCTCCAGCGGTGCGGTCCGGGCGGCCGGCGCGAGGTCGAGGCGCCGGTAGAGGTAGTACGCGGCGCACGCGCCCTCGCTGGAGACCATCGTGGCGCCCAGCGGGGTGCGCGGGGTGCAGGTGGTGCCGAACGCCTCGCACTCGTGCGGCTTGATCAGACCCTGGAGGACCTCTCCGCTGCGGCACTCGGCGGGCTCCTGCGTGGCGATGCCGGTCACCGAGAAGCGGTGCTCGGCGTCGTAGTCGCGGTAGCGGGCGGACAGCCGCCAGCCGCTGCGGGGGATGACGCCGATGCCGCGCCAGGCGCGGTCGGTGACCTCGAAGACGTCCTCCAGCATGGCGAGGGCGGCCGGGTTCCCCTCCGGGCGCACCGCGCGCGCGTAGGCGTTGTCGACGGTGTGCTCGCCCCGCTCCAGCTGCCGTACCGCCCGGCGTACGCCTTCGAGGATGTCCAGCGGCTCGAACCCGGTGACCACGATGGGGACCCGATGGCGCGCGGCCAGCTCCGGGTACTCCCCCATGCCCATCACACTGCACACGTGCCCGGCGGCGAGGAAGCCCTGGACCCGGCAGCTCGGGGAGGTCATGATCGCCTCGATGGCCGGGGGCACCCGGACGTGGGAGACGAGCAGGCTGAAGTTGGTGATCCCGAGCTTCTTCGCCTGATGGACCGTCATGGCATTGGGCGGCGCGGTGGTTTCGAAGCCGATGCCGAAGAACACCACCTGGCGCGACGGGTTCTGCCGGGCGATCCGCAGGGCGTCGAGAGGGGAGTACACCACCCGTACGTCGCCGCCCTCGCTGCGCACCTGGAACAGGTCGCGGCCGGATCCGGGCACGCGGAGCATGTCGCCGAACGAGCAGAAGATGACATCGGGGCGGGAGGCGATCTCCAGCGCCTTGTCGATGACCTCCAGCGGGGTCACGCACACCGGACAGCCCGGTCCGTGGATCAACTCGACCTGTTCAGGCAACAATTGGTCGATCCCGTGCCGGATGATGGTGTGCGTCTGGCCGCCGCAGACCTCCATCAGCGCCCAGGGCCGGGTGACGGTGGCGTGGATGTCGTCGAGCAGGCGGCGCGCCAGCTCCGGGTCCTGGAACTCCTCGATGTACTTCACTGCTGCTGCGCCTCCTGCTGCGCGATGTCTTCCGTGAAGGGCCAGTCCGATACGCCCGCCTCGGCCGCCGCCCGTTCCCAGGGGTCACCGAACTCTTCCTGGAGCATGCCGAGTTGTGCGAAGAGTTCGAGGGTCTGCCGGGCCGACTCCTCGTCGAGGCGCTGGAGCGCGAAGCCGACGTGGACGATGGCGTACTCGCCGACCTGGAGGTCCGGCAGGTACTCCAGGCACACCTCCTTGACCACACCGCCGAAATCGACGGTCGCCATGCGGGTCCCGTCCTTCTCCCCGATGTCAAGCACTCTGCCGGGTACCGCCAGGCACATGGCCCTCTCCTTGCTGTGGGTGTTGCGGGGCGCAGGCCGCCACCATGAGCTGGCCGAGGGCCAGCCCCCCGTCGTTCGGCGGGACGCGGTGGTGGCGCAGGACGGTGAAGCCGCGCTCGCGCAGCAGGCGGGCGCAGGCGGAGGAGAGCACGGTGTTGGCGAAGACCCCGCCGGTCAGGGCCACGGTGTCGAGGCCGTGCCGCTCGCGGGCGAGGACGGCCAGCGTGCCCACGAGATCGGCCACGGCCGCGTGGAAGCGGGCGGCGACCACGCCGGGCGCGAGACCCGCGCGTACGTCGCGGACCACCGCCGCCAGCACGGGGGCCGGGTCCGCGGCCAGCGGGGCTGCGCGGCCGCCGGGCGCGGGGGCCCGGAGGGCGAACGCGTAGCCCGGACCGGCGTCCGCGCCGCTCCCCGGGCCGCCCGCGCCCGCGGTGAGCGCCGCGCCCTCCAGTTCGACGGCGGCCTGGGCCTCGTACCCGGCGTGGTGGCAGATGCCCGCCAGGGAGGAGACGGCATCGAAGAGGCGGCCCATGCTGGACGTCGGCACGCAGTGCAGGTTCCGCTCCAGCTGGCGCCGGAGCAGCCGCAGTTCCTCGGGCGGGCAGGCCGCCGTGCAGGGCAGGTCCGGGTCCCAGTCGAGCCCGGCGGCGCGCAGGTGGGACAGGGCCATCCGGTACGGCCGGCGCACGGCGGCGTCGCCGCCCGGCAGCGGGACGTAGGCGAGGTGCGCGAACCGGGTGTAGCCGGCGTAGTCCGCCAGCAGCACCTCCCCGCCCCACACCGCCCCGTCGTCGCCGTATCCGGTGCCGTCGAAGGCGACGCCGATCACCTTGCGGGTGCCGCTGGTGCCGTGTTCGGCCATCGCGGACGCGATGTGCGCGTGGTGGTGCTGGACTCCGAGGACCGGTCGGCCGCCGGCCCGGCCGCGGACCAGGCGGCCCGAGCGGTAGCCGGGGTGCCGGTCCACGGCGAGCAGCCCGGGCGTGACCCCGGTGATGGATTCCAGCTGCTGCTCGGCGCGTTCGAAGGCGTACTGCGTGGCCAGGTCGTCCATGTCGCCGATGTGCGCCGACAGCCAGGCCTTGCGGTCCTCGCCGAGGCAGAAGGCGTTCTTGAGGTCGCCCCCGGCGGCGAGCGCGGCGGGCACCGACAGCGGCAGCGCGAGGGGCAGCGGTGCGAGGCCGCGGGAGCGCCGCAGGGTCAGCATCTCGCCGTCGCAGACCCGGACCACGGAGTCGTCGCAGGGGACGTGGATGGGCCGGTCGTGGGTGAGCCAGGCGTCGGCGAGCCGGGCGAGCCGGTCCAGGGCCTCGCTGTCGTCGGTGACGATGGGCTCGCCCGACAGGTTGCCGCTGGTCATGACGAGCAGCCGGGGACCGGGCGGGTCGCCGGGGAGCCCGAGCAGCAGATGGTGCACGGGGGTGTAGGGGAGCATCACGCCGAGGTCGGGGCTGCCCGGGGCGACGGCGTCGGCGATGAGCTCCTGCGGGCGGGCTCCGGGGCGCCTGCGCAGCAGGACGATGGGCCGGACGGGCCCGGTGAGCAGGGCCCGTTCGGCCTGGCCGAGGTGGACGAGGTGCTCGATGTCGGCGGGTTCGCGGGCCATCAGGGCGAAGGGCTTGTCGCCGCGGGCCTTACGGCGCCGCAGCTCGGCGACGGCTCCGGCGTGCGCGGCGTCGCAGGCGAGGTGGTAGCCGCCGAGGCCCTTGACCGCGAGGATCGCCCCGTCGGCCAGCAGCCGGCGGGCCTCGGCCACGGGGTCGGCCCCGGCGGCCTCGCGCGGCGGCGATCCGGCGAGGAGGCGCAGCCGGGGTCCGCAGGCGGGGCAGGCCACCGGCTGGGCGTGGAAGCGCCGGTCGGCGGGGTCGGCGTACTCGCGGGCGCAGTCGGGGCACATCGGGAAGCGGGCCATGGTGGTGTGCGCCCGGTCGTACGGCAGTCCGGTGACGATGGTGAAGCGGGGGCCGCAGTGCGTGCAGGTGATGAAGGGGTGGCGGTGGCGCCGGTCGGCCGGATCGGCCAGCTCCGCGAGGCAGTCCGCGCACGTGGCCACGTCCGGGGAGACGAGGGTGCGGGCGAGGCCGCCGGAGCGGGAGGCCACGATGGTGAAGCCCGCGCCGCCGGATACGGGGACCTCGTGGTGGTCGACGGTGTCGACGACCGCCAGCGGTGGGGCGTCGGCCGCGAGCCGCTCGCAGAAGGCCGATACGGCCGCCGGCGCGCCCTCGACCTCGGCGACGACCCCCTCGGGTGTGTTGGTGACGTGCCCGGCGAGGCCGAGACCGGTCGCGCGGGTGTACACGTACGGCCGGAAGCCGACGCCCTGCACCACTCCGCGCACGATGACCCGGCGGCGCTGTACGGCTTCCATCAGCGGGTCGGCACCGCGGCGGAGTGCGCCTGATCCTCGGCGTGGTGGCCGTGGTCGTGGTCGTGGTGCTGGTGCGTGTGGTGCTGGTGCGTGTGGGCCTGGTGCGGCTGCTGGGCCATGACCGGGGCGTGCACCGCGCCGCCGGCGCCCACCGCCAGCGCCCGGTCGAGCAGGAGGCCCGCGCCCTCGCCGCCGCGGGCCGAGGTCAGTACCACCTCCACTCCGGGGTTGACCTGCTGGACGTGCGCGCGGAAGGCGGCCTCGTCGAATTCCACGGCCTGCGCGATGTCCGTCTTCGTGATCACTACGAGCTGGGCCAGCCCGAAGGCCGTCGGGTACTTGAGCGGTTTGTCCTCCCCCTCCGTCACCGAGGCCAAGACGACGCGCAGCGACTCGCCGAGGTCGTACGAGGCGGGACAGACGAGGTTGCCGACGTTCTCCACGAACAGCAGCCGGGTGTCCTCGGGCAGCCAGCCGTCGAGGTGCCGTCCCAGCATGGCCGCTTCGAGGTGGCAGAGCCCGTCGGTGAGCACCTGCTTGACGGGAACACCCGAACGCGCCAGCCGCAGCGCGTCGTTCTCGGTGGCGAGGTCGGCGGTGAGCGCGGCGACCGGTACGCCGCGCTGGCGCGCGAGGCCCAGTTCGCGCTCCAGCAGGGCGGTCTTCCCGCTGCCCGGGCTGGAGAGGAGGTTGACCACCGTGGTGCCGCGGGCGGTGAGTTCGGCGCGCAGGGCGTGCGCGGCCGAGTCGTTCTTGGCGAGGACCGCCTGCTTCAGGTCGACCACACGGCACATGGTTCAGCGCTCCTCGGAGATCGGTTCGCGGGTGGGGGCGGGGGCGGTGGCGGTGGTCCGGAGGCGGTCTTCGCCGGGGCGGGGGCCGTCCTCCCAGTGCACGCTGAGGATCTGCAGCTCGCGCCCGGTGAGGAGTTCGACCTCCGTCGCCTGCCCGCAGCCCGGGCAGACCAGCCGGGGCGGCATGCCGACCGCCCAGTCGTCCGTACAGGAACGGCAGTGTGCGCGGGCGGCGACCGGCTCCGTCACCAGCTCGGCGCCTTCGAGGAGCGTCCCCGCGCAGGCCAGTTCGAAGCAGAAGGAGAGGGCGTCGGGGACCACCCCGGCCAGCTCTCCCACCTGGAGGCGGACCGAGGTGACGGCGGTCGCACCGCCGGCCACGGCGGCTTCCTCCACCTGGCCCACCACGGCCATGGCGATCGACATCTCGTGCATGGGACTCCGTCCTGCCGGGCCTCATTAGACCGGCCGGCGCCGTGCGGGGGGCTCGGGCACGCCGACGCGCCGACGCCCCGTACGCCATTCGGGCGCCGGGGCGGTCGCACGTCAGGGATCGCACGTCAGGGATCGCAGGGATCACAAGTCACGGGTCACGGGTCACGGTCACATGCGGCGGATCCTCAGATAGCGCTGGAGGTCGGGGAGCACCACGCACAGTGCGGCGACGAGGGCGGCGGCGGCCGCGCCGCCGATGATGGCCTTCTTCATGGGGGTTCTCCTCAGTTGGCGGCGGCGCTCTGTTCTTCGTCGAGCGGCCTGTCTTCTCCGAGCGGCTCGCCGTCCGGGCGGCGGACCAGGTCCAGGACCATCCGTACGGCCTCCGGAACCGCTGCGGCCACCGGGGCGCTCAGACCGATGCCCTCCTCCAGACAGCCGGGTTCGCAGCCGACGACCCAGATCCGCCGGGGCGGCGCGGTCCCGGTTCCGGCGCACAGGGTGTCCAGCAGGGCGAGCACCGCGTCGGGCGACATCTGGTGGCCGTCGAGTACGGGGGCCTGCGGGGCGAGGGAGCCAGGCCCTGCGGCCTCGATCAGGTACAGGGTGCCCGGGGCTCCGCCGCGGGCGGTGGCGTCCACCAGGACGAGCGTGTCGTAGCCGTCGAGGAGCTGGTAGGCGAGGTGGACCCCGCGTACCCCGATGTCCACCACCTCGACGTGCTCGGGCAGCGTGTGCCCGGGCCCGGCCAGCATCCGGACGGCCTCGACGCCGAAGCCGTCGTCGCCGAGGAAGACGTTGCCGATGCCGGCGATCAGGACGCGGCCGCTCACGCGCCCTCCAGGGGGGCGACCTCGTCGGGCTGGAAATAGAGGAACCGGCCCTGTTCGCGCCGGATGTCGGCGCCCGGGTCCCCTTCGACGGTGACGGCGAGGTGCACTCCGCCGTCCACGTCGTGGAGGACGGCCTCGACCTGGGCCGCCGCCCCCTGGAGGAACAGGTCCTGGGCGTCGGTGCGCCGCAGGCCCGGGCGCAGCAGCACCCGGCTGCCGGGGCCCACCGAGGTCCCGTCGATCAGGATCCGGTCGCGGGCCGGGTCGGCGGGATCCGCGTGCGCCGGGTCCCACCAGGGGGTATCCGGCTTGAACACGGCGTCCTCGTCGAACAGTTCGGTGAACGATTCGGGGGTGGGCGCACCCGGGTCGGTGATCTCGCGGAGCGCCCGGACCGCGCCGTGCAGGCGTTCCAGCACCTCGGGCGGCATGGTGTCGGCCATGTCGATGACGGCGGCCGCGCGGGCGTCGGTGCCGCGGGCCTCCCGTTTCTCCTGGTCGGTCAGGGCCGCCGTGCGCAGGGCGAGGATCTCGTCGATCTCGGTGGCGTCGTACATGGCCCCGATGCTCTCGGGCGCGATGCCGGGGTGGTCCTCCAGGATGATCGGAGAGGAGAGCACCACGTCGCTGCTGCCGGGTTCGCCGGCGAGGACGGGCCAGGTGTGCCGGTTGGCACAGGTGGCGACGGAGGCCTTGGCCCACTCGGGCGGGTCGGTCATCGAGAGGAAGGACCCGGCGCTGAGCCCCAACAGGAGGTGGGCCGCCACCAGGGAGCGGGGCAGTACGACGTCGCGATCGGCGCCGGCCGCGTCCGGTGTCCAGTCGCTCGTGTTCTCGACCACCGCCGTGAGCTTGAACGCCCGGTACGGGACGTCCAGTTGCTCCGCGCGCAGCCGCAGCACCCCGTCGGCACGCTCGGTGCGCCGCACCAGGCGGCCCACTTCCCGGCCGTCGGCGCCGAGGACGGGCTCGGTCTCCTCACGGGCGGGCCGGACGAAGGGCAGGCAGACCTCGCCCTCCTCCAACTCGGCGACCGGCACCACCATTTCGACCCGCTCCTCCGTCCCCTCGTCCCAGGGGACCAGGACGCGGTCGGGCAGGTGCAGCTCGGGCACGGTCGCGAACGAGCCGTCGGCGCGGACCTCTTCGACCGTACGCCGCTGCGCGTGCAGGAAGCGAAGCTCGACGGCGAGGGTGGCCGCGCCGCGCGGTTCCATGACCACTTCGGTGCGCTGGAACGAGTGCTCGCCGTGCGCGGGGCCCCATGCGGGCGGAACCAGGACGCCGAACTGCCAGCGCAGCCGGTTCTTCGCCGCCGACGCCCGGTAGGGGTAGAGGACGTAGCCCTCGAAGAGGACGGCGTCGGCCACCTGCCGGGCGACGGCGAAGCGCGAGTCGGGCAGGGCCGTCGTCGTCATGGCGCGGTCCTCTCGGCGGCCCGCGGCAGTACCGCGCCGGCCCAGGCGGGGTCCGGGGGCGGCGGCTCGGCGGTCGACGCCGCGTCCAGCAGGGTCCTTACGGTCGCCTCCCAGGAGGCGAGCGCGTGGCGGGAGCGGTAGGCGAGCAGGTCCGCCATGGTGTCCCGGGGCAGCCGCAGCCAGCCGCAGCCGGGGAAGTGCTGTTCGACCATCTCCCGCCACACCTCGGCGGGCATCCGGAACGGGGCTTCACGGTCCCAGGGAACGGGCTCGACCCGGAAGCCGCCCGCCCCGGTGAAGGCCGTGCCGGAGAACAGCATGAGCAGCGGTGCCTCGCCGTCCTCCAGGGCGCTGAGGTAGCGGCCGGAGGCGATGTCCATGTCGTACGAGCACGGCACGACGACGTCGGTCTCGGTCTCCCCGGTGAAGCTGGGGACCATCACCGAGACCTGGGCGAACTGGAGGGGCTGGAGGGTGGTCCCCCAGCGGGCCCGCTCGCCGAACAGGTCGTGGAGCGCGGCGGCTTCGCCGGCGCCGTAGCCGCGCTTGGCCGGCTCGATGCGGATCTGGCAGCGCAGCGCGAGGGCGTGGACGCGCTCGTCGGCGGCGGTGGTGATGCGCAGCCGGAAGACCAGGGTGGGGCCGGCCGCGTACGGGTCGGCGCGCACCCCGGTGCAGGCGAAGGCGAAATCGGTCACGGCCGCCCCTCCCCCGCCCCGGCAGGGACCTTGGCCTTGCGCTCCACCTGCGCGAAGAAGGAGTTCAGCGCGGCGCGGGCCTCGGCCCCGCCGTCGAATCCCTGCCACAGCAGCCGCATCCGCCCCACCAGCTCGTAGCAGACGTCGATGGGGACGAGGTAGCACTCCGTGCGGCCCTCGGTCCGGCGCAACAGCAGCGCCTCCACGTCGGGTTCGAGCAGCGCGGCGAGCGCCCCGCCACCGAGTACGTCCTGCCAGGTCGCCGGGTCCAGTTCGCTCTCGGTGGCGCCGGCCGGGCTCGGGTAGAGCGCGACCAGCCGGTCGAGGGCGGCGTTGCGGAAGAAGAAGGCCACGCCGACCGGGATCTGGAGCTGCTCCCAGGCGCCCTCGCCGAGCCGGTGTTCCGGGTCGGTGAGGTAGCGGTCGGGGACGGCGCGGAAGCGCCCGGTGGCGGCGCCGGGCCGGTCGAAGAGGAGGGCGCACGCGGTGCAGGCGCAGACCAGTGCCCGCTTCTCGATCTCCACCAGGTGGCGGTGGCCGTCCTCGGGGACCGCCACCGCGCACAGTTCGCAGCGTTCGGGCCGGGGCGGCCGGGGCCCCGTGAACCGGCGCAGGCCGCGCGCGCCGCGCAGCCCGGCTGAGTGGGGGGGCCCGGCCTGGTGAAGGGGCCCGGCGGAGCCGGCGGCCGGCTCCGCCGTCGCCCAGGGCTGCGGCGCGTTCACCGGGCCCGCGCCGGGGCCTGCGGGCGGGTGCCGATCTG
Source organism: Streptomyces sp. NPDC051109 (assembly GCF_044455885.1). NCBI lineage: Bacteria > Bacillati > Actinomycetota > Actinomycetes > Kitasatosporales > Streptomycetaceae > Streptomyces > Streptomyces sp. NPDC051109. The sequence continues at coordinate 376,989 of NZ_JBITFF010000002.1, forward strand.
GAGCAGGGGCAGGGGCGGCTCGGCCGCTTCGAGCTCCACCGAGGTCACCTCGGGCGCGAAGCAGGCCAGGGCGTCCTCGACGGCCTGCGGCACGGCGTCGCCGCCGGAACCGCAGCCGCAGCCGCCGCCCGGCGCGGACCGCAGGCGCAGCACCCCGGTGGCCGCATCGAAGCCGATCAGCTCCACGGGGTCCCGTACGGTGTCCAGGGCGCGGGCGATCCGCGTGTGGACGTCCTCGGGGTGCAGGTCGTGCAGGGCGAGCAGGCTCGCGACGAGCTCGTCGTCCAGCAGCCCGCCGAGGCGCTCCACGCCGAGCCGCTCCACGATGCGGGCGAGCCCGGCCCCGTAGAAGTCCATGAGCACGCGCACCAGTTCCTCGGCCGCGGCGCAGGCCTCGCGGTCGCCGGAGGCGGCCAGCCGGTCGAGGACCTCGTCCACCCGCCGGCCCGCGTCATGGGCGTCGGTCACCGTCGCGCTCATCCGCCCAGTCCGCTCAGGCCGGTGGGCACGTGCATCTGCTTGACCGTCTTGCCGCCGCCGACGTACATGTGGACGCCGCAGGGCAGGCAGGGGTCGAAGCTGCGCACGGCGCGCATGATGTCGATGCCCTTGAAGTTCTCCGGGGAGTTCTCCTCGAAGATCGGGGTGTTCTGGACGGCGTCCTCGTACGGTCCGGGGGTGCCGAAGGTGTCGCGGGTGCTGGCGTTCCACGGGGTGGGCGGGTACGGGTGGTAGTTGGCGATCTTGCCGTCGCGGATCACCATGTGGTGCGAGAGCACGCCGCGCACGGCCTCCGTGAAGCCGACGCCGATGGACTCGTCCGGGACCTCGAACTTCTCCCAGGTCTGCGTGCGTCCGGCGCGGACCTCGGCCAGGCCCTTCTCGGCGCAGTGCAGCGCGATGGCGGCCGCGTACGCCTGGAAGTACGTGCGGGCGCGGTTGCGCTCCAGCGCGTTGCTCCACTGCGGGATCTTCCACTCGAAGCGGGTCTCGGGCTTGGTCATGGTGCGGGGCAGGGTGATGACCACGCTGTGGCCGGTGGCCTGGACGTAGTCGGTGTGGACGAGCCCGGACAGGGCGGTGGACCACAGGCGGGCGATGGGGCCGCCGCCGGTGTCGAGGGCGAGGTGGTCCTTGCCGTCGAACCAGCGCGGGGACATCACCCAGCTGTACTTGTCGTCGAAGTTCCGCTTCTGCGGGGCCGGGATGGTGTGCTGGTTCCACGGGTGGCGGGCGTCGACCGGGTTGCCGAGCGGGTCGTGGGTGACGAACTTCTCCTGGCCCTGCCAGTCGTCGTAGTACGAGCTGCCGAGGAGGATGCGGATGCCGAGGTTGATCTCGGTGAGGTCGTTGGTGACCAGTTTCCCGTCCACCACCACGCCCGGGGTGACGAACATCTTCCGTCCCCAGTCGGTCATGTTGGCGTATGTGAAGTCGCAGTACTCGGGGTCGTTGAGCGCACCCCAGCAGCCCAGCAGGACGCGCCGGCGGCCGACCTCCTCGTACCCGGGCAGGGCCTCGTAGAAGAAGTCGAAGAGGTCGTCGTGGAGCGGGACCACGCGCTTCATGAACTCGCAGTACCGCATGAGGCGGCTCATGTAGTCCGTGAAGAGCTGGACGGAGGCGATGGTGCCGACGCCGCCCGGGTAGAGGGTGGAGGGGTGCACGTGGCGCCCCTCCATCAGGCAGAACATCTCTCGGGTGTACCGGCTGACCTGGAGGGCCTCGCGGTAGAACTCGCCCTCGATGGGGTTGAGCGAGCGCATGATGTCGGCGATGGTGCGGTAGCCGTGGTCGCCGGCGTGCGGGGCCTCGGTGCGCTCGGCGAGTTCGAGGACGCCGGGGTTGGTCTCGCGGACCATCTTCTCGCAGTAGTCGACCCCGACCAGGTTCTCCTGGAAGATGTTGTGGTCGAACATGTACTCCGCCGACTCGCCCAGGTTGATGATCCACTCGGCGAGGTGGGGCGGCTTCACCCCGTACGCCATGTTCTGGGTGTAGACGGAGCACGTGGCGTGGTTGTCGCCGCAGATGCCGCAGATGCGGCTGGTGATGAAGTGCGCGTCGCGGGGGTCCTTGCCGCGCATGAAAACGCTGTAGCCGCGGAAGACGGACGAGGTGCTGTAGCACTCCGCGACCTTCTTCTGCTTGAAGTCGATCTTCGTGTGGATGCCGAGACTGCCCACGATCCGGGTGATCGGATCCCAGGCCATCTCCACCAGGCCGCTGCCGTCACCGGCCGCCTTCGTCTTCGGTGTCATCTTGTCTGCCGTGACCCTTCTTGGAGACGGGAGCTGGAGGTTGGGAGAGGCGCAGCGGTGGGGTGCGGGCCGGGTGGACGCGGGGCCGCGGGTGGCGCGGTCACCAGGGCTTGCGGTAGCCGGTGGTCAACTGCCGCCCCGGATGGCGCCACTTGGGCTCCTGGTCCACGGTGTGCTCGGTGATCGACCTGAGCTTGCGGATCAGCGTGCCGTAGACCCCGCTGGCGGTGGCGGAGACCTTCGCGCCCGGAGGCTCGTCCATGAACGGCATGAACTTGTCGGGGAAGCCCGGCATGGTGCAGGCGATGCAGATGCCGCCCACGTTGGGGCAGCCGCCGATGCCGTTCATCCAGCCGCGCTTGGGCACGTTGCACTTGACGACCGGGCCCCAGCAGCCGAGCTTGACCAGGCACTTGGGCGAGTCGTAGGTCTGGGCGAACTCGCCCTGCTCGTAGTAGCCGGCCCGGTCGCAGCCCTCGTGCACGGTGGCGCCGAACAGCCAGGTGGGGCGCAGCTTGTCGTCCAGCGGGATCATCGGCGCGGAGCCCGCCGCCTGGTAGAGCAGGTAGGTCAGGGTCTCGGAGAAGTTGTCCGGCTGGATCGGGCAGCCCGGGACGCACACGATCGGGATGCCGGCCTTCGAGGTCCAGTCCCAGCCGAGGTAGTCGGGTACGCCCATGGCCCCGGTGGGGTTGCCCTCCATCGCGTGGATGCCGCCGTAGGTGGCGCAGGTGCCGATCGCGACCACGGCGAGGGCCTTGGGCGCGAGGCGGTCGATCCACTCGCTGGTGGTGATGGGCTGGCCGGTCTCCGGATCGTCGCCGAAGCCGCACCAGTACCCCTCGGGCTTGATCTTCTCGTTGGGGATGGAGCCTTCGACGACGAGCACGAAGGGGTCGATCTCCCCGCGCTCCCCCTTGAAGAACCATTCGATGAACGTGTCGGCGCCTCCGACCGGTCCGCACTCGAAGTCGATCAGCGGCCAGTGCACGGCGATCTTGGGCAGTCCGGGGAGGACGCCCATGACGATCTCCTCGATGCTGGGCTGCATCGCTGCCGTCAGGGACACCGAGTCGCCGTCGCAGCTCAGTCCGGCGTTGATCCAGAGGATGTGGATCGGGGGGTCCTCTACTGCCGTGCTCGGCGTTGCTGCATCCATGAGGATCGCTCCTTGGGAAGGGATGCGGGGGGGGTGGGTGGGGCGGGGACGCGGAGGGGGTGCAACGGGGACGGGGCGGACGGGCAGGTGCTCCGCGCCGGCCTCACCCTTCTTGCTAGCAGCCGGCCGGGCCCGGTGCCCTGTCTTGTACGGCCGGTCCAGTGACCGGGGGCCGCCGGGAGGGCAGGGCTGCGGTGCGCCGTCCGGGCACGGTCCGCTCCAGGTGGGCCGGGGTGCGGTCGGCCGGCTCCTTGCGTACGAAGGCGCGGCGCAGGGCGTGGTACGAGGCCTGCGGGTCGAAGAAGGTCTCCCGCATCCGCGCCAGCTCCGCCTCCCGGTAGGCGGCGAGCGGCCGGACGCTCTCGTCGGCGTCGCGGCGGGCCTTCTTGCCGGCGATCCGGGACAGGATGGCGGGCGAGTCCGCCACGCGGACGGCGAGCCGGGAGGTCTCGTCGGCGAAGGCCTGCGGGGCGCAGTCGATCGTACGGTCGACCAGCCCCAGTCGGCGGGCGGCTTCGGCGCTGATCGGCAGGGCATCGGCGGTGAGGCGGTCGGCGACGCCGGTTCCGGTCCGGCGGGGCAGCGTGTAGGTCCAGTACTCGGATCCGTACAGGCCCATCAGCCGGTAGTGCGGGTTGAGGACCACGCCCGTACGGCACCAGACCTCGTCGGCGGCGAGGGCCAGCATGGCCCCGCCGGCGGCCGCGTTGCCGCCGAGCGCGGCCACCACGAACCGGTCGGTGGTGGTCAGGACGGCCTCCACCAGGTCGTCCATCGCGTTGATGTTGGCCCAGGACTCCTCGGCCGGGTCGGCGGCCGCCTCGATGACGCCGAGGTGGATGCCGTTGGAGAAGAAGTCGCGTCCGCCGCCGAGCACGAGGACGGAGACGGGCCGGGTGCAGGCCTCCCGGTAGGCGGCGAGCAGGCGCCGGCACTGCGCCGTGCTCATCGCGCCGCCGGGGAAGGAGAACGTGAGGAAGCCGGCCCCGCCCCGCTCGCGGTAGGTGATGTCGGACCAGGTGCGCGCGCCGTCCGCGTCCTGCTCGGCGGTGTACGGCGGCGCGGGGATCTCGGGGAGGGGCGGCAGCCGGTCGCCGAGGGCGAGGGTGGCCGGGAGTTTGACGGGGGCCGGCTCACCGGGCATGCGCCGCGCCCGGAGCTCGGGGATCCACACGGCTCCGTCGGCGGTCGCCCGGCAGATCGCGCCCGCGCGGGTGGCGATCAGCTCGCCGGGGCGGCCGCGCAGCCGGCCCTCGGCGTACCCGCCGTGCAGGAACCACTGGCTGCCGAGCAGCTCGTCCAGGACGCCCGGCTGGGAGTCGGCGGCGCGCAGCGCGCGGACGACGCGCTCCGTGGAGTCGTTCGCCCAGTCGATCCGGCGCAGCTCCTGGCGCAGGTACGGCCGGGCGCGGCCGGATCGTTGCCGCTCGGGGACGTGGGTGCCGGAGGCGAAGCGGGCGACGGCCGTCAGCACGGCGGACAGCGCGGCGTCGGCGATCTCGCCGCGGTACGCGTCGCCCTTGGCGACGGGCGGCAGCGGGCAGTCCGCGGTGGCCCAGACGTCGCCCGCGTCCATCTCCTCGCAGGCCTGGAGCACCGTGACGCCCCAGCGGGTCGCCTCCTCGGTGACGGCCCAGTCGAGCGAGGAGGGCCCGCGGTCACCCACGGGCCCCGGGTGGACGATCAGACAGGTGTGGGCGGACCAGACCTCTCGGGGGATGGGCGTCTTCAGCATGGGCGCGAGCACGAGGTCCGGCCGGTGGCGGTCGACGGCTTCGGCGAGGGAGACGCCGGGCAGGGCGAGCTCGACCGCCACGCTGTGCCCGCGGTCCCTCAGCTCGGCGTGTACGCGCTGAGTGAGACTGTTGAACGCGCTGGCGGCGAGCAGGATGTGCACGTGATCTCCCAAGCGTCCGGCCCCCGGCGATCTGCGGCCGCGGCAGGTACGGCCGCTGGCGATCGTCGACCACGCGAGGCCGCGGGCCGGTGAGGCCTACGGGGGTGTCACCCGGAAGTGGCCACCCGGAGCCGCCACCTGGTGGAAGGGCGACGGCCACGGCCCGGTGGTCCCGGCCGGCCGGGGCCCGGGCGGCGCGACGGGGTCCGGGTCAGCCGACCGGGGCGAGCCGCAGGTGGTGCGGATCCCGGGCCAGGTGCGCGGAAAGGTCCGGGAGGGGCGGAGCCTCCCCGGCCGTGAACCAGACCAGCACGTCCTCGCCGGTGCGTACGGGCAGGGCGGGGAAGGTGTTCCGGGCGTGCTCGCTGCGGTGGACCGCCATCGGCGCGCGGCCGGCGGCGGTCAGCCTCGGCCGCAGGACCCGCTCGAAGTGACCGGCGAAGGACGGGGCCGAGGGGTGGCAGACGGTCACCGCGACCGGTCCGCCTCCGGCCGGGGCTGCGAAGCCCGGGCCCCGCAGGAGCAGGACGTCGTCGGAGTCCGCCATGGTCGCGTTGGCCCGGTCCCGGTGCTCCTGCCAGACGGGGCCGCCGTAGAAGGCGCGCAGCGAGCGTTCGCGCTGCTCCATGTCCGGGAAGGCGCGCAGCCAGACGAAGCGGTCAGGGTCGTCCAGGTCCCGGAACCGCCCACCGACGGTGATGCCCGCCGCCTCCTGTCCGGTGACGAACTCGCGCTCGAAGAGCGCGATCAGGGTGTCCCGGGCGCCCGGGTGCAGGGTGTACTGCCTGAGTTCCACGATCATGCGCGCAGACTAGGGCCGGTCCACTGACACCTTCCGTCAGTGGACCGGGCCCGGTACCGGCCCCGCCGGTGGACCGACCGGTCCCGGCCCGGTCAGCAGCCGGGGGCGCCCGTGCCGCCCCGCTGAGGCAGGCTCAGGTTGGGAGCGGAGCTCGGCCAGGTGAGGGTGACCGTCTCCGTCGTCCCGTCCGGGCCGAGCTGGACGATGGGGGTGGGCTTGCCGACCGGGTTGCCGTCGGCGCCGAACGAGAGCCAGCCGCTCGCCCCCGGAAGCATCTGCGCGCAGTAGAACTGGTGGAGGATGCCGGTCTCCAGCCCCGGGTTCTTCAGGCCCGCCTCGTCGTGCCGGGCCGCGCTGATCGCGGCGACGGCGGCGTCGTGCGAGAGCATCGCCTGCCCGCTGGCGAGGTCCGCGGGGTCGAACGACAGGGGCGTCGCGCCGGACCGAGTGGTGGCCAGAGGCTGCTTCGTGCACGGGTCGGGCCGCCCGGTGAACGCCGACCAGAACTGGTCGTAGTTGCGCTTGGCGTCCGATCCGGGGCATTCGGTCCCCCACTCGTCCGGACTGGCCAGGGCCGTGTACGCCACCGTGACCCGGCCGGAAGCCACGCCCTTGAGGACCGCGTCGTCGCGGATGGCCTCGGAGGCGTCGTCCCCGACCAGGATGCGCAGCTGGGGGATGCCGCAGGGAGTGCCCTGCACCCAGTTCTGCACGAAGGCTCCGAGGTCGCGGCCTCGGCCGGCGAAGTAGACGACGGACGGTGCGGCCTGGCAAAGGTTGGCGTGCATCAGGTTGAACTGCTGGACCAGGTAGTCCTGGCGGCCGGCCCCGCTCGGCAGGCTGCGGGGCGAGGTGTACGGGAGCACCGTCACCGTGCGGCCCGGTGCCTGGAAGCGGGTCTTGGCCTCCGCCGCCAGCGTGGCCGTGTAGTCGTCGTCGGCGACGCTGTCGGCCACCACCGCGAGCGAGGTCACGGCCGGGTGCAGTCCCGTCACGTACTGGCCGGCCGCGACGACGGAGTCGGAGTTGGTGGGCGAGACCCGGAACATGTCGGGGATCAGCCGCTTGCCCGCCGGGTCAGAGGGGTCCACGTTCATGGAATTGCCGGTGACCGTCGATCCGATGACCGGGATGTGCAGCTGGGTGGAGATGGCCGCGGCGGCCTGCCGGGCCTGCTCGGTGCTCTGGCCGAGGCCCACGACCGCCGAGACGTGCTCGGCCTCCGCGTACTTCCGGACCGCCTCGACCGCCTGGTGCCAGGACCCGTACTGGCTGCCCATGTTGGCCAGGTACAGCTTGACGCCGGGTGTACTGCCGTACGCCGCCGTGTTGTTGGCGCGCCAGACGGCGGCCAAGGCCCCCTCGATGTTGGGGTACAGCGATTCGTAGGTCAGCGTGTCCACGTCTTCCACGGGTGAGAGGTTCAGCATCAGCACGACGCTGGTGGAGTTCCCCTTCACCGCCTGGTTGGCGGTGCGGACCGCCTCCTCCAGCTTGCGCATGCGCGCCGGTTCGCCCTTGGTGAAGGGCGTGCTGTCGAGGTTCACGCCGACGCACGCCGGCGGTTTGCCGGCGGCGGTCATCCCGGCCCCGCACGACAGGGCGGGCGGGAACAGCACGCGGTAGCCCCATGTCCCGCCGAATGCGGCACCGGCCAGGAGGAGGAGGGCGGCGGTCAGTGAGAGCACCGGATGGCGGCGCAGCCTGCCGAGTCGGGGGTTGCGTACACCTGCGGGCATGAGGACTCCTTGCGGTGCGCACGGCCACGCGGCGGCGTGGCGCGGAGGGGTCAGGCGAACAGCGCGCCCGCCTGCTGGAGGGCGCTGACGTCGAGCAGGCGGGAGTTGTGCGCGAGCCGTTCGAAGCCCTCTTCGATCTGGGCGTCCCAGCGCCGGCTGCGCTCGGTGAGCGGATCGTTGTACAGCCACAGCAGGGCCAGGAGCTTGGCCGTGGCGACCGCCACGACGTCCCGGCCGGTCTCCTCGACACCGGCGAGGAGGACCGCGTACGACTCCTGGGCGGAGCGCTCGTGGACCAGGCGGCACGGCGCCGAAGCCAGGTAGTCGAGGAGGCGCACCCAGGCGCGGTGGTCCCGGTCGAACCGGTTGGCCAGTGCCCCGGCCACGGGGGCGAACGCGCCCAGGGCCAGGTCGTAGAAGAGCTGTTGTTCCTCGCGGGCGACGCCGCCGCCCGAGCCGTTGTGGGTGGCGGCCAGGGAGGCCAGGGCCTGGGCCTGGCGGGTGAAGACCTCGTGCCACGGGTCGGCGGGGCGTCCCCCTTCGGCGTCGTCGGCGGCGTCCGGCGGCGCGGCGGCGGAGAGGGCGGTGAGCGCGCAGCGGCTCAGCCAGGGGTGCAGTACCGGGGGTCTGTCCGCGTCGCCCCAGCCGACTTCGCGGATCCGCGAGGGGCGGTGGTGGAAGGTGCTGACCCACAGGTTGCGGCGCAGCAGTTCCAGGCTGCGCGGCAGGTCCGCCATGTCCGGCGGGACGCGGGGGTCGTCGGCGGTGCGCATGTCCGCCAGGTAGGCGGCCGCCAGGACCGCGGGCGGCGGGGCGCTCCGGCCCGGCGCCGGCGCGGCGAGCCCTTCGGGGAGGCAGGCTTCCAGGGCACGCGCCCACAAGGGTCTGCCGCTCGCGTCGACCGCGGCGGGCAGGGGTCTGTCCCGTACCGCGGCATCCGCGTCCGGCGGCGTGCCCTCGCGCTGGTCCTGGAGGGCGAGGGCCGCCCCCCAGTGGCCGCCGGTGAGGGCGTGGACGACGGACGCCGCGACGGGCGCGGCCAGGGAGGCGGTGTCGCCGGTGACGTACGAGACCCGCTCCTCGGACATCGGGTCGAGCCACACCGGGTACCAGTAGTGCGCGGCCGAGGCGGGGTCCGGTCCGGCGCCGGCCTCCTCCTGCCGGGTCCAGCGCGTACGGGTGGCACGGGTGAGGAGGGGGACCCTGCGCTGCGGGGTGTCCGGCAGGGGGGTGGTGCGCCAGGGCTCGCACCACCGGGTGGTCCACTCCGGCTGCCACTGGTCGCAGGCGGCGAGGACGACGAGCGGGTCGGCGGCGGCGCCCGCGCCCGGCTCGTTCTGCTCGTTGCGTATGCGGGCGGCGACGAGCGCGGCGAGGAACCGCCGGCCGGCCGGGGTCTGAGCGCCGTCCACGAAGAGGACCCACGCGTGGTCGTGCCGGGCGGCCCGGCCGGCGTATTCCTGCGGCAGCTCGCAGGAACAGGCGGAGCGCAGCGCCGGATGCCGTTCCGCCTGGTCCTTGGCATCGGCGAGGAACGCCGCCAGCAGCGGCCCGACCGCGGCCGAGCGCGAGGCGGAACTCAGCCTGATCAGCGCGTCCAGGGAGCCGGCGGCCTCCGCCTCCGGGATGCCGACGTGCCAGCGCAGCGCGTCGCGCAGGCCCCAGCGGGCGGTGCTCTGGAGCAGCGATCCGATCACCGGCCGGGCGCGGTCCCGTACGGCGGTGACCACTTCGCGTGCCTGGCCCTGCACGAGCGGGCTGAGTACGCCGGTCGCCACGACGTCCATCGTGGCGTCCACCGCCTCTTCCAGCCGGGTGGCGAACCTGCCGCGGCGGGTGCCCCGCGTGTACTGCTGGATCAGCCCTCTGATCTGGTCCGTGGCCCGGGCACGGTCCGGCTCCAGGTTCTCGTTGAGGGCCAGCAGCCCGAGGGCGAAGCGGTGGAAGACGGGGCTGCGGCGCAGCGTGTCCCACCCCCGCATCATCTGGAAGGCCACGAGGGCCGCTGCGGACACCGGGTCGAGCGGCGTCTCGTGGAAGTCGAGGTGGGCGTGGACCACCGTGGAGCCGCACCCCTGGGACAGGGAGCGGAGCATGCTGGTCTTGCCCGACTGCCGGGGGCCGAGCAGGGCCACCACCGGCTGCCGCAGGTCCGGGTACCGCCAGATCATGTGCCGTAGAAAAGCGTCGGTCCCTTCCACATGGCCGAGCTCCGTCGTTGCGCTCACCATTCCCCCCGCCCCCGACCGAAAAGTGCGACGCACGCGCCGACGACACGGAAGGTAACACCGTGAGGACACGCCGCAATGGGGAATGCGGGGGAAGCCTTCGCGGCATTCCGGGACCGCCGCCCGCCGGCACCGGATCTTGAGCGGATATTCTGCATCCGCGCCGGCGAGCAGCCGCGGCGCCCGGAAGCAGACGAGATGGAGCCCCGATGGACGTGCAGCACTTCGAGCGGATCACCGCATTCATCGAGGCGCGGCTGACCCCGCTGTTCGACGAGGCCACCGGCAGCGAGCGCGGTTTCGCGATGGACGACACCTCCCGGGCGCTGCGCGCGCTGCGCAACGCCGTGCTGGAGGCTTCCGCGGTCAAGGGGCTCATCGAGAAGCGGGCGACGGCCGAGCCGGCACTGCGCCGTGTGATCGACCAGTCGGTGGAGCACCACTGGGACGTGCTGCGCGGTATCGCCCGCCAGTGGGAGGACCACGGCGACTTCCTGCGCGAGTACAAGCGGCACGCGTGGGAGCTCGACGGGGCCCTGGCCGCTCCGGCCGCCACGGAGGCCTGAGCCCCGCGGCACCGGTCGCTCCGGGTACGGGTCCGCCGTCCCGGGGCGACAATGGGGGGTGGACCCACTGCCGAGCCGGCAGGAGACGAAGATGAACGGCTCGGTCCCCATCGGACGTGTCGTCGGAGTGCCGCTGCGCATGCACTGGAGCGTGCCGCTGCTCGTGGTGCTGTTCGCGTACGGCCTCGGCCGCCAGACCCTCCCCGTGTGGACTCCGGGGCGCTCGAACGCCGTGTACACCGCCGCCAGTGTCGTGGGGGCCCTGCTGCTGATGGGCAGCCTGCTCCTGCACGAGACGGCGCACGCCGCGACGGCCCGCCGGAAGAAGATCTCCGTCGAGGACGTCACCCTGTGGGCGCTGGGCGGGATGACCAGGATGGGCCGGCCGCAGACCGCCCCGGCGGCCTTCGCGGTCGCGGTGAGCGGCCCCCTCACCAGCCTGGTCATCGGCGGCGCCGCGGTCGGCGCGGGGATCGGGCTGCACTCCCTGCCCGGCTGGGCGGTGCCCGCCGCCGTCCTGGTCTGGCTCGGCTGGACGAACCTCTTCCTCGCCGTCTTCAACCTGCTGCCGGCCTCGCCGCTCGACGGCGGGCGGGTGCTCCAGGCCCTGCTGTGGTGGCGTACGGGCGACCGGGACCGGGCGGACCGGGCGGCCTCGCGCATGGGGCAGGTCATGGGCGTGCTGCTGACGGCGGTGGGCTGGATCTCCTTCCTGCGCGGGACGTCGAGCGGGCTGTGGCTCGTCTTCATCGGCCTCTTCATCACGTTCGTCGCGGGCGCGGAGCGCCAGCACGCCGTGCTGCGGACGGGGCTACGGGGTGTGCACGTGGCCGATGCCATGTCCAGCCCGGTGGCGACCGGCGCCGACTGGCTGAGCGTGCGGCGGTTCATCGACGAGGTGGTCGTGAGCTCCCGGCATTCCGCCCTGCCGCTGATCGATTTCGACGGCCGCCCCAGCGGGGTGGTGCACGTACGCGGGCTGGCCCGGCTCCCGCGGGCGCAGCGCGAGGAAGTGCGCGTGCGGGACGTGGCGACACCGCTGGAGCGGTGCGCGGTGGCGGCCGCGGGCGATCTGCTGGGCGAGGTCCTGGACGCGCTGCGGCCGGGGACCGGACTGCCGCTCCTGGTGGTGGACGCGGACCGGCTGGTGGGGATCGTCACCGCGAAGGACGTCATGCGGCTCATGGAGCGGCAGGCGCTCGGCGGGGGCGGGGGCCGGGAGCCCGAGTAGCGCGCCGGCGGGCCGGCGGCGGGACAATGGGGGTGCGATGACGTACATAGCCGTGAGCGCCCTCAGCCATGCCGGGCTGGTACGCGACCACAACGAGGACAGCCTCGTCGTCGGGCCGTGGACGCTGTGCGCCGGTGTGACCCGCAATCCGCAGACCTTCGTGTTCCCGCTCGGTTCGCCGCTCGTCGTCGCGGTCGCCGACGGGATCGGCGGACAGCCGGCGGGTGAGGTGGCCAGTGCGCTGGTCGTGCGCGAACTGGCGGTGCTCGGGCCCTCCTTGGACAGCGAGGGCGCCGTCCGCGAGGCGCTCGCCCTGTGCAACCACGCGGTCCACGCGGCCGGCGGCAGCGATCCGGAGCTGGCCGCCATGGGCACCACCGTGGCGGGTGCGGTCGTCCTGGAGGACTCGCTGATCTCGTTCAACGTCGGCGACAGCCGGGTGCTCGACGCCACGGCGCAGGAGGTCCGGCAGGTGAGCGTGGACGACAATCCGCCGCTGGAACCGGGGCAGCGCACCACGTCCGTGCTGACCCAGGCGCTCGGAGGCGCCCGCCGGCACATCGGGATCACCCCGCACGTGTCGACGGAGCCACTGTCGGCCGGAGCCCGCTACCTGGTCTGCTCGGACGGCCTGACCGATCCGGTACCGCCCGAGGAGCTCGAAGAGCTGCTGCGGGTGCACGACGACGGCAAGGCGGCTTTCGAGCTGTGGAGAGCCGCCATCGGGGCCGGCGGCCCCGACAACATCACGCTCGCCCTGGTCAGGATCGGCGACTAGCTGGTCAGGATCGGCGACCAGCGACCCGCGACGCTCGGACGGTCACCGCGTGTGACCGTATGCGGCCCCGGGCGGCCGCCGCTACGGCCGGCGGCGGGGCTTGCCGCCCTTGGCGCTCTTCGCGCCCTTGCCGCCCTTCGCGCCGCCCTTCGCGCCGCCGGAGCCGCCGCGCGGGTTCTTGCCGCCCGACTTCCCGGCCCCGGACCCCCGCCCCGCGCCCGCCGCGTCGGGCCGCTTGCGCTGCTTGGGCTGCGGCGGGGTCGGGGCGCCGCGGCCGCGCGTGCTGTTGACGGTCCGGCCGCGCACGATCCCGATGAACTCCTCGACCAGGTCGGTGGGTTCACCGTCGAGTTCGAGGAACGACAGGGCCACCCGGGACTGCGGGGCGTCCGTCACCGTCCGGTACGTGAGGTCCTTGCGGTGGTGCAGCCGGGCGAGGGACTGCGGGACGACGAGGACGCCGACCCCGGCCGCCACCAGCTCGATCGCGTCCGCCGTCGTGTCGGGGCGCTCCAGCGCGGGCCGCCCGGGCAGGCCCTCCCAGGCCAGCGTGTCGTCCAGCGGGTGCAGCACGATCTCGTCGGCGAGGTCCTCGGTGGAGACCTCTTCCACGGCGGCCACGAGGTGGTCCTTCGGGACGACGACGACCGTGTTCTCGGTGTAGAGGGGGATCGCGGCCAGCCCCGTCCGGTCGATCGGCAGCCGTACGAAGGCGGCGTCGGCGCCGCTGCCCCGCAGGACGTCCGGGGCTTCGGCCGCGGACACCTGGAGGAGGGTCAGCGGGACGTCGGGCAGGCGCTCGTTCCAGATCCGCACCCACTTGCCGGGCGTCACTCCGGGGACGTACGCGAGCCGGAACGAGGGAGACGCCGTGGGCGATGCCGTGGGAGATGCTTCCGAGCCTGTCACCCGCCCAGGTTACCGGCCGTGGTCAGAAGTAGCGCACACGCTCGATACCCTTGACCCCATGACGTCGCACAAGACCACCCAGACCATGAAGCCCGCCACCGCGGCGAAGAAGCTGGGTGTGTACCTCGAAGCCACCCCCGCTGAGTTCCAGGAGGGTGTCGTGACCCGCAGCGAGCTGAACGCGCTGCAGGCCGAGCCGCCCCAGTGGCTGCAGGAACTGCGACGCAACGGCCCGCACCCCCGGCCCGTGGTCGCGTCCAAGCTCGGCGTCTCGATCGCCGGCCTCGCGCGCGGCGGGGTCACCGAGGCCCTCACCACGGAGCAGATCGACGCGCTGAAGCAGGAGAACCCGGAGTGGCTCCAGAAGGAGCGCGCCACCCAGGCCGACGTCCGCAAGGAAGCGGTCCGCATCAAGGAGAAGCAGGCCGAGCAGGCCGAGCGCCGGCAGCAGTCCGGCTCCTGACCCACGTGCGCCGGTGCGCCGCGGCGGCGGGGCGGCGCACCGTCCGCCGGAAGTGCCCTGAAGCGCCCCTGCCGTCCGCATTTCGACAAAGATCGCCGGAATGCGGACGGCGCGTCCTGGGCAGAGCTGCGGTGTGATCTCCCAACTCCTCGCCCCGTTCCGGCGCTCCCGCACCCTCGTCTTCTCCGCCGACTTCGGATCGACCACCCGCTGGGTCGCCGGCCGGACCTCGGCCTTCCCCGACAACGGCCCGGTCAATCCGGGCGACAACAAACTCGATCATCTGGTCGACGACCCCTCCTACAGCCGCGGCGGGGCCTTCCGCGCCACACGGCGGCCGGACGGCAACTGGGACTCCGGACTGCTGACCACCGAAGGCAGCGACGAGGGCTTCCTGCTGCGCGCCGAGGACGTGCTGGAGGCCCGGGTCCGACTGCCGGAGGCGCTCGGCGCCTGGCCCGCGATCTGGACCTGGCGGGACGGCGGCCAGGAGGTCGACGTCTTCGAGTACCACCCCGACAACCCGGACCTGCTGGAACTCTCCAACCACGTCCGGGGCGGGGGCTCGCACTACTTCCACGACCCCGCCATCCGACCGGGCGCATGGGTCGACCTCAAGGTCAAGTTCGGTGCGAACACGGTCACCTGGTGGGTCAACGGCACCCGCGCGTACTCCGACCACAGCGGGGTGGGCCGGCGCTGGCGGGCGTACCTCATCGTGAACCTCTCCGTGTGCGCGGGCCGCTACCACCCGGCCCCCGATCCGGACGTCTCCGAGATGTCGTACGAGGTCTCGGACCTGCGCGTGTACCGCAGTTAGGGACGGCGTGCCGTCCGCCCGAAGCGCACGGACCACGACCCGGAACCGGCCGGGGTCCACCGTGTTCGCCGAGCAGAAGCGGCCTAACCATGGCCCACCGCCGCCGCCAGGCGCTGTTCCAGGCGGTGGAAGTTGCGTTCGCCGACCGCCCGCCAGAGCACCCGGGGCGGCAGCGGCAGGTGGCCCATGATCAGGATCTGCTCGCCCGGGTCCGTCTCCTTGAGGATCATCCCGAGGACGGTGAACAGCTTGCTCTTGGGTACGGCGGCGCTGGCCGCGTCACCGATCTCGTCCCACTCCCCCTGCGACACCACCCCCGCGACGAGCGGCAGCGCCTCGCGCTCCTCCTCGTCGAAGTGGTCCCCGGCGGCCTTGGACACCTGGTCGAGCGCTTCGGCCAGCTCCTCCCGGTGCGTACTCCCGCCGGCGGCCGCCCACGGGCCGAGCAGGGCGCCCGCCCGTGCCAGGTGGGCCGACAGCTCGGCGTGCTGGCCCCGCATCCGCTTCCACAACTCGCCCTGATCGGGCCGGCGTTCGGCGAGCTTGGGCCACAGCAGCCGGTCCTCGCCCTCGTGGTGGTGGTGCAGGGTGTCGAGCAGCAGCTCCAGCCGCTCCGCGACCAGCCTGACCTGGGCGCGGCTGCCGTGGCGCACTCCGCGCACCCGGCCCGCCGCCTCCCCGAACTCGCGCCGGAACATCCTGTGGACCACCACCATGTCGTGCGTGGTGATCGGTTTCCCCTGGTTCTCCATCGACGTCGACATCGACCATGCCCCCCGTCCTGGTGGGTGTACCGGGCTCCAGCGTGGCGGGCGGCCGGCGGTCTCCACCAGGGGCGCACAGCGGCGCTCCAGCGCCCCCGGGGAGCCCGGCCTATCCCAGGGTGCGCACTTTCTGGTCACGGAGGTCGTAGCGGGCGGCGACGACGGCCAGCTCGCCGGCGGCCATGCGCCGGGCGATGGCGGGTTCGGCCGCCAGCCGGTCACGGGTGCGCCGGGCGTGCGCGTCGATGGTGGCGTCGATACGGGCCTCGCCCTGCCGGGTGTGGTCGATGGACGGCCGGATCTGATCGGCCAGGTACTGGATGTGCGGGGGCAGCGGCTCGCCGGTCTCGTCCGCGCGGACCGCGGCGCCGACCGCCCCGCAGGACTGGTGGCCGAGCACCAGCACCAGGGGGATCTTCAGTTCCAGGACCCCGAACGCGACGCTGCCGAGGACGGCTTCGTCCAGTACCTCGCCCGCCGATCGTACGGTCAGGAGGTCGCCGAGGCCCTGGTCGAAGACGAGCTCCGGGGGCACGCGGGAGTCGATGCAGCCGAGGACGACGGCGTAGGGGTGCTGGGCCTTGGTGAGCCGCAGCCGTAAGAAGGCCGACTCGTGCGGGTGCTCCTGCCCGTACGTACGCCAGCGCCGGTTGCCGGCGGTCAGCCGGCGCAGAGCCTCCTCCGGGGAGACGGGGCCGGCGGCGGCCACGGCTTCGACGGGCGGCGCGGGGGCGGGAGCGGCGGACGCGGGGAAGGCGGCGGCGAGGGGGAGGACGGACCCCACGGCCGCCGAGCCCGCCGCGGCGGCGAGGAGCAGGCCGCGGCGGCTCGGCGAAGGGGTGTTCAGTGTCTGCGTGTTCGAATCCATCGCGGGACGGTAACCCCGCCCCGGGTGCCCCTGCCCGGGTGCGGGGCGGAATACCGCAAGTCCGGCCGGCTCAGCCGGCCCCGCCCCTGGCGTCCGGGGCCGTCCGGCCGAACTGCTCGTCCAGGACGGACAGCCGGCGCCAGTACTCGTCCTCGTCGATCTCGCCGGTGGCGAACCGGCGGCCCAGGATGGCGATCGGCGAGTTCTCGCCGTACGAGCCCCGGGTCGCCCACGGTCCGCGCGGGCCGCGGCCGCCGCGCCACACCGTGCGGCGCAGGACCGTGACGACGCCGAAGACGACGGCCGCCCAGATCAGCGGGACGAAGAGGATCCACGGGCCGGGCCCGTCGTAGGCCAGGGTGTTCATCTCGGTTCAGCTCCTCGGAAGGGGTTGCGGTTCCTTGTCGCTTCCGAGACTCGCCCCGGGAGGGTCCCCGGGTCGTCGTACGGCCGGCGGCACTGCACGTACGGCTGCGGGAGTAGCCCCGGCGGGAGCGGCCTCAGCCGAGCCAGCCGGGCCGGACCAGACCCGTCTCGTACGCGAGCACCACCAGCTGGGCCCGGTCCCGGGCGCCGAGCTTGATCATGGTCCGGCTGACGTGCGTCTTCGCCGTCAGCGGGCTGACCACCAGCCTGCGGGCGATCTCCGCGTTGGACAGGCCGAGGCCGACCAGGGCCATCACCTCGCGCTCCCGCTCGGTCAGCCGGTCCAGCCCGGCCGCCGCCGCCGGGGCCTTCGACCGGGCCGCGAACTCCGCGATCAGCCGGCGCGTCACCCCGGGCGAGAGCAGCGCGTCGCCCGCGACCACCGCCCGCACCGCGCGCAGCAGTTCCTCCGGCTCGGTGTCCTTGACCAGGAAGCCGGACGCACCGGAGCGGATCGCCTCGAAGACGTACTCGTCGAGCTCGAAGGTGGTCAGCATCACCACCTTCACCGCCGCCAGTGCGGGGTCCGAGGTGATCGTGCGGGTGGCGGCGAGGCCGTCGAGCTCCGGCATGCGGATGTCCATCAGGGCCACGTCCGGGCGCAGTTCCCGCGCCCGGCGCACGGCCTCGGCCCCGTCGGCGGCCTCGCCGGCCACCTCGATGTCCGGCTGCGCGTCGAGCAGGGCGCGGAAGCCGGCCCGTACCAGCGCCTGGTCGTCGGCGAGCAGTACGCGGATCACTCCTGGTCCTCCCTCGACGCCGGGTTCGCCGGCGATCCGGTGTCCGTCAGCGGGAGCCGCGCCAGCACCCGGAAGCCGCCGTCCGGCCGGGGGCCGGCCTCGATGGTGCCGCCCTGCGCGGCGGCCCGCTCACGCATCCCGATCAGGCCGGTGCCGGTGCCGCCGGCGTCGCCGCCGGTGGCCGGCCCGTCGTCGTCGACCTGCAGCTCCAGCGCACCGAGCGGGCGGGTGACGCGGATCCGGGCGGCCCGCGAGCCCGAGTGGCGCACCACGTTGGTGAGCGCCTCCTGGAGGATCCGGAACGCGGCGAGATCCGTGGCCGGCGACAGTCCCCGGGCCTGCGCCTCCCCCGTCACGGAGACGGTGAGCCCGGCCGAGGCCGCCTGGGCGACCAGTTCGGGGAGCCGGTCGAGGCCGGGGGCGGGGGCGCGGGGGGCCTCGCCGGGGGCGCGCAGGGTGTTCAGGACCTGCCGGACCTCGCCGAGCGCCTCCTTGCTGGCCGCCTTGATGGTGGTGAGCGCGGTACGGGCCTGCTCGGGGTCCGTGTCGAGCAGGGCCAGGCCGACGCCGGCCTGCACGTTGATCACGGAGATGCTGTGGGCCAGTACGTCGTGCAGTTCGCGGGCGATCCGCAGCCGCTCCTCGTCCACCCGGCGCCGCTCGGCGGCCTTCCGCTCCGCCCGGTCCCGGGCCCACTGCTCCCGGCGCACACGGACCACCTCGGACGCGGCGAGCACGGCGATCGCCCAGGCGGTGATGCCGCCCTCCGTCCCCCAGGGGGCCGGACCGTCGCCGGGCGGCGGCAGCCAGCGGTACAGCCAGTGTCCGATGACCAGATGTCCGGCCCACAGGGCGCCCACCGCGCCCCAGGCGGCATAGCGGTGTCCGGAGACGACGGCGGCGAGGCAGGCCAGGGCGACGCTGAGGAATACGGGGCCGTACGGGTATCCGCCGGCGAGGTAGCCGAGCGTGACGGCGCAGACTCCGTAGAGGACGGGCACCGGGTAGCGGTGGCGCAGCACCAGCAGGGCGGGCCCGAGGAGCAGCAGGAGCCGCCCGAGTGCGCCGACGGGCTCGCGGCCGGGCTGGACCTGCTGCACCCACCCGGTGGCCGCCTGCGCGAACACGGCCACGAGGAGCGAGGACCGCCACGGCAGCCGTCCGTCGCGGGTGCGCTCCGCCCAGTACTCCCACCGCCGCTCCGCCATGCGGCCACGCTAGACGCCCGGGCCCGCCGCCGTCGTCCGCCGGGCGGGCCGATCGGGCGTACTCCCGGCGGAGTACGCCCGGGCCAGCGGTCAGGCCGTCAGGCGGTCAGGCGGTCAGGCGGTCAGGCGGTCAAGCCGTCAGGGTCCGGAAGGACCTGCCTCGCGCGCAGGGCGTCGACGGCGATGCGGGCGGTGGTGCCGATCACCGCGTCCGCCGCGGGGAGGGTGGCCGCGGGGCTGGCGGCGCGGGTGAAGACGGCGACGGCGTAGCGGCCGCCGTCGGGGTACTCGATGACGCCGACCTCGTTGCGCACGGTCGGCAGGCTGCCGGTCTTGCCGGCCACGTGCACGTCGTCGAAGGGGAATCCGGCGGCCATCCGGTGCGGCCACACCTGGAGTCCGAGCAGTCGGCGGATCGCGGCACCGTGTTCGGGGGTGCAGGCCTCGTCGCGCCAGACGGCGGTGAGCAGCCGGGTCATGTCGCGGGGCGTGCTGCGGTTGCTCCGGGCCGGGTCGAGGGCGCGGAGCCGGGCGAGGACCTGCGGATCGGCGAGGGCCTGGGCGCCCGCCGGGCCCGCGTCCTCCCGGACGGTGGCGAACAGGGAGCGGAAGGAGGTGTGGACGGCGCGGGTGCGGGTCAGGCCGAGCCGCGCCGTGGCCCCGTTGACGGCGTCGAGGCCTATCCGTGCGAGGAGCAGGTCGGCGGCGGCGTTGTCACTGACGGCCGTCATCAGGTAGGCGGCGTCGCGCAGGGACATCCGTACGGGATCCAGCATGGCGGCGAGACCGGTGGGCCCGGCGGCGCGGTCGGCCGGCGGGCACTCGACCTGTTCGGTGAGGTCCAGCAAGCCGGCGGCGGCCTGCTGGTGCAGGGCGACGAGCAGGCAGAGCTTGTGCACGCTGGCGGTGACGACCGGGTGGTCCGCGCCGGCGTCGATCTCCGTACCGGAATCGATGTCCACGGCGTGCAGCCGGCCGCTGACGCCTGCTTCGGCGAAGGCCGCGGCGATGCGGCGGAGGGTGTCGTTCACAGCCAGTACTCCGCCGCCGGGCGCAGGTGGAGCGGCCGTGCGGGTGCGTCGGCGGTCACCGCCGCAGTGTTCCACAGGGCGCGCGTGGTCGCTTCGGCGAAGGCCCCGACGGCCGCGTCGCCGCGGCCCCGCGGCCAGGCGACGCTGTGGCGCCAGGCCAGCGGGGCGCCGGCGAGGGGCCTCCAGACGATGTCCGCGTGCGGGCCGGCGGCATCCTCCGGCGCGGTGTCGCGCGGGGCGAAGGCCACGGCGTTCGCGGAGAGGACGAGGCCGCGCACGAACCCGGTGCCGCTGCCCTGGCGGACGGTGGCGGGGGTGTAGCCGCCGCGGGCGCAGGTGTTCAGGACGTCGTCGTGCAGGGCGGGGGCCTCGGCGCGCGGGAAGAGGACCAGGCCGTATCCGGTGAGGGCGGCGAGCGGTACCTCGTCCAGGGCAGCGGCCGGTGCTTCGCGGGGCAGCAGTACGCCGAGTTCGCGGCGCAGGACCGGCCCGAGCTCCAGCCCGGCGAGGTCGCAGGGATGCCGGACGAGCCCGACGTCGAGCTCGCGGGAGGTGAACCGGGCCAGCTGCTCGGCGGTGGACAGTTCGTGGAGCTCCAGATCCACGCCGGGGCGGTGCTGCCGGAAGGCGGCCAGGATCGCGGCGACCGCCTCGGCGGCGAGGTCGGGCGGCAGCGCGGCGCGCAGGAGTCCGCTCTCGCCCTCGCGGATGCGGCGGGCGGTGGCGGTGAGGGCGTCCGCGCGGGCGAGCAGCAGGCGCGCGTCCTCCAGCAGCATCGTGCCGGCCGCGGTGATGGTCACCTGGCGGCTGGTGCGCTCGAAGAGGCGGACCCCGAGCTCGCGTTCCAGGCGCTGGATGCGCTGGGACAGGGGTGGCTGGGCCATGCCGAGCAGCTCGGCGGCACGGCCGAAGTGTCTTTCTTCTGCAACAGCCACGAAGCACTGCAGATGCCGGATCAGGTCCACGATCAGCAACGATATCGGAGATTGATCGATCTGAGATTCATACCGATCTTGGACGGAGGGCGGCCCGCGGTGGTCTGCTCCGGGCATGTCCTCGAACCCTTTCCCCCCGTCCTCCCGCCGTGCGGCGGCCCGGCGCACGGCCATCCGTCGCGCCCCGTACGCCGCCGCCCTGGCCCTCGGCCTCGCGCTGACGGCCGCCGGGCTCACCGGCTGCTCGACGGACTCGCGTCCGCCCGCCGCGGCCGGGGCGAGCGCGACCCCGGGCGCCTCGGTCCCCGCTTCCGCCCCCGCCGTCCCCGGCGTCGACAGCCGGGAGCGGCTGAGCGTGGACGGCGGCACCCGGGAGTACCTGGTGCACCGCCCGGCCGCGGCGGACGGCGGACCCCGGCCGCTCCTGATCGCCTTCCACGGGCGCGGGGCCGACGCCGCGCAACTGCGCGAGCAGAGCGGCCTGGACAAGGCCGCCGAGGCGCGCGGCATGCTCCTCGTCTACCCGGAGGCCCTGGGCAGGGCCTGGGGCGCAGGCAGCGCGCCCTCCCCGCAGCGGCCCGATCCGGACGCCGACGTCCGCTTCACCGAGGCGCTGGTCGGCGAGCTCGTGCGCACCGGCCGGGCCGATCCGCACCGGGTCTACGTCGCCGGGTTCTCCAACGGCGGTTCCATGGCGCTGCGGATGGCGGCGCAGCGCCCGGAGCTGGTCGCGGGCGCGGTTTCCGTCTCCGGTGAACTCCCCACCGGGGCCGCCGCGGTGAAGCCCACCGGCCCGGTTCCCGTCCTCACCGTCTACGGGGCGGAGGACCCCGTGCGACCGCCTGCGGGTCTGCCGACTCCCGGGCCGGCCGCTCCCGGCGAGGAGCCCATCACGCCCACGATGTCCGCCCGGGCGGGCATGGAGGCCTTCGCCGCCGCGGCCGGGGCCGGGGCTCCCGTGGAGGAGGGCAAGCCCGGCTACGACTCGGTCACCTGGCCCCCCGGCCCGGCGGGGGCGACGGTGCGACTGCTCCTCATGCACGGGGCCGGCCACACCTGGCCCGGGTCGACGATGGCGCCGCCCGCGGGCTTCGGGTCCGTCAGCACCGCACTGGACGCGAGCAGCACCCTGCTCGACTTCCTCACCGCACAGAAGCGCTGACCGCGGCCGTCGCCGCAAGCTGACCGCGGCCGTCGCCGCACGCCCTCGCCCATGGCGGCGCGCACCACACCTTCGTCCCGGAGTGTGGTGTGCGCGGCCATGGGCGCTGCCGTCCGCCCTCCCTAGGGTTCAGCCATGACGAGCCAACTTCCTTTCCTGCGGGAGCGCGTCGCGCTGGTGACCGGCGGCGGCAGCGGCATCGGGCGGGCCTGCGCGATCGCCCTGGCCGCAGCGGGCGCCACCGTGCACGTGGCCGACATCTCCGAGGAGTCGGCGAAGTCCGTCGCGGAACTCGTCGGCGGGGAGGCGCACGTCGTCGACCTCGCCGATCCGGCCGCGATCGAGCGGCTGCCGACCGCGGTGGACATCCTGGTCAACAGCGCGGGCCTGCAACACGTCGCCCCTATCACCGAGTTCCCGCCCGAGCGGTTCGCCCTGATCCAGCAGGTGATGGTCACCGCGCCGTTCCTGTTGCTGCGGCGCGTGCTGCCGCACATGTACGCGGCCGGCTGGGGGCGGGTCGTGAACATCTCCAGTGCCCACGGCCTGCGGGCCAGCGCGTACAAGTCCGCGTACGTGGCCGCGAAGCACGGGCTGGAGGGGTTGAGCAAGGTGGCCGCGGTCGAGGGCGCCCCGCACGGGGTGACCAGCAACTGCATCAGCCCCGGTTACGTCCGTACCCCCCTGGTCGAGGCGCAGATCGAGCAGCAGGCCGCCGCGCACGGCATCGGGCCCGGCGACGTGGTGTCCGAAGTGCTGCTGACCCGGTCCGCGATCAAGCGGCTGATCGAGCCCGAGGAGGTCGCGGCGGCGGCGGTGTGGCTCTGCGGGCCCAACACCGGCTACCTCACGGGAACCTCACTCCCCCTCGATGGTGGCTGGACGGCCACCTGAATTTAACTACCGACCAGTAGACAGGGGGTTCGATCGCACGGATTCTGGCTCCGTACATGTCAAATTCGGCCCCTAGGAGCGCCCCCACATGCGCAGCACCCGCGCCCGCCTGCTCGGCACCGCCACCGCCACGGCTGCGGCCACCGTCGTCCTGATGCTGGCCCCCGCGGCCTCCGCCGAGGCCGCGCCCGCTCCTGTCCCGGCCCCGGCCCCGGCGGCCGCCCCTGCAGCGGCCACCGCGTCCGCGCCCGGCGGCAACGCCCTCCTGCGCGGTGTCGACTACGGCACGTGGAAGCGCGATGTCGCCACCGTCATGACCACGGCCCGCCCGTACGTCGAGCAGCGCATCGCCCAGTCGCCCGCCGGCGAGAAGCCCGCGATCGTCCTCGACATCGACAACTCCTCGCTGGAGACGGACTTCCACTGGTTCTGGACGTTCCCGACTCCGGCGATCTCCGAGGTCCGCGACCTGACCCGGTACGCCGACGAGCACGGCGTCGCCATCTTCTTCGTCACCGCTCGCCCCGGGATCATTCAGTCCCTCACCGAGCACAACCTCAAGGCGGTCGGCTACCCCGTCACGGGGCTGTACGTCCGGGACCTGCCCGACCTCTTCGACGAGGTCAGCGCGTACAAGACGGGCAAGCGCGCCGAGATCGAGGGCCGCGGCTACACGATCATCGCCAACATCGGCAACAACAACAGCGACCTGGTCGGCGGCCACGCCGAGCGCACCTTCAAGCTGCCGGACTACGACGGCAAGCTCTCCTAGCCGGTTCCGTGCCGACCGCCTGCGCACAGGCCGACGGCCGGCACCGGCACCCCTCGTCCCTCGCCATCCCCGCGCCTCGGCCCTCGCCGCCCGCGCGAGGAGCCGCGGGCCGCGGAACCGGCCCGCGGCTTCAGGAGGGGCGGACCCCGTCACTCGCGATCCGCAGGTGGCGCGGGCCGCGCAGCACCGCATTCTGCCGGTAGGGCGGCGGATCCTCGACCAGCCGCGGGTTCTCCAGGCGGCGGGCCAGCTCGCTCAGCGCGAGTTGCGCCTCCAGCCGGGCCAGCGGGGCCCCGAAGCAGCTGTGGATGCCGCTGCCGAGGCCCAGGTGCTGGATGTCCTTGCGGTACGGGTCGAAGCGGTCCGGGTTCTCGAAGCGGTTCGGGTCCCGATTGCCGGAGGCGAGGATCAGCCACATCGAGGAGCCCTTGGGGATGGTGACCCCGCCGACCTCGATGTCCACGAGCGGGGTGCGCTGCGGCAGCAGCTGCACCGGCGGCTCGAACCGCAGCAGCTCCTCCACCAAGGGCACGACGAGGCCGGGCGTGTCGCGCAGCTGCTGCAGCACGTCCGGATGGCGCAGCAGGGTGAGCATCCCGTTGGTGATGAGGTTGACGGTGGTCTCGTGGCCCGCGATGAGCAGCAGGGCCGCGGTGCTCAGCAGCTCCATCGTGCTCATCGTCTCGTCCTGGCCGTGTCCGACGGCGAGTTGGGAGAGCATGTCCTCGCCGGGGTTCTTGCGGCGCTCCTCGATCAGCCCGGCCAGGTACATGCCCAGTTCCATCCGGGCGTCGTGGGTCTTCTTCTCCCGCTCCTTCGGGTCGGCGTCGGGATCGGGGTCCAGGCTCGCGGCCAGGGTGTCCGCCCAGACGTGGAAGCGGGCCTCGTCCTCGCGCGGTACGCCGAGCAGCCGGCAGATCATGGTGACGGGGAACGGGTAGGCGAACTGGTCGACCAGGTCGATCCGTTCCGGGTCGCCGAGGTTGTCGATGAGTCCGGTGACGGTGGTGCGGAGGAAGTCGCGCATGTCGTCGACGCGGTGCGGGGAGTGCGGCGGCCCGAAGGGGCGGTTGGTCATCCGGCGCAGCCGGTCGTGCTCCGGCGGGTCCAGTTTGAGGAAGCTCGGCGGCAGGGCCGCAGCTCCCTCGTCCTCGGCGCCGGCCAGCGGGTCCCCGGCGCTCGCGGCCAGGTTGCGGGCGTCGGAGCTGAGCCGCGGGTCGTGCAGCAGGCTCTGGATGTCGTAGTACGTGCTGATGACGTACGGGCCGTCCCCGTCGTGGAAGACCGGGGTCTTGCGCAGTTCCGCGTACAGCGGGTACGGGTTCGCGCGGTTCGAGTAGTCGAGGATGTCGCTCAGGATGCCTTGCTTCATGCCGGGTCCTCCGGGGGGCGGGCGGGTCAGTGCCCGGCGGGGGTGAACGTGAGGCGCCGGTCGGCCGGCGAGTATCCGCTGAGGGTGACGGTCGGCCCGTGGGTCGGCACGGACGGGTCGGGGAAGTCCGCGGGGAGGGGCTTTTGCCCTTCGGGGCGCCGGTCGACCGTGGGGAACGGCGGCGGGAAGGGCGCGGTGGCCTCGATCTGCTGCTGGTAGAACTGCAGCCAGCGCGAGTTGTCGAAGGTGACCGCGCCGATGACCCGGCCCTGGTAGCCGTAGACGCCGGTGAAGCGGCGTTCGGCGCGCGAGCCCTGGGTGATCATGATCTCGGTTCCCATCGAGGGCACGCCGACCGATTTGATGCTCACCCCGAACTGCGAGGACCAGAAGGCCGGCACCCAGATGTGCGGGCGGCGATCGGTGCTCTCGCTGAGCATGTTGTGGGCCGCGGTCTCCGCCTGGGAGACGGCGTTGCCCCAGTGCTCCAGGGACAGGAACTGGTAGCCGAACAGCGGGTGCGGGGAGCGGGCGACGTCGCCCGCGACGAAGATGTCGTCCGTGACGATGCCGCGGATGTCGAAGGCCCGGCAGCCCGCGTCACAGGCGATGCCCCGGGGGCCGGCGCCCAGTCCGGAGCCGTTCAGCCACTCGGTGTTGCGCTGGGCGCCGAGCGAGACGACCACGACGTCGCACTCCAGCGAGGTGCCGTCGGAGAAGTGCGCGGCGCGGACGCGTCCCGTGGCGTCGCCCTCCAGGGCCGTGACCATGACGCCGGTGCGCAGGTCGACGCCGTTCTCCCGGTGGAGTTCGGCGGCGACCGCGCCGATGACCCCGCCGAGGGCGCCGACCAGGGGCGCGTCGGCGCGCTCCGCGACGGTGACCTCCACGCCGCGCTCGCGGCAGGCGGAGGCGATCTCGGACCCGGTGAACCCGGCGCCGATGACCAGGACCCGGCGCGGGCCGGCGTCGAGCCGCCGGGCCAGGGCGGCGCCGTCGTCGCGGGTGCGGAGCACGAACACGCCGTCGAGCTCGCCCTCGGCCTGGATCGGCCAGGGCCGGGCCCGGACGCCGGTGGCGATCAGCAGCCGGTCGTACGGGACCTCGTCCCCGTCGGCGAGCTTGACCCGCCGGGCCGCCATGTCGAGGCCGCTGGCCCCGACTCCGAGGCGCCATTCGGCGTCGATGTCGAGGCGGCGGGGCAGCGCGGTGCCCTCGGCCGTACCCATGCCCAGCAGCGCCTGCTTGGACAGCGGCGGCCGGTCGTACGGCTCGTGGGGCTCGTCGCCGATCATGGTCAGCGAGCCCTTGAAGCCCTTCTCGCGCAAGGTCTCGGCGCCGCGCAGCCCGGCGAGCGAGGCGCCGACGACGACGATCCGGCCGACCGCCTTGAGGCGGTCCAGGGCTGTGTCAGCCATCGGACGCCTCCCCGGTGCGCGCGGCGCCGCCCAGTGTCCCGGGCGCGGTGGCGGCCATGTCCAGCTCGTCCACGAGGATCGCCTGCACGGGACAGGCGGCGACCGCCTGGGCCACGCGCTCGCGGTGCGCGTCCTGTGCCTGCGGGTCGTAGAGCAGCCCCTCGTCCCCGTGCATCGCGAAGACGTCGGGTGCGAGGAAGGCGCACTGCGCGTACCCCTGGCACCGGTTGAGATCGACGACAAGCCTCAGCAAGGTCCAGTCCTTTCGTTGGCCCCTCCGGCTCCCCGGCCAGCGTGCGGCCCCCGGAGCGGGACGGCCCGTCCGGCAATGCCATTGGGGTGACGGGGGGAGGCGCGGCGGCCGGACGTCACGCGGAGCGGCGGGCGGCGCGCAGGATGTACAGGCTGATGAGCAGCGCCCAGGCCGGGAAGACGAGCTCGCAGTACGGCACGGTGGAGCCCACCGCCAGCAGGACCACTCCGGCCAGGGTCCCGATCAGGACCAGGGGTCTGGGCAGGACCCCGAGCTTGCGCCCGATGGTCGAGGTCGCGAGGACGAACACGGCCGCCATCCGCATCCCGTACGTCGTGAGCAGCGTGTACGCGAAGTGGCTGCCGAAGCCCGTGGGGTCCTCGGCGTCGAGCACGGTCCCGGCGGCGGCGACGGCGCCGAAGAGGCAGGCGACGAAGACCAGTCCGCTGCCCAGGAACACGGTGGCGATGAACCGGTCCTCGGCGTCCCCGGTGTGTTCGCGCAGTGCGCCCATGAACCACAGGAAGGCGATGCCCGCGAACGGGACGAGCTCGGTCGCCGTCTGAAGGGCCCCCCGCTTGCCCGGGGCGATCTCGATCTGCTCGCCGGCGCCCCCTTCGGGCAGGGCGATCCGGGCGAGCACGATCGCCGTCGCGAGCAGGACGGCGAAGACCACCCCCGCCAACCCCGCGGCCTTGGGGGTGCTCAGGGCTTGTTGCCGGGTCCCCGGTGCTCGCTCTGTCATTCCTCCAGCAAGCCGCCCTCCGCGCCCCCGTGCCAGCGGGACAGCGCGGTCGGGTGACGCCCCCGGGGGGTCTGCGGGAGACGAGACCCCCCGGTCCGAGGCCGCCGGCTAGGTGGCGGTGAGCAGGATGCTGCCGGTTTCTCCCGCTTCCTCCTCCCGCTGCGGCGCCGGCCCGGACGGGCCCGGGCCGGTGCCCGCCACGATCAGGGCCAGCAGCACCGCCGCGGCCTCGCTCTGCAGGATCCGGGCGGCCTGCACGAGGCGGTGCGGGTCGGGGGCCGGGATGGACAGGGCCAGGCATTCGGCGTTGGGGCCCGAGGTGATCGGGACGGCCGCGCAGACCGTGCCCACGGCGTACTCCTGGAGGTCCAGCAGGGGGCCTCCCGGGCGGCGGGTGTCGAGCTGGCGGAAGAGGTCCTCCTGCCGGGTGATGGTGTGGGCGGTGAACCGCGCCGCCCGGTGCCGGGACAGGTGGTCCTTGCGGCCGTCGGGCCCGAGCTGGGCCAGCAGGGCCTTGCCGACGGCCGAGGCGTGGGCGGCGGCACGGAAGTCGACCCACTCGTCCACGAGCGGTGTCGCGGGACCGTCGGCGTACTGGGTGATGCACACTTCGCCGTCGGTGTAGCGGGCCACGTAGACGGCGGCGCCGACGGCGTCCCGGACCCAGGCGAGCGTGTCCTGCAGGTGTCCGCGCCCGTCTCCGGACGCCGCCCCGGTCAGTAAGAGCGCCCGGCCCGCGATGTACGCCCCGGGGCCGGCCTGGGCCGCCAGGTTGGCCCGTACGAGCTGCTCCAGCACCCGGGCCAGCACCAGCTGCGGCAGCCGCGTCTCGCGGGCGATCTGGGCGAGGCTCACCCCGCCCGAGTACCGGCCCACGACCTCCAGGACGCGCAGCGCCCGGTGGACCGCCTCCATCGCGACCGGAGCCGGCCTCCCTTGGGACGGGCCGTGCGCGGCCCCGGTCAGCGGCGGGTGCCTGAGGGCTTCGAGCGCCCAGGCGTTCGCCTCGTCCGTCAGGTGCAGGATGTCGAGCCGCGCGTGCTGGGCGATGGCCACCGCCACGTGCGGGCCGGGGAGGAACACCTCCCCCTGGTCCTGGTCGTCGTTCCAGCTCAGGGCGGTGACGGCCCGCCGGAGACGGGCGGGCAGCCGGTACGGGGGCCGCCCGCCGTGCCCTCTCACCGCCGTGAGCGAGGTGAGGTCCTGGGTGCTGATCGGCGGTGAGGTCCAGATGACCGAGGCGCCGAGGGCCTCCTCCAGGTTCTCCGGGACCTCCGGCAGGTGCGGCATTCCCTCCTCCGGGGGCAGCGCCACGGCCAGCGCCTTCCAGTGCCGGGCGGTGTCCACCTCGGCGCGCGCGAGGTGGTGGAGGTGCAGGAGGCGCGCGGCCGTCCGCGAGCCCGCCCCGGCCGCGTACTGGAACCAGAACTGCGCGCCCTCCATCCGGTCGGCCAGGTGCAGGAGGCAGCCGAACAGCAGCGCCGGTTCCGCTCCGTGCGGCCAGGTGCCGGGTGCCAGGGCCAGTTCGGCGAAGGACCGGCTCTCCGCCAGCGACCAGGCCAGGTCGTCCAGTGCCCGGGCGGCCCGTACGTGGCAGGCGGCGTCGAGTACGAGGTCGTCGGCCAAGGTGGGCACGGGCCGGGGCAGCGGAGCGCGGCCGGCGAGGGAGGCCGGTGCCGGGAAGCCGCCCCGGCCGGCGGCGCCGGTCGCCGGCCGGGCCCGGTCCGCCGCGATGCGGCGGGCGACGCGCCGGCGGGCGGCGTCCTCGTCGTAGCCGGCGTACTCCTCCACCAGCACCTCGGCCTCCTCCAGTGCCGCCGCCAGCGTCTCCCCCGGCACGGCGTCGTGGTCGGCCGTCATGTCGCTCACCGGCCCTTCCCCTCTCCAGGAGCCCAGTCCGCCCCGAGTTTCTGCGACAGGATTCGGCTTGCGCCTCGAATGTGCGAACGGACCGCCGCGGGGGAGATCCCCAGCATCCGGCCGACGGTGCCGTTGTCGTACCCCAGCAGAAAGGCCAGCAACACCACGTCGTAGTGCCGCTCGGGCAGGCACGCGATCGCCGCGTACAGGCCCAGCTTGGACTCCAGCAGTTCCATGCGGTGCCGGGACGCGCGGCGCAGGGCGGCGAACCAGGCCGTCTCGACCATGGCGGCCGGCCGGCCGAGGAGCGCGAGCCTGCGCGCGACGTGTTCGCGCAGCACCGCCCAGGCGAAGCCGTGCAGGCTCGCCTCCTTCAGCGCCTGGCGCCACACCTTCAGCAGGAACGTGAACACGTCGTCGACGACGTCCTCCGCGTCCTGGCGGGATCCCAGCTGCAGGTGTGCGTAGCGCAGGTAGGCGCGGTGGTGCTGGGAGTGGAACGCGCTGAACTCCACCGGTAGCACGCCGGCCAGCTCGCTGGAGACAGCCCGGTCCCCGGACGGGTCGAACTCGCCCTCACTCATGCGCTCCTCCAGGGATGCCGGCCGTCGCCGGCACGAGCGGTCGCTGCCCGGGGCCTCGCACCCGGCAGGCGTGGGTGTCTCCTGACGGCGTCGACGGCGTCGAAAGCGACGAGTATCAGCACGGGAGCGAAGGTCTGGACAGGAATCACGTCGGCGGGAAGCCTTCCGGTGAGCGAACGGAACGGGCATGCCTGCCCCCCACATCCAGCGGCCGGTCGGACCGGCCGCTCCCCCAACACCACCCCATCGGAAAACACGCCCGAATGTGCACGGCTGTCGACGGAAATCTTTCGGGAAATGGCGCATCTGATCCGCTGCGCGCCCCCTTGCCGCCGCGTACGCCCCTGGGGTGCCCTTCCCCCTGCCCTGCCCTGCCCTCCTGCGGATCAGGGCGGGCCCTGCCCTGATCCGCAGGGCACCCACTACTCCACCACCAGGTCGGCCCGGCTCCGACCGTCGGCGATCAGCCGGGCGTTCGCCTCGTCCGAGCGCGCCACCCACTCCTCGGCACGGGCCGGCGCCTTCCCGTGGCGTACGTGGCGGTCGACGAGCCGGCGTACGCGCAGGGCGTCGTCGGGCGCGAGGAACCAGACCTCGTCGAGGAGCGCCCGTACCCCCGCCCACTCCCCCGCCTCGTACAGCAGGTAGTTGCCCTCGGTGATGACCAGGCGTACCGCCGGGTCGACGGGGATGCTCCCGGCGACGGGCTCCTCCAGCGACCGGTCGAAGGCGGGGGCGTAGACCACGGCGGCAGCGGGTGTGCGCAGCCGGGCCAGCAGCGCCGCGTACCCGGCGGCGTCGAACGTGTCCGGGGCGCCCTTGCGGTCGGCCCTCCCCAGCCGTTCCAGTTCGGCCCGGGCGAGGTGGAACCCGTCCATCGGTACGACCACGGCCCGTTCGGGCCCGAGCACCTGCGCGAGGCGGGCGGCGAGGGTGGACTTGCCGGCCCCGGGCGGTCCCGCGATGCCGAGGATCCGGCGGCCGCCCGAGGCCGCGAGCGTGCGGGCCCGCTCCTCCAGTTCGATGAACTCCATCCCCCCATCCTGCCCGTCAGGGAGGCGGGGGCGTGGGGGGGTCGGAGCCGATGCGGGCGACGAGCAGGGCGATGTCGTCGTCCGCCGACGCCGGGACCAGGTGCGTGATGAGCGAGTCGCACAACTGGTCCAGCGAGCGCGGCGGTTCGGCGAGCAGCCGGGTCAGATCGGCCAGGCGCTCGTCGATGTCGCTGCCGCGGGCCTCGACGAGGCCGTCGGTGTACATGACGAGGAGGCTGCCCGGGGGCAGGGTCAGGTCCGTGGTGGAGTACGCGGTCCCGCCGACTCCCAGCGGGATGCCGGGCGGCAGGTCGAGGAGGCGGACCGTGCCGTCGGGGCTGACTGCTGCGGGCGGCGGGTGGCCGGCGCGGGTGATGCGGCAGCTGCCGGTCCCCGGGTCGATCACGGCGTACAGGAAGGTGGCGATCATCGGATCGGCGAGGTCGTCGAGGGTCGCTTCCAGCTGGTGCATCAGGGCCTCGGGGGCGAGGTCAAGGCGGGCGAGGGCGCGCACGCTGGCGGAGAGCCGTCCCATGACCGCCGCGGCCGCGATGCCGTGGCCCATGACGTCGCCGATGAGCAGGGCCGCCTTGCCGCCGGGCAGCTGCAGGACGTCGTACCAGTCGCCGCCGATCTCGTTGACGTCGCTGGCGGGCAGGTAGCGGTGGGCCACCTCGATGCCGGGCGGCGGGGTGATGTGCTGGGGCAGCATGCTGCGCTGGAGGATGACGGCGGTCTCGTGTTCACGGTGGTAGAGGCGTGCGTTGTCGATGCTGATGGCGGCCCTGACCGCGAGCTCGCCGGCGAGCGTGACGTCGTCGGGTCCGAACGGGCCGACCGGGCTCGTGCGGTAGAAGGTGGCGACGCCGAGCACGAGGTCCCGCGCGATCAGCGGCGCCATCATGAACGAATGCACGCCGACGGGCAGGAGCTGCGCGGGCTTGTTCGTGTGGCGGGCGGCGGAGGCGACGGCCTGCTCGTCCAGGTGCGCGATCAGGAAGGGCCTGCGGGCGGCCAGGGCCTGGGTGTAGGGGGCGGCGGCCGGGAAGACGAGGGTCCTGCCCAGCGGGGCCAGGATGCCGATCACGGCGGAGCCGGTCAGCGGTGCCTTGCCCAGGCGCCGCAGGCCCACACCCCCCGCCAGCCCCGGGCCGGGCTCGTCACCGCGCGCGAGGGTGTCCAGTACGTCCACGGTGGCGGCGTCGGCGAGCTGCGGGACGGCGAGGTCCGCCAGCTCCTGCGCGGTGCGCTCCAGCTCCAGGCTCGCCCCGATGCGGACGCTGGCCTCGCTGAGCAGTGCCAGCCTGCGGCGGCCTGCCTCGGCCTCGATGTGGTCGTGCTGCTGCTCGGTGATGTCGAGCAGGGAGGCGATCACGCCGATCGGGCGGCCGCCGGGGTCCTCCACCCGGACGTACGAGCACGACCAGACCCGGTCGCGGGAGGGTTCCGCGGGGGTGCGCCCCGAGCGGCGGCGGTCCAGGACCGGCTCCCCCGTGGCCAGGACCTGCCGCATCGCGTCCTCCATGTCCTCCGCGTTCACCTCCGGCAGGACCTGCGCCAGGCGCCGTCCGATGTGGGCGGACTCCGGGAGGCCGTTCATCGCCTCCAGGGCCGGGTTGACCTGGAGGAACCGCAGCTGCGTGTCGAGGATGGCGATGCCGACGGGCGAGCGGGCGAATAGACCGTCCCAGACCGCCGACGATCCCCGGATCCGGCGGGCGGCGTGGGCGTCGGCGGCGAAGACCAGGACCGCGGAGGCGCCGTGGCGCCGGCTGGGCACCGGGCAGGCCCAGATCTCCAGCTCCAGCGGGTGCCCGTCCTGGTGCCAGGCGGTCACGGTGCCCATCACCCCGCGCCCGGTGACGGCGGTCTCCCACAGGGCGCGGCCGAGGCTGCGGTCGGCTCCGGGGTGGAGGAGGTCGGCGATGTGGCGGCCGACGATCTGCGGCGGGGCGTAGCCGAGCAGCTCCTGCGCCGCGCGGTTCCAGCGGACGATCGTCCCGTCGGCGCCGGTGGCCAGCTGCGCCACGGGCAGGGAGCCGAGCCAGCCTCCGGCGTCCTGGGCGGCGCCGCTGATCAGATCCTCGATGGGCATCTGCTCGGTCATGGCGCACCTTCCACACCCCCATGGTCGCCCTGCCCGCCCGGTGCCGCTTCCCGGCGCCGGGCGGGCAGGCCGGAGCGGACCGGGCGGTCGGGGACGGACCGGAGCGGTCACGGGCGGGGCGGCCGGGGAGGGTCAGGGCCGGGCAAGCACCGCCACGGCGTTGTGGCCGCCGAATCCGAAGGAATTGCTGACGGCGACCGGCGCGGCGTGGTTCCTGGCCGTACCGGCGACGACGTCGATGTCCGTCCCCGGGTCGGGCTCGGCCAGCCCTGCCGTGGGCGGAACGATTCGCTCGGCCAGCGCCAGGACGGTCAGGGCCGCCTCGATGGCGCCCGACGCCCCGAGGGTGTGCCCCAGTGCCCCCTTGGCCGAGGTGACGGGCGGCCGGTGGGGGAAGACGCGGCGCAGGGCGGCTGCCTCGATGGCGTCGTTCTGCCGGGTCGAGGTGCCGTGCGCATTGACGTGGCCGACGTCCTCGGGGGCGACCCCCGCGTCCGCGAGGGCGGCGCGGACGGCCTGCTCGGCCCCGCGGCCCTCGGGGTGCGGGGCCACCAGGTGGTGCGCGTCCGTGGAGGCGGCGTGGCCGATGAGGCGGGCGAGGGGCCGGGCCGCCCGGGCGGCGGCGTGCTCGGGGCGTTCCAGGACCAGCGCGCCGGCGCCCTCGGCGATGACGAAGCCGTCGCGGGTGGCGTCGAACGGGCGGGATCCCGTGTCCGACAGGGCCCCCAGCTGAGAGAACCCGGTCACCACCAGCCGGGTGACGCCCGCCTCGGCACCGCACACGAGGGCGATGTCGCACTGACCGGTCGCCAGCAGGTCCCGGGCGAGTCCGAGGGCGGTGGTGCCCGAGGCACAGGCCGTGGACGTGGCCAGGGCCGGTCCGGTCACCCCGAAGCGCAGCGCGATGTTGGCGCAAGTCATGTTGGTGAGATAGCCGGGGAGGAAGTACGGGGAGACGAACTCCGGGCCCTGCTCCCGGAGTCGGGCGAGCGCCTTGTCCTGGGTCAGGACACCGCCGAGGCCGCCGCCGGTGACGACGGCGACCCGGCTGCCGTCCCACTCCCGGGGGTCGAGCCCGGCGTGGTCGAGGGCCTGCGCGCTGGCCACCAGGCCGAACCGGTCGACCGGGTCCAGGTGGGCCGAGCCGCGCCACTGCAGGACCGGGTGGTCCACCTCCGGTACACGACAGCTGAGGGAGACGGGCAGACCGCGCAACAGGGGGTCGGGGGCCGCCGTGGCGCGTCCGGCGCGGACCGCCGACCACGTGGTGTCCCGGTCGCATCCGGCTGCCGTGACCAGGCCGAGCCCGGTCACGACGGCCTCGGGGCGTCCGGTCAACGGTCCGCCAGCCGTTCGTCGACGGCCGCGGCGAACTCCGCGAGGGTGGCGGCGCGGAGCTCCTCCTCCTCGACCTTGACGCCGAGCGTCTCGTGAACGGCGATGGCCATCTCGACGATCATGAGGGAATCGATCAGCAGTTCACGCATCGGGGCGTTTCCCCGTACCTCCTCGGCGGGGACTTCGAACTTCTCGACGAGCAGTTCGCTGATCACGTCGAGGACGGTTTCCTGCGCGGAAGTGGTCACGGGATCTCTCTCATTTGCGGTGGCGGTGCGGTTGCAGCACGGTGCGGGGGCGGGGCTTTCTCGTGCTCAAATAGGTACCACGGCAGGGTATTTACTCAAAACCCGTCCCTGCCGGGCTTGTTGATGATTCGAAATGTGAGAGTGGAGATCATTCGTGTCGGAAAGCATGACCGATGTGATCGAGGTGGCCGGGGCCGAGCTCAGAAACGCGCGGCGGCTGCTCGGTGACGCCGGGGAGGGTGCCTGGGACCGCCTCCTGGACTGGCTCGTCGACGACTACTTCCGGCTCGAAGTGGCCGGGGTGGACAACATCCCGGCCGAAGGGCCCGCGGTCGTCGTCGCCAACCACTCGGGCGCCTGGGGGCTCGACGCCTTCGTCCTCCAGAAGATTTTCACCCGCAGCCTCGCTCGGCCCCTGCACGTTCCCGCGGCGCCACTGCTCTTCCGATTCCCGATCCTCGGCCCGTACGCCCGAAAGAAGGGCGCCATTCCCCTCGATCCGACGCTGGGAATGGAACATCTGACCGCCGGGGAACTCGTCGGGGTGTTTCCCGAGGGGCTTTCCGGTCTGGAAAAGCCCTTTCGCAAGCGCTATCAACTCCGGCCGTTCAGCCCGGGATTCGCGGTCACGGCGGTCCGGGCGGGCGCCCCCGTGGTCCCGGTGTCCGTCATCGGCGCCGAGGAGGCATGCCCCCGGATCGGCGAGATCCCGGCCCTGGCACGCCTGTTCGGCCTCCCCTACTTCCCGATCACCACGGTCTTCCCGCTGCCCGCGAAGTGGCTCGTCACGATCGGCGAGCCGATCCCCGCGCCCGCCCGGCCCGAGTCGTACGCCGCCCGGGCCGCCGCGGCCCGGCTGCTGTGCGCCGAGTCGCAGGCCGCCGTACAGACCCTGGTGGACCGGGAACGGCGCAGGCGGGACACGCCTTTCTGGTAGTCGACCCGTCGGGGGGCCGGCCCGGTCCGGGAGCCGGCTCAGCCCCCCTCGGCCACCGCCCGAACCTCGGGCCAGACCAGGGTGGTCGAACCCCAGGCCAGCCCGGCTCCGTACGCGGTGAGCGCCACCCGCAGGCCGGGCGACAGCGTCCCGGTGGCGGCCGCCTGGGCCAGCAGTACGGGCACCGAGGCAGCACCGGCGTTCCCGTACGCCTCGATGTGCGACAGCACCTTGCCGGGCGCCAGGCCCAGCTCGGCCGTGAGCCCGTCCAGGATGCGCTGGTTGGCCTGGTGGGCGACCAGCACGTCCAGGTCCGCCGGCCGCCAGCCGGCCCGGTCCAGGGCCCGCGTCACGGAGTCGCACATCCCGACCACGGCCTGCTTGCGCACGACGGGCCCGTCCATCCGGAAGTACGGGGAGAACTCCGCCGTCGGGTCGGCCAGTTGCCGCTTCCTGGCCCGTGCGCCGCCGCCGGGGATCTCCAGCAGGTCGGCCTGTGCGCCGTCGCTGCCCAGGTCGAAGGGGCCGAACGCACCGGGCGTGCCGGCCTCGGCGACGCCCAGCACCACCGCGCCCGCCCCGTCGCCGAAGATGGCGGACATCAGCCAGTCCTGGGGATCCAGGAACGCGCTGAAGACGTCCGAGGCGACCAGCAGCACACGGTCGAAGGCGCCGCCGGTGATCATCGAGGTCGCCACGCCCAGGCCGTACAGGAACCCGCTGCAGCCCGATGACAGGTCGAACGCCGGTACCGTGCCCAGCCCGAGGCGCGCGGCGACCTCCGGGGCCCCGGCCGGCATGAGCCGGTCCGGGGAGATGGTGGTCAGGACGACCGCGTCGGCCGCGGTCACCCCGGCCGCCGTCAGCGCGTGCCGGCCGGCCCGTACCGCCAGGTCGACGGTGGCCTCACCGTCCGCGATGCGCCGGCTCGCCACACCGATGCGCTCGCGGATCCACTCGTCCCCGATGGGCCGCTGCCCGCACAGCTCGGCGTTGGTGAGGGCGCGCGGGGGCACGTACGCGCCGAGCCCGGCGAGGGCCGCGGCGCGGCCGCCTGCCGCCATGGGCGCGGGCGCGCGCAAGGATGCCGAAGTGTGCATGGATCAGTCCGTCCCGGTCCGTCAGTCCGTCAGCCGCTTCGCTGCCCGCCGTACGCCGTCGGCGGCCGTGGCGCACCGCTCGGCGTGGCCCAACAGGATCATGCGGAACCGCTCGCCCTCTTCGTCGGTGTTCCAGCCGCTGTTCCCGGCGCAGGCGGCGAGGCTCTCCGCGTGCCGCTCCAGCCGGTCGGCGCTGGCATGCGCCAGGGCCCCGTACGCGGCCGGGGCGTAGCCGAACGCCGAGACGGGCACCGCCGTCGGCATGGCCACCGCCACCCGCCCGTCGCCCTGCCGGGCGGTGAGGTCCTCCAGCGCCACCACCAGCGTCCGCGGATCGAGCGTGTCCGGCAGCCGGTCGGCGGTGAACCGCGGCGCGATCAGCAGCGGGCGGACGTTCTCGGTGACGGCGCGCACGACGTGCTCGGCGACGAGTGCCGCGAAGCGCGTTGCCGCGCACCCGGTCGGGGCCCCGCACAGCGGCGGCATCCCCGGGGTCCCCGCCGCGGCCGACGTGCCCGCCGGCGCCTGGTCCGGGCGGTCCTCGCCGTCCAGACCGCGCAGCCAGCCGGGCACCCGCAGGATCTCGGTCCCGGCCCCGACCTCCAGGTCCTGCCAGGTGAAGTCCGCGCGTACGGGGTACACGGCGGCGGCCACCGGCGGCCAGCGGCGCAGTGCCTCCGCCACGGCCGCTTCCGGGGACGCGGCGCCCACGGCGAGCAGGGCCAGTGCCTGGAGCACGGTCTCGGCGGCGGCCCGGGACACCAGTGCGAGCGCGTGCGCGACGGCCGGTCCGGCGGCGTCCGGATCGCCTCCCTGGCGCCCGGGGCCCCGGGCCGGGAGCCGGCCCGCCAGGGAGGCGGGGTCGGGGTCGGCCAGGTACGGTGCGAGCCGGCGCCGCAGGGCCTCGGCGCGGCCGGCGTACGACCTGCTGTCGGCGGCCGCCGTCGCCGCCGCGAGCACCTCGCTGAGCAGCGTGTCCTCGACGGCCGCGGCGCCCGCCACCACCCGCCGGCTCAGTCGCAGCATGCCGCGCTGCCAGTCGTGCCACTCCAGCGTGCCGTCCCCGCGCCGGGCCGCGATCACCCGGTCCACGTCCTCGGCCAGCAGGGCGCCGAGCTCCGCGGCAGGTACGGCGGCGTCACGCGGCAGCGGCACGTGCGGCGACAGGCCGTACCGCTGTCCGCCGGCCGTGAGGCCGACCGCGGGCGCGAGGGCCCCCGCCTCGTCCGCCGCCGCGAGCAGGCCAGCGGCGTCGGCGGCGGCCATCGGCAGCAGGAACGGCCCGAAGGGGGTGCTCAGTTGGACCGGACGGCCGGAGCGGGTGCGCCGCAGGAACGACAGCAGCCCGCGCGTCACCCCGTCCCGGGTCAGCATGTCCAGCCCGAGGGCGCGGGCCGGGGCGTCCACCCAGGGCAGCCGCTGGGCGACCATCGCCGCGCTGAACACGGCGTTCTCCAGGGGCCAGGCGGTGGCGGGACGTCGCGGCGCGGCGGCCGGGCTGTCGGCAGTGGTCATCGGTCGGTCTCCCTTGTGGTCACTTGTCGCGCAGCATGTAGGGCTGGTTGCCGACGACTTCGCCGTCGTACTCGGTGATCAGCTTGTTGACCTGGTCCCGGTAGGGCGTGAACCCCCCGCGCAGCGCGTCGGAGTAGGCCTGCGGGGCGTGCGACAGCGGGTAGTCGTACGAGTCGTCCAGCCAGGCCAGTTCGACCCAGCTCGCGGGGATGTCGTGGGGCGAGGCCGGTCCGCGCCCGTCCAGTCCAGGGATCACGTCGTGCTTGTTCACGAGGCTGATCACCTGGGTGGTGTGGTCGGCGGGCCGCTTGCCGTCGATCGGGGAGCCGATCGCGATCACGTGGCTGACCCGGTAGGTGGCGGACACCTCCACGTCGGAGGCGAGGTTCATCGCGGTGATCCCGCCCAGGCTGTGACCGACGATCATGAGGTCCGAGCCGGCGGGCACCCCGGCCCGCCGCAGGAGCTTCTTCGCCGCGCGCGTGTACGTCGTGTCGGTGCGCAGCAGTCCGTCGAACGCGCCGATCAGGTCCTGCGGGGTGCTGTTGCTGAGCAGCGCGAAGCTGGTGCCGGGCAGCAGGAGCACGTACCGCACGGCGCCGTCGGTGCATTCGACGCGGCGCAGCAGGACCAGGCCGTGGTTGCCGAGGGCCCCGATGTCGTTGACGTAGCTGACGATGTCGTTGCGCGAGGTGGCGAGCACCTTGGCGAGGATCGGGTCCGGCTCGATGCGCTCGGCGCGCCCCGGTCCGGGGTTGAGGAACTTGAGGACCGAGCTGGGCAGGCCGAGGACCGGGTCGGTGGTCGGCACCCCGCCGGCGAGCGTCACCCATGAGAAGTCGTCGTTCACCGGGTTCTCGTCGAGCATGCCGAGCAGGGCCATCAGCTCCATGATCACCGGGCTGATCGTGGTCAGGGCCCGGGTCACGCCGAGCAGCTCGACCAGCGCGAGCATCGCCCGCGCCGCCTCCAGCCGGTTCCCGGCCACCATCGCGTCGGTGAGGCGGCGGGCGGCCGGGGCGTCGAGGTTGGGGTGGTCGATCGCGGCCGCCTTGATCCGCAGGGCGAAGGCGTCCACCGCCATGGCCACCTTGGCGGGCCGACGGTACGTCATGTTCCCTGCCATCCGCAGGAGTTCGCCGACCAGGCCGCCGTTGGCCCCGAACCCGAGCCCGGCCGAACCGGTGAGGGCCTGCGCGCAGGATACGGCCGTGCCCAGGGCCCACCCGGGGCGCCGCAGCGCCTCCAGCCCGAACCGCCAGCTGAACACCGCGCCGGTCAGCTCCGCACCGGACCGCTTGGCCGTGAGCGCCGCGTCGGCGAGCAGGACGGAGGCGCGGATGAGGAGTTCGGCGTCGATCCGCCCGGGGTCCGGTTCGGGCGCGGTGGGGGCGGGTACGCGTGCGGCCGGGACCGCGCTCGGGACCTCATCCGGTCCCCTCCGCGCGGGGAGACGCTGAGCCGTTTCGTCGACCACCTGAGGCGCCACTTTCGTAACCTCTCATCCCTGTGAACGGCTTCGCCGCCCTGCCTGCCCGCTGTGTGCGGGGGAATCGTGGCATTGAATGTGATCCTTTCCGCGCGGCCGGAGCTCCGTCCGCACCTCTCACCCCCGCACCGAACCTGCCCCTCGGCCCCTCACGGACCAATGCCCACGGGCCTCGGCGGATCCGGCGGGCGCCCCGTTCACCCGACGGGGTGGGACGGCCCCGGGGGGATGACCGGGTCTCCTCCCTGTTGACGTGGCCCGGTCCGGCCATCTGCTTGGCATGGACGCGGCGTACAGTCGGCTGCCGACGCCGGGACCCGACCGAGAGCAGGGGCAATGACAGGCACCGCACCGACTTCCACCCTCGCCGGCTGGCGCCGGGCCCCCTTCTCCGCCGAGGGGCTCACGTACGACTGCTTCGAGAAGGGCGAGGGGCCGGGGGTGGTGCTGCTGCCGGAGCTGCCCGGCATCACGCCCGAGGTGCTCGGCCTCGCCGAACACCTGGTGGACGAGGGGTTCACCGTCGTGATGCCCTCGCTGTTCGGTACGCCCGGCAAACCCCTGTCCCTCGCCCGGACGGCGGCGGTCTTCGCCCGCATCTGCGTCTCCGCGGAGTTCCGGGCCTTCGCCACCAACGCCCGGCGGCCCGTCGCCGACTACCTCAGGGCCCTCGCCCGCGACCTCGCCGCCCGTACGCCCGCCGCCGGGGTCGGCGTCATCGGCCTCTGCTTCACGGGCGGTTTCGCCCTGGCCGCGGCGGTGGACGACGTCGTCCTGGCCCCCGTGATGAGCCAGCCGTCGGCCCCGATCGCCCTGACCGCCGCCCGGCGCGCGGACGCCGGTGTCTCCGAGGAGGAGCTGCAGCGCGTCGTCGAGCGCACGCGGAACAACGGCCTCTGCGTCATGGGGCTTCGCTTCAGTGAGGACTGGATGGCCCCCGAGGACCGGTTCGACACCCTGAGCTCCCGGCTCGGCGACGCCTTCAAGCCCATCCGGCTCAGCTCGGCCCCGGGCAACATCGACGGCTTCGGCCGGCAGGCCCATGCGGTGCTGACCCTGGAGGTCCGTGAAACCCCGGCGGACCACCCGGCCCTGAGGGCCCGCGCGGAGGTCACCGCGTTCCTGCACGCACGGCTGGACGGCTGACCGGACGGCCTTTCGTCCGGAAATGTGCTCCAGCCGGGTTGGCTCACGGGCAACACTCGCACCATGACCGGTCTCGACCCCCGTGAACTGCCCGACCGCAATCAGCGGTTGCCCTCGGAGCGGTCGGCGGCCCCCGCGCCGCCGCCCGCCGTGCAGCCCGGATAAGGCTCCGACTACCGGGCGCCGGCGCCCGGTTCGGGACCCGCGCCGGGGAACCCGTACGCACAGCAGCAGCCGACGCCTCTGCCCCCTCCTCCGCCCGGTGTTCACGGCGGTGCGGGTCGACAGCCCGCATTCGGGATCCGGGATCAAGCCGGGCGAGGCCCCGGTCTGGCTGAGTGAGAACAGGACCGGGGTACCCGGTTCGGGGGCCTCTCCGTACGGGCCGTGGCGGGTGGGCGACGTCGTGGTCCGGGCCATGTTCAAGGAGGCCACCGCCCATGCGGTGACCGACGGGCGCAAGCTCTTCGGCACGTCGAAGACGGGCGCATGCCGTCCGGCGGCCGTCGGCTTCGGCGGCGGCGGCGCCAAATTGATCAACGTACGGGACTGCCCCGACCCGAACGACCCCGCCGGCAAGCTCCGGACCGTGATCGAGGAAGCCGACCCGGCGACGGGCGCGCCCCGGTGGAACTACCAGTACGGGAAGGGCAGTCGCCGTCGATCTGACCAACGGTGCCGAGAAGTGGCATGCGGCCGCACCCAAGGGCCGTCCCATGGTGCCGCTGGCCGTCGAGGACGGAAAACTCCTCGTCTACGTCCAGTCCGGCGCCGGGGCGGCGGGCGCCGTCGCGGCGCTCCCGGTGGCGACCGGCGGCGAACCGCAGGTGGTCCTGCCGAGTCCGGAGGGCGCCGAGGGCGCCGAATCCGTCTTCTCCCCGACTCGGTGCGCCTGGCCCGGGCCGGCGGACGGCTCTTCCTGCTCAAGGGCCGGGTGTACAGCCCCAAGCCGTCGGAGGTGACCCCCGCCATCCTCTCCTTCGGCCGGTAGGGAGACGCGGGTGTCCGTGCCGCGTCAGCCCCGTGCGCTCCCGCCGGCCGGATCGTCCGAGGCGCGGGCGATGCCGTCGAGCTCCCTGGCGATCCACGCCCGCTCGGCGGCCTCGCACGGGGACGGGGGTCCCGCGGGCGCGGACTCCTGGCGGGGGCGGGTGTTGTCCACGACCGCCCACCCCTTTCCACCGTCGGGGGCGGCCAGTTCGACGAGGCGGTGGTCGAGGTGGCCCGTGATCATCACGGCCATCAGGGACAGGTACTCGCACTGGAGGTCAGGGGCGAGATCGGTCTCTCCCGGCACTTCGAGGACGGCCTCGCGGCCGTCGGCGAGCAGCGCGCAGGTGGTCTGGACGGCCCGGATGAGCACCTCGAACCGCTCGCCGCTCAGGCGCCCCCGCAGGACTTCGAGGTAGGGACCCAGGACATCGGCCTCCTCGCCGTCGCCCGAGTCCGCCGCATGGTGCTCGATCATGTTCCCCGCCCCTCCCGGACGGCTGCGTCCCCCCGAAGTGTAGGGAGCGCCCCGCACCGCCACGGCGCTCTTCGGCCACCGGCGGGCGGCACCGCCGCCCCACCTTCAACGGGCGCCACTGCCAACCGAGTTCGCGAACGGCCGTTCCGACGGTCCGAGGAGTGGCCGGAAGACGTCCATGACGGCAGGCGATCCGGAGGATCACCTTCCGAACAGCCGGGACTATGCCGCACGCATATCCTCCGGGGATATTCCTTGCGTAATAGCAGGGAGAATGCAGTATCTCCGCACTTTCTACATTGACAGCGCGCCGCGCCCTGAGGGTTAATTACTTCACGGGTGGCCTGATGTAGTCGTGCGCAGACGGGTTCTGCTCGGTTCCTGACCGGTTCTTACCGACAGTTGCGGAGTGTGCGGCCGTGACGGCGCCTCGGCGGGGGGCGCTCCGAAATCGCATGTGTCATGACGATCGTACATTGAGCGGGTATTGGCGAATCCGACTCTTCCGTGGGGGGATCAATGGCCCGGCTCGACCCTTTCCCTGTTCCCGATTTCCACCTTCCGTTCGGGAACTCCAAGCATCCGCTGGCCGCGCGGGCCAACGCCGAGGCCACGTCATGGGCGTTGGGCCACGAGCTCGTCACCGATGCCGCCGAGCAGTTCACCGCGATCGGCTGCGGACACCTCGCGGGCCGCGTGAGCGGCGATGTGCCGTACGAGACCATCGTGCTGCTCGCCGAGTGGATGGCCTGGTCGTTCGTCCTGGACGATCAACACGACCACCTCATCCGGAAGGGTGAACTTGCCGCCTGGCGCCCCGTCACCGATGCCATCACCGAGTATCTGGCCACGGGCAGGACCTCGCAGTCGTCATCGCGCCGCAATCCACTGGTGAGCGGATTCATCGAGCTGTGCGACCGGATCCTGGACGGCATGTCCGCGGGTACGGCGGCCCGATACCGAACACATGTCCCCCAGATGCTGCACTCGTTGGATCAGGAGGCGGGCAA
This sequence comes from Streptomyces sp. NPDC051109, assembly GCF_044455885.1. Taxonomy (NCBI): domain Bacteria; kingdom Bacillati; phylum Actinomycetota; class Actinomycetes; order Kitasatosporales; family Streptomycetaceae; genus Streptomyces; species Streptomyces sp. NPDC051109. The sequence continues at coordinate 420,266 of NZ_JBITFF010000002.1, forward strand.
TCGGGGTGCCACCAGGCGCCCTTCGGTCCAGGAGTACGTGCTCATGCGCCGGCACAGTTCCCAACTGCTGCCCATGATGGACATGGTGGAGGCCGGACTGGGAATCGACCTGCCGCAGCACGTCCACGACCTACCCGCTTTCCAGGCGGTCGTGGAGAGCACCGTGGACATCATCTCGTGGGGCAACGACGTGTTCTCGCTGCCGAAGGAGCACGCCTGCGGGGACAACAACAACCTGGTGTCCCTGATCGCCTCCTGGGAAGGACGTTCGCTTCCGGAGGCGGTCCGATCGGTCGAGGCGCGCATCCAAGTCCGCATAGAGGACTACCTGGAGGCGGAGCAGCGGCTGTTTCAAGTCATCGACGCCCAGGCGGAGATGGACCCCGCCGAGCGGGCCGCGATCACCCGCTGCGTACGGAGTTACGAAGACTGGATGATCGGCGCCGATCTGTGGCAGCGTTACGAGTGCACACGGTACAGCGACGAACGGTTCGCGGCCGGGCTGGAGTCTGCGTACACCCGCCCGGACCTCGTCTCGGTGGCCTGACAGGGAGTCGACCCATGGCCCGTACGGAACAACTCGGCCCTGCGGTCCACGCACCGGCGGCTCCGGGGCGGTTACCGCTCCTGGGCCACGCCGTCCCCCTGTGGCGGCAGCCGATCGCCTTCCTCGAATCGCTGCGCGAGCACGGCGACGTCGTCAGGCTCGACATCGGCACCTGGCCCGTCCACGTGCTGACGAACCCGGACCTCGTCCACGCCGTACTGGTGCAGCAGGCGCAGAAGTTCGGGCGCGGCCGGATCTTCGACCGGCTGCGGCCGATGTTCGGCAACGGCATCGTGACGACGGACGGCGAGTTCCACCGCAAGCAGCGCCGGATGATCCAGCCGGCGTTCCACCGGAGCCACATCGCCGAGTACGCCGAGGTGATGAGCAGGGCGGCGGAGGCGATGACGGCTTCGTGGACGCCGGGCCGCGAGATCTCCATGGTCACCGAGGCGCGGCGGTACGCGCTGTCCTCGGTGGCCGAGATGATCTTCTCGGGGGATCTGAGCCGGCCCGCCATCGCCGAGGTGCACCGCTCCCTGCCGATCGTCCTGGAGGGCATGCTGCTGCGGGCGGTCATGCCCAAATCCCTGGACCGGCTGCCCATCCCGCTGAACCGGCGCTTCGACGCGGCGGCCGCCCGCCTGCGCGGGATCATCGACCAGGTGATCGCGCAGTACGGCGCCGAGGAGGGCGGGGAGGGGGACCGCCACGACCTCCTGTCGCTGCTGCTGTCGAGCGTCGACCCGGAGACGGGCACGACGATGAGCCCCGAGCAGGTGCGGGACGAGGTCATCGCCATCCTGTTCTCCGGTACGGAGACCTCGGCGACCACCCTGTCCTGGGTCTTCCACGAGGTCGGCCACCACCCCGAGGTGGAGAAGCGCCTCCACGACGAGGTCGACGCGGTGGTGGGCACGCGGCGGGTGCGCCCGTCCGACATCGCTCAACTGCCGTACGCTAACCACGTATTCCAGGAGGCGCTGCGCCTCCACTCCCCGCTGCTGTTCACCCGGCGTGCGCTGGTCCCGCTCACGCTGGGCGGCGTCTCGATCCCGGCCGGCGCCGAACTGGCCTACAGCCCCTACGCGTTGCACCGCGACCCGGCACTGTTCCGCGATCCCACGGCGTTCGATCCGGACCGCTGGGAGGAGAGCGCGGACGAGCGGCCGCGCGCGCACCGGTACATCCCGTTCAGTGCCGGCCAGCACAAGTGCATCGGGGACACGTTCGCCGTGGCGGAGATCCTGACCGCCGTCGCGACGGTGGCGTCGCGGTGGCGGCTGGTGCCCGCTCCGGGAGTGACGGTAAGGGAACTCCCGGCGGGGATGCCCCAGCCCAGCGAGCTTCCGATGATCCCCGTTTCACGCCATTGACGGAATCTGATCGATTCTGCTCATTTCAAGCCGAGTTCAACGATCACCCGTCGTCACGGCCTGCGTAAAGCCAGCGGAGGATACAGCGTTGTCCCCTTACGGGTGACGTGATCCCGCAATAATGTGCTTAAGCAGCAACTTCTCGTCCCCGGGGTCGTACACTCGGCCGCACGTGCTGGAGGGGGCAAGAATGTCACATGTCACGGAACCGCGCGGGTGGGCGACTCAGCCGCTGCTCGAACGGGAATCCGAGATTCGCGCGATCCACCGCGCGGTGGACGAGCTGTGCGGCACCTCGGAGAACGGTCCCACCGCACGCCGCGGGGGTGTCCTGACCTTCGCGGGATCGGGCGGCATCGGCAAGACCACCCTGTTGGTCGAGGCCCGTCGGCACGCGGCCGAGCGCTCGTGCACCGTACTGTTCGCCCGCGGCGGCGAGCAGGAGAAACAGGTGCCGTTCCACGTGATGCGGCAGCTCATCCAGCCGGCCTTCGCCGCCATGACCGAGGACGAACGGCGTGACGTCCTCGGCACCTGGTACAGCATCGTCGCCCCGGCCCTCGGACTCACCGCAGCACCGGAAGGCCCGACGGCACCCGACCCGCAGGGCGTGCGCGACGGCCTCGACTGGGTCGTCACCCACCTGACGGTACGCAGCGCGCCCGTCGTCCTGATCCTCGACGACGCGCACTGGGCGGACGCCGAGTCCCTGGCCTGGCTGACCGCGTTCGCGGCGCGGGCCGAGGAGCTCGCCATGCTGATCATGGTGGCCTGCCGGCCGGACGAGATCCCCGCCGGCGCAGGCGCCCTGCGCGCCCTGATGGGCCGGCAGGGAACCCGGCCCCACGAGCTCGCTCCCCTCACCACGACCGCGGTGGCCCGCATAGTCCGGGACGCCCTCGGCCAGAGCGCCGACGACGTGTTCTGCCGCGAGTGCTGGGCGATCACCGGTGGAAACCCGTTCGAGGTCGTCGAACTGGCCATGAAGGGCCGCGACCGTGAGCTGAAGCCGCACGAGGACAGCATCCCCCAGCTGCGCGATCTGGCCTCCGCCGTCAAGGGCAGCGGCCTGATCGACCGGCTCGAACAGCTCGGTCCGTCCGTCGTCCGGCTCGCCTGGGCCGCAGCGGTACTCGGCACCGCCGTCCCGACCGGCATCGTCGGAAGCGTGGCGGCCCTCGGTGACGCACAGGTCGCCGACGCCATCACCCAGCTGCGGGCCGCTCGTATCCTGACCGTCCTCACGGGACTGCGCCGCAAGGAGGTCGTCGAGTTCTTCCATCCGCTCGTCGCCACCGCCGTGTACCGGTCGATTCCGCCCGGTGTGCGCGTCGCCATGCACGGCATGGCCGCGCAGGCCCTGGTCGACGACGGGCAGGGAGCCGCGGCCGCCGCCCGTCACCTGCTGGAGATGCACCCCGACGGCGACCCCTGGGTCGTACAGCAGCTGCGCCAGGCGGCGCGCGAGAGCTTCTCCGCGGGTGCCCCCGACGCGGCACGCCGCTACCTGGCCCGCGCGTTGCGCGAGCCCCCGGATGTGGAGGACCGGGCGGAGGTGCTGTTCGAGCTCGGCTCCGCGAACCTCCTGCACGATCCCGCGACCACCATCAACCAGCTCAGGGCCGCGCTGGAGGAGCCGAAGGCCGAACAGGGCCTGCGGGAGGCGATCACGTACCGACTGGCCCAGGCCCTCGCCCACACGGGCCAGCTGGCGGAGGCCGCCCAGCTGCTCCAGGAGGAGGCCAAGCAGACCACCAGCTCCCGTACCCGGCTGCGCATGCAGGCCGAGCAGTTCAAGTGGAACTCGGTCCGGGTCGACGAGGAGAACTCGCCCGCCCGCTCCCGGCTCCTCGCCCAGTTCGCCAAGCGGATCACCGGCCGCGGTCTGGCCGAGCGGCACATCCTGGGCCTTCGGGCCTGGGACGCCGCCATGCGCGGCGAGCACGCCACCACGGCGCTGGACTACGCGGAACAGGCACTGGACGGCGGGATGAGCTGGACCGACCAGGACTTCGGGTTCGAAGTACCGTCGGTCATCGCGGTCACCCTGATGTACTGCGACCAGCCCGGCCGCGCCGAGGACCTGTTCAACACCGGCATCGTCGAGTTCGAGGCGAAGGGCTGGCGCGGCGCGCACCTGTCGTTCGTGTACACCCTGCTCGGGTACGTCCGCTACCGGCGCGGGCGGCTCGCGGAGGCGGAGGACTTCGTACGCAACGGCCTGCAGATCGCCGACCGTGTCGGACAGGGGATCCCGGCGCAGTGGTACGCGATCGGAACGCTCGTCGAGACACTGCTCGCCCGCGGGAACACCGAGGAGGCGCAGCGGGTCGCCCACACCTACAAGCTGGGCGAGGGCTTCCCGAACGCCGTCGTCTATCCCGATCCGCAGGCCGTGTGGGGCAAGCTGCTGCTGGCCCAGGGCCGGACCGACGAGGCGCTGCGGCACTTGGCCGCGGCGGGCAAGCGGCTCGATCTGCGCGGCACGCGCAATCCGTCGTGGAGTCCGTGGCAACTGGACCTGGCGCTGGCGCAGATCTCCCGCTCGCCCGAGCAGGCGCGTGCCACGGCGGCCGAAGCGGTGGCCCGGGCGCGGGCGTTCGGTACGTCCAGCGTGATCGGCCACGCCCTGCGCGTGTCCGCGGCGGCCACGGACCCGGCGCAGGCGGCCGTCCTGCTGCAGGAGGCGGTGGGCCACCTCGAACAGTCCCCGGCCGCCTGCGAGCTCGCGCACGCGCTCGTCGACCACGGCACGGCCCTGCACGTCCTCGGTGATCCGCACCGGGCGGCGCAGCAGCTCTACCGGGGCATGGAGACCGCCGCGGCCTGCGGCGCCGACGGGCTCGCGCGCCGCGCCCGCTCCCAGCTGGTCTCAGCCGGTCTGCGCCCCCGCCGGCTGCACACCTTCGAACAGGACACGTTGACCGTCGCCGAGAGCGCGGCGGCGGAGCACGCCGCGCTGGGCCTCGACAACACGGCGATCGCGGCGAAGATGCACAGCGACCCCCAGACGGTCTCCGAACTCCTGTCGGCGGTCTTCACCAAGCTGGGCACCGACCGCCTCGGCCTCCGCAGAGCCCTGGGGAGCTGACCGCCTGGCCGAAACCGGTCGCTGAGGCGATCACCACTGCCGTCGCCCGCACACCCCTGCATTAGCTTGAACGGACATGCGAACGCATGCCGACGGGGGTGTGATGGCGACGCAGTCTGTGGAGAGCGATGTCCAGGGCGGGGGGCCTCCCGGGACCACCCGCCTCGGGACCTCGACCGGGGCCCGGCTGGGCGTGGTCGCCCTGGGCGTGCTGGCAGCCGTGGCGCTCGCGCTCTGTGCGTTCGGAGCCGCTCGGAGCGCCGGAACTGCGGCGCAGCGGGCGGTGCTGGGGGCCGGCGCGGTCGTGTGGGCCGTCGTGCTCCTGCCGCTGCTCGTGGAGGCCTTCTCTCCGGAGGCCCTCACCGTGGGGCCGGGCGGCGTGGAACTGCGGCGCGGGCGGCGCCGGGTGCGGCTTGCGTGGGACGACGTGGAGGCCCTCTTCCTGCTGCCCTCGCGGAAGACGGGGCCGGCCGCGGCGCCCGCCGTCGGCACCTCCGCCGTGGCAGCCGCGGTCGCGGCCTTCGACGGGCGACTCGTGATCCGGCCGCGTGCGGGCAGTCCGGCGGGGCTCGCGCTGCGCGGTTCGCCGAAGTGGGACCGGCACTGGCAGGCCGTCGCCTTCGACCTCCGGCACGTGGAGGTGGGGACTTCGGAGCAGGCGCCCTCGCGCTTGGGGCAGCTCTTCGTTCCGTACGCGGGGAGCCGCTGGCGCGGGTCTGCCTCGCTCCCCTTCGACCGGACCGGTGGAGTGACCGTACCGGGGCGCGTACTGACCTGGCCCGCTGTCCTCGTGTTGCGGGTGCGGTGGCTGGTGATCCTGGTCGGCATGGCCGCCGCGGGTGCGGGGTCGGCGGGGCATGGTGTCGGGTTCCCGACGCGGGCCGCCACGGCGGCGGCGGGCATCGCCTGCGCCGTGGCGGGTACGGGGTGGCTGGCCCGGCGGCTGTGCCGGCGCTGTCGGCTGCGCCTGGACGGAGAAGGGCTGCGGCTCACCGTGGACGGCGCCGAACGCCTGCTCGGCTGGGGCGAGTTCACCGAGGTCACGATCGGTCCGGCGCTGAGCCGGCGCGGCGGCTCCACGGGTTCGGCCAGCGCGGTCCTGGCCCGGATGGCGCCCCACGCCACGCCGCCCGCTGCGCTGCCGGGCCGGCCCTTCCCCGTCCGGTCCGATCCCCGGCTCGTCGAGATCGCGCCGCTGCACTCCCCCGGCCTGCAGTACTGGCACGGACTCGACGTGTTCCCGGAGCAGTTGGCCGCGGCGCTCGACCGGGTCCGGTCCGACGGGGGCGTCGGCTCCGCCGGCGGTGGCCCGGTGGCCCCTGCCGCCACGGGAGAGACCCTCACCCTGCGCGTCTCGGCCACCGCGCCGGGCGCGCACCGCACCATCGCCTCCGCCCTGAGGGTCGAGGCGGGGGCCCGGCGGGTACTCGTCGTGATCGAACCCGGCACGTACCCGGAGGCCCTCCAGCCCTCGGGCACCGTCGAACTGTGCGCCGCCCAGGGCGGGCACACCGTGGTGATCGACGTGCCGGCCGGGACGGCGGGTGCGGCGGCCGTCGACTGCTCCGGGCACGTCACCCTCACGGGGCTGCGCATCGTCGGCCGGGCGGTGGCCGCCGTACGGGCGGGCGGCCGGCTGCGGCTGGCCGGCTGCGCCGTCGAAGGGTGGGCCGAGGACGCCGTACAGGCTTCGGGCGGGGCGGAGTTGACCGTGGAGGACTGCGAGGTCCGGATGGGTCGCACCTCGCTGATCGGGGCCCGCGCCGTCGTCCGCCGCAGCCGGTTCCACGAAGCGAAGGCCGACGCGATCGCCCTCACCGAGGGGGCCCGCGCCGAACTCCGTGACTGCCGGGTGTCCGATGCCCGGGGCGCGGCCGTGAGCGTCATCGCGTCCACCGCCGTCATCGAGGACTGCGAGCTGTACGGCGCCGACAGCCATGCGGTGCTCGCCCGCGATCACGCGGAGGTCGACATGGCGCGCTGCCAGATCCGCGACATCGCGTCGACGGCCCTTTCGTACGTCGATCAGGCCCGCGGAACCGTCGAGGACACCACGGTCTCCGGTGCCAAGCACGGGATGTACGTGGCCCGCGGCGCCGACCCCACCGTGCGCCGGGTCCGGTTCCGCGACTGCCGCGTCACGGGGGTGAGCGTGGGCGAGCAGGGGCGCGGCCGGTTCGTCGGCTGCTCGTGGGAGGAATCCGGGGACACCGGCATCAGCGTGTCGGGCGGCGCCGCTCCCGTGATGGACGACTGCACGGTCCGGGGCGGGAGGCTCGGGTTGCTCACGGAAAAGGCGCAGGGCCGGTTCACCGGGATGCGGATCAGCGACCAGAGCACGACCGCGATCCTGATCCGCGAGGAATCGACGGCCGAGCTGAGCGACGTACACCTGGAGAAGTGCGACGACGGACTGGTGGTCCGGGGCGACGCGGTCTCCGTCACCCTCGCCGGGGCGACCATCGCCGACCTTGCCGCCTCCGGAATCTGCCTGGAGGGCAAGGCGCAGCTGCGGGCGGAGCGGTGCACCATCGAACGGGCCGGCCTGTTCGGCTTCAACTGCCGTGACAACACCAGTCTTTCGGCACTGGACTGCGTCGTGACCGGCGCCGGGGAGGCGGGTGTCCTGGCGGTGTCGAACGCCACCGTGGACGCCGAGCGGCTCACGGTCACCGATTCGGCCAAATGCGCCGTCATCGCGAACGGCAACACCCGGGTGACCGTCGCCCATGCCGTACTGCGCGGGGGCGAGCAGGACGGCATCCGGCTCGCGGAGTCGGTCATCGGCCGGTTCGAGGACTGCGAGGTGAGCGGTTTCCGCGGCGAGGCCGTCTCCGGGAACGACCGCGTCCCCCTCGTCGACGTCCGCACGGGCGCCACCGACGCGGACATCGAACAACCCGAAGCGGGCCCACTCGCCGCGCTCCACGCCCTGATCGGCCTCGACGCGGCCAAACAGCAGGTCAGCGTCCAGGTGGACCTGATACGCCTGGCCAAATGGCGCAAGGAGGCCGGCCTGCCCGCCCCGCCCCTCGCCCACCACCTCGTCTTCTCCGGGCCGCCCGGGACGGGCAAGACGACCGTGGCCCGGCTTTACGGACAACTGCTGGCCGCACTCGGCGCGTTGAAGAAGGGGCACCTCGTCGAGGTGGCCCGCGGCGATCTGGTCGGCGAATACCTCGGGCAGACCACGCAGAAGACGAATCGCGTCTTCGAACGGGCCCGGGGAGGCGTCCTGTTCATCGACGAGGCGTACAGCCTGTCGAGGCGCTTCGGTGCCGGGTCGGACTTCGGCCAGGAGGCCATCGACGTACTCACCAAGCTCATGGAGGACCAGCGCGAGGAGATCGTGGTGATCGCGGCCGGCTACACCGAGGAGATGCGGACCTTCCTGAACTCCAACCCGGGTCTGCGCTCGCGGTTCTCGCGGACCATCGAGTTCGTCGCGTACGAGCCCGAGGAGCTGACCCGGATGGTCGAGATGCAGGCCCGCGCCCTCGCGTACGAACTCGCCCCCGGCACCGGCGGAGTGCTCACGGAACGCTTCGAGCGGCGGGCACGGCGCGGCGACCCGGCCAACGGACGGGACGCACGCACCTTGTTCGAGGGCATGGTCGAACGGCAGGCGGGGCGCCTGGCCGCGCACGAGCAGCCCACGCGCGAGGAGCTCGTCCTGCTGCTCGCGGACGACATTCCGGTCGAGCGGTAGCACCCGGATCCGAGGCGAAAGGCGCACAGCCATGACGGTGGAGGACTTGGCGAACGCGATCCTCGCCCGCGTCCCTCAGGAGTCCCACGATCCGGAGGCGATGAGCTGGTTCCTGTCCGGCGCGGCCGAGGAAGCCGCCGAGGAGTTGCGCAGGGCCGCCGTGCGGCCGGACGGCAGCGTCCTGCTGATCGCGGTCCACGCCTTCGCATGGCACAGCTTCTGCCGCTATCTCGCCGGCGGGGAAACGGAACCTGCGGCTCTGGGCCGCGCCGTGCTCTGCTTCCACGACGTGTACCGCGCCGATCCCGAGAGCGTCCCGGACCCGCTGAGGCCGGTCCTCGCGGCCCTCGTGGGCGATCTCGCGGGGGCGGACACCGATCCGGGCGACATGTACCTGACCGGCACCGCGGTGCTCACCCTCTACCAGCAGGAGCGCAATCCCGTCCAGCTCCAGGCGGGGGGCATCCTGCTGCGGCGCGCGGTCGACTCCTTCCCCGCGGGCGGCGTCGAACAGGGCACCGCCCTGTCCGATTTCGGTCTCGTGCTCCTGTACGCGTTCCAGGAAGGCGCGGGCCGGGAGCTGTTGGCCGATGCCGTGCGGCACAGCCGCGCCGCGGTGGCCGCCGCGCCCGGCGACCGGGCCGAACAGGCGCGCCGGCACGGCAATCTGGGGTTCGTGCTGAGGAACTGGGCGGAGGCGACGGACGACCCGGCGGCCGCCAGGGAGAGCGTGACTGAGCTGCGGCTGGCGACCCGTACCAGCGAACCGGGGGACCCGCACCACGTACTGCACCTCGCCGCGCTCGGCACCGCCCTCACCTCGGCGGCGGTCGCCCTCACCGAGCCCGCGCTGCTGTCCGAGGGCGCCGGGCTCCTGCGGCGTGCGGTGGCGGCCGCGTCCGGATCCGGACAGCCGGCGGCCGCTCACCTCTCCGAACTGGGCATGGCACTGGTCTCCCTGTCGCTCGCGCCACCGGAGCGGGCGGACCGGCCCCTGCCGCCGGGCGAGCGCACCACCCTCTTCGAGGAGGGGGTCGACGCCCTCCGCCAGGCGTCCGCCGCAGCCCTCAACCCCGTCGAACGGGCCGTGTACCTCACCCGTCTCGCCCTCGTGCTCAACGGCCGCACCATGAACACCGCCGATCCCGACGCCCTCGACGGCGCGTACACCGCCGCGCGCGAGGCCCTGGCGGCCGCTCCTCCCGGACATCCCGCGCACACCCAGGCCCAGTACGTGCTGAGCCGGGTCCTGCGCTCCCGATACGTCGAGCGGGGCCGTCTCGACGACCTGGAGTCCGCGGTCGACCGTGCCCGGCGCGCGCTGGAGGCGACCGCCCCCGACGCCCCGCAGCACGTCATCCGGACCGTGGACCTCGCCGACCTGCTGCGTCTGCACGCCGATGCCGTCGGCGCCACCGAGGCGCTCGCGGAACCGCTCGCCATGCTGCGCGCTCTGGCCGCCGCCACGCCGCCCGGCGCACCGCAGCGGGCCGAGGTGCTGCTCAAGCTGGCCCGGGCACTCGCGGCCCTGGGACGCGGCACGGGTGCGGCCGCGGAGGCCGCCGCCGAAGAGGCGGTACGGGTGTTCCGCGAGTGCCTCACCCTGCCCGGCCGGAGCACGGGTTACGAGGCCTCGGTGCGGTTCGCCCTCGGTGGCGCGGTGGCCCGGCGCGGGCAGTGGGCCGAGGGCATCTCCCTGATGCGGCAGGCGGTCGACCTGCTCGACGCCGGCGATCCGCGCCGCTCGGAGTTCCTGTCCGACTTCGCCGGCGTGCACTTGGACCGCGCCCGCGCCCGCAACGATCCGGCCGAGTACTCCGAGGCGGTACGCCTCCTGCGCCAGGCGGTGGCGTCGGTCCCGGCGGGTGACGCGCACCAGGAGGCGATGAGCCGGTCCAACCTCGGCGTCGCCCTCGTGGGGCTCGCCACCCTGGCCGTCGACGAGGAGCTGCTGGCCGAGGGGGTCCAAGCACACCGGGACGCCGTCGCCATGAGCGCCCGTGACGACCACTACCGGCCGCACCGGCTTGGCAACCTGGGGGACGCCCTGCAACAGCTCGCGCAGTTCCGCTCCGACGCCTCCCTCGCCGTGGAGGCCGTGGAGGTGCTGCGCGAGGCGGCCCTGGCCGGTGCGCCCACCGTGCCCAGCAGCGCGGCGAGCTACAGCCGCCTGGGCAACGCACTGCGCTCGCTCATCCGTTTCACCGGGGACGGTGCTCCCCTCGAAGAGGCCGTCGCATGGCACCGCAGAGCCGTCGCCGCGTTGTCCGGGGCGGAGGGGAGCGAGGGCGCAGGGGGCGCGCACCGCACGGGCGACCAGGCCCTCAGCCTCCCCGGCGCACTGCTGGGGCTGGCGAACGTCCTCGGTGAGCACTTCCGTCTCACGCAGGACGAAGCGGTCCGCGAGGAGGCCCTGGAGTCCTACCGGGCAGCCCTCGCGGCCGCTCCCCCGGTTTCCGGCGACCGCCATGCGATGCTCAGCAGTTACGGCCACATGCTGTGGGGCTCTGCCGTCGACGCCGGCGACGAGGCCCGCATGGACACCGCGATCGGCGCCCTGCGCGAGGCCGTCGCCACCGCGCCCCCGCGCCACTCGCGCCTCGGCATGGTGCTCACCAACCTTGGTTCCGCGCTGATGCAGCGGGCCAGGATCACCGGGGACCGCGTCTGGCTCGCCGAGGCCGTGACCGTACTGCGCCGCGCGGTGGACGAGAGCCCGCCGCGCGTCTTCGAGCGCGCCGGACTGCTCTCCAACCTCGCCGAGGCGCTGCGCGCCTGGTACGGGGTCACGGAGGACCGGGCCGCGGCCGAGGAGGCGGTCGCGCTGCTGCGTGAGGCGAGCACGCTGGAGCACGGGGAGCGGCACGGCCCGGACCTGGCCCGCGTCAACCTCGGCATCCTCTTGCACGACCTCGCCCTGGAGCCCGGACCGGACGGCGAGGTGGATCCGGGAGCCCTCGCCGTGTCGTGGGAGGCTCTGGAGGAGGCCGTCGCCCGCCTCGGCGATCGCGACCCGCTGCGGCCCCTCGCCCTGGCGAATCTGGCCGGCGCGGCCGTGGAGTTCGCGGAGCAGGCCGAAGAGGACTCCGGACCGGCGGTCCGCGCGGCGCTCGAACGCGCGGTGTCCGCCGCCCGGGAAGTGCTCGACCTCACGCCCGAGGGCCATCGCGACCAGGCCCGTACCCAGTGGGTCCTGGCCCGGGCACAGTGGCGGCGCGCCCGGCTCGGCGAGAGCGTCGACCTGGCCGAGGCGTCCCGGCTGGCCCGGCAGTCCGCACGGAACGAGGCCGCGTCGCTTCCCGTTCGGGTGCTCGCCGCCCGGGCCTGGGGCGATGCGGCGGCGGCCGCGGGCCGGGACGCCGAGGCCCGTACCGGATACGCGTACGCCGTGGAGCTGCTGCCCCGGCTCACGCCGCGCACCCTGGGGCGCGCCGACCAGGCGGCCCGGCTCGGGGCCGGTCTGGGCCTCGCCTGCGACGCCGCGGCCATGGCGCTGCGCGTGGGGGACCCGGAGGCGGCCCTCACCCTCCTCGAGCAGGGGCGCGGGGTGCTGCTCGCCCAGGGTGTCGAGATGCGCGGGGACCTCTCCCGGCTGCGAGCGGCGTCTGCGGCCCTGGCCGCCGAGTTCGAGCGGATCCGGGACGCGCTGAGCGCCGATCCGGCGCCCGATGCGGTCATCCGCACCGACCTCGCGTCCCCGGCCGGACCGGTCGCCGAGCAGGAGGCGGGTCTCCTGGCGGAGTCGCGGTACGCCCTGGCGCGGAGCTGGGACGAGCTGCTGGTCCGGATCCGGCAGCTCCCGGGGATGGACGACTTCCTGCGGCCGCCGCGGGTCTCGGACCTGATCGCGGCGGCGTCCGCCGGACCGGTCGTCGTGGTGAACGTCAGCCAGTACCGCTCCGATGCCCTCGTCGTCACCGCCGCCCGCGGCGTCGAGGTGGTCCCGCTCCCGGCCGTCACCCCGGACGCCGTCCTGGCCCACGCCGCCGCCTTCGCCGCGGGGGTCGACGCGGCGTACGGGGACCTGGGCACCGACGAGGCCGTGAGCGCCATGCGGATGCTCTCCGACACCCTGGAGTGGCTGTGGGACTCCGTCGCCGCGCCGGTCCTCGACCGGCTCGGGCTGCGTACGGTCCCGATCGACGGCGAACCGTGGACACGGCTGTGGTGGTGTCCCACGGGCTGGCTGTCGTTCCTGCCGCTGCACGCCGCGGGGCGCCGGGAGGCCCGCTCCGCCGAGAACGTCATGGACCGTGCCATCTCCTCGTACACGCCGACCCTGCGCGCGCTCGTCCGTGCCCGTCAGTCTTCCGGCACGGCTCCCGGGCCGCAGTCCCCTCCCGCCCCGCTGGTGGTCGCGCTGGCCGAGACGCCCGGCGCCGCGCCCCTGCCCGGGGCATCGCGGGAGGCGAGACTGCTGCGGGAGCTGTTCCCGGCGGGGGTGGAACTCGCGGGCGCCGCGGCGACCGTCGACGCGGTGCGGCGGGCGCTGCCCGACCACCCGTGGGTCCACTTCAGCTGCCATGGCGTCAGCGACCCCATGTCCCTGTTCGAGAGCGGTCTGATCCTCCACGACGGGCGGCTGACGACGCTCGACGTCGCGGCGCAGCACCCGAGCACGGCGTTCCTCGCCGTCCTGTCGGCGTGCTCCACCTCCCAGGGCGGGTTCCTGCTGCCCGATGAGGCGGTGCACCTTTCGGCGTCGTTCCAACTGGCCGGATATCCGCATGTGGTGGGGACGCTGTGGCCGGTCTCCGACAAGCTGGCGACCCGGCTGGCGGAGGAGTTCTACGCGGCGCTCGCCGACGACATCGCGCACGGCCGCCCCGTCGACCCGGCGGCGGCCCTGCACCGGCCGGTCCGGGCCCTGCGCGGACGCCTGTCCCGCGCCCCGCACCTGTGGGCCGCGCACATCCACGCGGGTGCCTGACCCGCGGCCCTGTCAGCCGGCGGGCGGCTCGGCGGGCGGGGCCGGCTCGGCCTGCGCGGTGCCCGACCCCGCCTGGGGCAGCTCCTCCGGTTCGGCCGTGTCGCCGGTCGGCCGGTAGACCCGGCGATCGGAGAACTCCTCCAGGAGGGCTTCCAGTTCCTCGTCGGACGCCCCGTCACGATGCGGTGTCATGGACGGCTTCCCCTTCGTCGGTGGTTGGCTGCGGCTGGTGCGGTACGGGCGGCAGCAGGACTTCCAGTACGTCGATGTCGGCGGCCCGGAGATAGACCCCGCCGGTGTCGGGCACCCGGCCGAGGAACCGGCCGTCGGGTGCCATCCGGTACTGGGACTGCAGGTAGAGGTCCCCCTGCTGGGGGAAGGCGGACACGGCCGACCGGGGGCCCAGCCAACCGCCCACCCACAGGCCGCTCTTGAGGCGGGCCCGGACGAAGCACGACCCCCGGTCGCGGAACAGCGCGTCCCAGGCCGTCGGCGTCGGCTCGTACCGGGCCCTCCTGCGCCGCCTCCCCCAGGCGGCCTCCACCCAGGCGATGCCCGAGGGCACCACGACCACCAGGAGCAGCGCGGCGAGGCCCGCCTGCCGGGGGCGCCGCATCACCCCGGCCAGCGGCCCGGCTCCGTCGCCGGCGAGCAGGCCCACCAGCCACGGCCCGGCGGCGAGCGCGTACACGGTGTCGAGCAGGGCGCCGGCCGCGATCGCGCGCACGATGCGGTTCTGCGGTTCCTGCTCGGCCGCGACGGCGCCGCGCAGGTGCTCCCGGACGGCCTGGTAGAAGACCCCGGGCAGCACCAGGATCAGCAGGATGGCGAGCTGCTGCACCGTCCCCGGAACCATGGCTCCCCTCCCTCCCCCTCCATGCCCGCGCGGGCATGCCGAACCCTTGATCACACGGTACGTCGGAGAGCCGCGCGGGGGGTCGGGATCCGGCCGGCCGAGAGCGTTCAGCCGCCTGCCGCGGAGGCCGCCCGTGCGCCGCCACGGAGCGCGTGGGACCGGACCATCAGGGCGGCGACCAGGCCCGCGAGCGCCACGCTGCCGGCCGCCCACCAGAGGTTGGCGGTCTGGGCGCGCAGCAGCTCCTTCTCGATCATCTGAGGCATCACGGAGCCGGCGCCCAGGTGGTCCACTCGGCCGGAGAGCACGGTGTCGAACACGGCCGCACCGATCGCCGTACCCAGCGCCTGCGCCGTGAAGACCGCTGCCGCGGCTCCACCGGAATGCTCTGCCGCGACCGCGCCGGTCGCGGTGGCGAAGACGGGGACGAAGGCCACGCCGATCCCGAGGCCGACGAGGAGCATGCCGGGCAGCACCCCGGTCGCGTACGAGCTCTCGAAGCTCAGGCCGGTCAGCAGGAACAGCCCGACCGCCGTGAGCACCAGGCCCGCCAGGATCGGGACGCGGGGCGCGACGCGGCGCGGCAGTCGGGCGGAGACCTGGGTGGAGCCGGCCACGATCGCGGCGAGCAGGGGCAGGAAGCCCTCTCCGGCCGTGGCCGGGTCGTAGCGCGGAACGACCTGGAGGTAGTAGCCCACGACCGGGTACAGGGCGAAGACGCCGGCGCCGGCCAGCAGCATGCCGAGGAGGCTGCCCGCGCGGTTCGGGTCCGTGAAGACGTACGCCGGGAGCAGCGGGTTGGGGGCCGCGGACTGCCGCCACAGGAAGCCGGCGAGCAGGAGGACGCCCCCCACGAGCAGCACCAGGACCAGGGGGGTGCCCCAGCCGCGCGGCTGGGCCTCGCCGAGTCCGTACATCAGGGCGGTGACCCCGCCGGAGCCGAGCAGTACGCCCGGTACGTCGAAGCGGCCGGCGGGGCGGCCCGGTGGCTCGTGCACCAGGGTGAGCGTTCCGATCAGCGCGACCACGGCGATGGGGACGCCGAGGTACAGCGAGACGCGCCAGTTCAGGGCGTAGACCAGCCATCCGCCCTCGGCCATCCCGAGTGCCGTACCTCCGGCCGCGATCGCGGCGTAGATCCCGAAGGCCCTGCCGCGTTCCTTCGGGTCGGTGAAGCCGGTGGCCACGAGGGACAGCGCGGCCGGTGTCAGCAGCCCGCCGAAGACGCCCTGCAGGACGCGGGCCCAGACGAGCGTGCCGGACTCGCCGGCCGATCCGCCGAGCGCGCAGGCGGCCGCGCAGCCGAGCAGGCCGACGACCAGTGTCCGTTTGCGTCCCACGAGGTCCGCGATGTGGCCGCCGATCAGCAGCACCGCACCGAAGGCGATGACGTAGGCGTCGGCCATCGTCCGCATGTCGTCGGCGGAGACGTGCAGGTCGGCCCGAACACCCGGAATGGCGACGCTGAAGTTCGCCGCTTGCAGGAACACCATCAGCTGCACCAGGGCGACCACCGCCAGGCTCCACCAGCGCTTGGAGTGCGCAGGCGCCGGGTCGGAGGTGGCGGCCCGGGGCGGGGCCGGCGGCCAAGCGCTCGGGGGCGCAGCCGGGGGCGGCCCGAAACCCTGCGCGGGATCGAAGGGCGCGGGAGGCGTCGGGGCGTAGGCGGGCGGCAGGGGCGGCGGCTGGTCCCGGGGCTGGTCCGGTGGGACGGGCGTCCGCTCGGGGGCCGGGGCGGGGGCCTGGGCGGGGATCACGGGGGCGTAGTCGAGCAGCTCGGCGGCATGGCGGCCGAGCTGCGCCAGCACGGCACCCGGCAGCCACTCCGCCGCCTGATCCGTCGCCGTACGCTCGGCCACCTCCCGGGGGCTCGGCCGCCGGGCCGGATCCTTGTGCAGGCATGCCCGTACGAGGTCGACCAGCGCCTCCGGCACGCCGGTCAGGTCCGCCTCCTCCTCGGCGACCCGGAAGAGGTGGGCGTTCAGGCCGGTCTCCGTGGCGCCGAAGAGGAGGCGCCCGGTGGCGGCGTAGACGAGGACGGCGCCCAGGCAGAAGACGTCGCTGGCGGGGGTGAGTTCGAGGCCGCGCACCTGCTCCGGCGACATGAAACCGGGGGAACCGATCAGCATGCCGGTGCGGGTGTGAAGGCTGTGCTCCTCGGCCAGGCCGTCCATGGCCCGCGCGATCCCGAAGTCGATGACGCGGGGGCCGTCGACGGTGACCAGGACGTTGGACGGCTTGAGGTCGCGGTGGATCAGGCCCGCCTCGTGCACGGCTTGGAGGGCGAGGGCGAGGCGGTTGGCGAGGGTGTGGACGGAGTGCTCGGGCAGCGGCCCGAAGTGCTTCGCGACGACGGCGTGCAGGTCGGGGCCGGGGATGTACTGGGTCGCCACCCAGGGGATCGCGGCCTCGGGATCGGCGTCGAGCACGGCCGCCGTCCAACTGCCGCCCACCCGCCGCGCCGCGGCCACTTCGCGGGCGAAGCGCCTGCGGAACTCGGGGTGGCCGGCGTACTCGGCCTGCACGACCTTCACGGCGACGGTACGGCCCACCTCGGATCGCCCCAGATAGACCAGGCCCATCCCGCCGGCGCCCAGCCGGGCGATGAGTCGGTACGGGCCTATGCGGGTCGGGTCTTCGGCGATCAGCTGGTCCACGGGGGAAGGATAGGGCCAACTGCCCCACGGCGGCGGGTACATCAGGCGGAACGACTCCCTGCCGCTCGCACGAGCGCGACCTGCGCGGAAGCCGTCCTCGACGCGGGGCCGGGCCCGCATCCGATCCGGCACCCGAGTGCGCCACACGGCCGCCGCCGCTGCTCGGCACCACCTGGCGGGCCTGGCCGCGGGCTGCTCCACGCCGGGCTGCCGGCCACCGCGGACCTGCCCGGAGCCCCCGCCGCCGCCCCGCTCCGGCCGCGCCGGGCGCAGCCGGGGCGGGGCGGGGATAATGGGGCGCATGAGCACAGGTGCCGGGCGCGGGCGCTACGGCGAGGCGGTGTTCCGTCCCGAGCAGGCCGGCGAGGGCGATCGCATCGACCTCGGGGCGCTCACGTACGACGACATGACGATGGACCGCCTGCGGGCCTTGGGCGCGGGGCCGGGCTGGAACTGCCTGGACGTGGGGGCCGGTACCGGCACCGTCGCCCGGCGGCTGATCGAGGAGGCCGGGGTGGCGGGCGTGCTCGCGGTCGACCGCGACGTCCGCTTCCTCGCGGCCCATCCGCGGGCGGGGCTCGAAGTCCTGGAGGCGGACGTCAGCGCACCGGATTTCGACCCCGGCCGTCGCTTCCAGCTCGTCCACGCCCGGTTCGTGCTGATGCACCTGCCCTCGTGGCGGCAGGTGATCGCCCGGCTCGGCGGCCTGCTGGCCGAGGGCGGGGTCCTGGTCCTCAGCGACGCCATCGACCTGACCAGCCCTACCGCCCCGCAGACCCCGTACACCCGGGTCATGCAGGCCATGTGGCAGGGGCTGCGGGAGACGATCGGCACCGACGTCTCGTGGGTCGCGCAGTACCCCCAGCACGTGCGGGACGCGGGACTCGTATCGGTCGCCGCTGAGATACGGGTGCCTCCCCTGATCCCGGGCAGCCCCATCAGCCGTTTCTGGGTGGGGACTTGGGACCGGGCCAGGGAGTCGATCGTGGCCACCGGACTGGTGGACGACACGACGATCGAGGAGGCGGTCCGGTACCTCGGCTCACCGGACTGCGCCGCGCTCTCACCGGGAATGATCACAGCCTGGGGCAGGCGCCCGCTGCCCGTGTGACGGAGGTCAGGAGCGCCCCGTCTCGGCGCCGAGCCGCCCGGGCGCGCCCCGGCGCCGCCTGTCGCTGCGGCACCAGATGCGGTAGGCGCTGAAACAGGAGGCCAGGGCGACCGAGACAGCACACCAGAGGCCGACGATGACGAGGATCGTGGCGAGCAAGGACATGTGGATCACTCCTGTCCGGATGGGTGCGCTGTCCGGGTCCCTCCGAAGTCCGGTCCTGGGCCCGCCTCTCGTCATGAAAATACGTGTGAAGGCGGGCAACCGGTTCGGTGAGGGAGGTGGTGGGGCGGAGATGCCGAATACCTCGTCACGTACCCGCGTCAGGGCGTCCTCCAACACGCTGCACGGCACCGGCTCGTGGCGGATTTCCCCGATCGCCGACGGCGGCGGGGCGCGCCGCGGTGCGCCTGAAGCAGGACCGGCCGGTCAGGCGGAGGCGACGGCCGCCGGTTCGGGCTCCGCGGGCGGGGTCTGCGCTTGCTCCTGCGTGATCTCGCGGGGCCGAACGGCCAGGCCTCCCACCCCTCTTCGGCAGCGGGAGGAGCGCGACGCAACCGGGTGCCGGCTGGTCGGGAGCGGGTACGGCCACATCCGGTGCGGGCGGCGAGGTCGGGCCGGCGGCGGCGCAGCACGGTCGCGGCCGGGATCCGGGAACGCGAGGTCGGCGTCGAAGGGCGTGGCCGCGGCGCGGACGACGAGCGCCACGGAGGCGATCACCGCGGCACCAGACGCCGCGGGCGGCGCCCTTCGGGCGCTCGGCCCGAGCTTGCGGACACTCCCTAGCGCAGCAGTCGCTCGGGGAGGTATTCCGGGTAGGGCGACAGGGCGTGGGTGGTGGCCTCGTCGATCAGGTCCTGGATCGGGTCCGCGAGGGGCTCGGTCAGGGAGGTGCCCAGCCGGGTGGCCACCTGCTTGCGCAGGGTCGGGAGCAGGGCGTAGAGGCGGTCGCCGGGGCAGGAGGTGGAGTTGAAGTCCCGGTGGCCGTAGATCTCCGAGGCGGGAAGACCGTACTGGGTGCAGATGTGGGCGCACAGGTCCGCCAGCATCGCGAACTGCGCCGCCGGCGGCTCCTCCGTCATGTACGTGCCCTCGTTCTCGATGCCGATCGAGACCGTGTTCTGTCCGACGCAGTGCGCCGCGCGCACCTGGCGCTTGCCCGTGCGCAGTTCCGCGAGGCTGTTGTGGCGCCCCTCCATCACGAACGCCCCGCGGCTGACCGTGAAGTGCTGACCGGTGTCGATCCAGCCCTGGGCGTCCATGTGGTACGTCTGGATCGCCCGGGCCAGGGCGTAGGCGCGCTGCTGCGAGTAGTCGGTCACATTGAGCGTCGCCGTGTGGTGGACGATGATCCGCTCCGGGCGGTTGTCCAGGACCACCACGGGCTCGGACGCGGCCCGCGCCCCCCAGCCGGCACAGCTCACGATCTCCGGTCCGGCCGCGGCAGCGGCGTGCGCGCGGCCCGTCGGGACGAGGGAGAGCGCGGAGCCGGCGGCCAGGGCGAACGCGCCCGTGACGACCGCTCGGCGGGTGTGCTGCGCGGGGGAGGTCATACCGTGGCCTTTCCGTCGGAGGCTGCCCATTGAAGGGGCCCCGTCCGCCGGGAGCACGTATGACACACCGGTGATCGGGTTCCCGGCGGCGCCACGGGGTGAGCGGGGACCGCCATCCGGGTGCGGCCCGGGCCGCGTCCGGCGCCCCGGTCGGGCCGTCTCTCACATCCTGGGCCGGGAGCACTGCCGCCCGCCCGGCCATCCAGCCATCAGCCGCCCAAGGAGTACGGGATGTCCTTCGACGCCGTCGACCGCTTTCTGACCGCCCTCGACCCGGCGCACCGCGAGGCCGTCGACGGCCTGCCGCGCGACGAACAGGAGCGGCTCGCCGCGGCCTGGGAGGAGGAGCTGGAGCGGGACACCGACATCGACACCCTGGACGAGCTGTCACCCCCCGCCGCCGAGAGCGAGGCGGCGCGGCGGGTCATGGAGCACCGTTCCGAGTAGCCGGGCCCGCGGGTCACGGGCCCGGCCGCCCGCTCAGACGCGGTCGGCCGCGATCAGCAGGTACTGGAACGAGCCGTCCTTGTAGGAGTTGATGAACGCCTCCTCGATGCCGGTGACGAGCGAGGAGGTGGCCCGCAGCTCCCAGTACGGCAGGGTCGCGGGGGTCAGGTCGATGACGGCCTGCGGTACGAGGCGGTTGTCGGCCATGGCCCGCATGTACTGCCGGCGGGAGTGGATGTTGCACTCGAAGTGCGCGTTGATCTGGGAGACCCACTTGGAGGGCTGGCCGTAACGGGGGTTCCAGCAACCGGTGATGGTCACGTACCGGCCGCCGACCGACAGGACGCGGGAGTGCTCGGCGAACAGGTCGTGGAGGTCGACGTACATGCTCGACTCGTTGTTCCACGAGGCCGCGGCCTGCCCCGTCTCGAACGGCGTGTTGAGCATGTTGCAGACACGGGCACGGACGGAGTCGTCGATGCCGAGTTCGCGGGCGCGCTGGTTCGCGAAGTCGGCCTGCTTCGCCGACAGCGTCACGCCCTCGACCTTGCAGCCGAACCGCTGGTGGGCCATGACCATCGATCCGCCGCGGCCGCAGCCGGCGTCCACGAGCGTGTCGCCCCGCCCGATCGGGCCGAGGTGGTCCAGGAGGACGTCGGCCTGCGCCGACTCCAGCCGGTGGAGCTCCGCGATCAGCTTCTTCTCGTATTCGCTGTCCTCGGCGTCTCCGAGGGCCGCCCGGTTGATGTCACCGATGCCGTAGTGGTGGTGGTACAGGCCGTCGACGTCGCCGAGGCGCAGGTTCACCGGCCGGGCCTCGTGGTCCCAGTAGCGGGCGATGTCGCCCTGGTAGGGCGTGGCCGGGCCCGGGATGAACGCCGAAGCGGTGGAAGCGGCTGCGGGGGCAACGGTGAGATCGATGTTGGTCACTTATAAATCCATCCTTACCAGAAGTCGGGCAGGCTGTAGCGGTAGGTGTTGGTCTGGTGCCAGTAGTGGTTGCCGTCGACCCAGGCGGCCACGCCGCGCAGGAAGCGCGGCACGCTCGGGACGGGGCAGGCGGCGGCCAGGTCGGCGGCCGCGGCCTCGAAGGCGTGCATGAGGTCGTTGTGGACCTCGACCGCCTTGAGGTAGGCCTCCTTGACGGAGACGCCCTCGCGTTCGGCGATCACCACGGGCAGGTTCAAGTGCTTGCCGGGGCTGGCGAGTTCCTTGGTGTACGAGTACAGGTCGTTGACGATGGTCGTGGCGTTCCCGGCCAGCGCGATGACCCGCTGCATGGCGGGTTGGGCGTGCAGGTCCGCGGGGAGTTCGTAGCCGCCGACGGTGTCGGTGATGGTGGGGCACGGGCGGAAGTTGTTGAACTGGCGCATCGCCAGGTACTCCCACACCTCCGGGACGTAATCGGTCTCGGACCATGCCGCCTCCGCGAGGTACCCCATGTGCAGCCGCGCCATGTCGTGCCGGAACCGGTCGGCCTGGGAGGGGGTGGCCCCCTGGAGGAGGTGTTCCATGGCCGAGCGGTACGCGCGCCGCGGGGCGTCCGAGTGCAGGGACTGCGACCACTGCGGCTGGTACTCGGTCGTGGTGTGGAGGGGGTCGAGCGCGGTGTGGGCCAGCAGCAGGCGTCCGCCGAGGCCGACGGGCGAGCCTCCGTGGTCCTCGCAGTAGCAGTCGTCGACCACGTTCTCGGCGACCATCAGCCGGGTGGCGAGCATCAGGTGGTCGACGCTGGGGGCGTCCGGGTGGCAGGCGACCATGTACCGGCCGACGGAGAAGCCGTCGAACTGGTCTTCCCACTCCGGTGGGTAGAGGTCGACCTCGTCCGCCCATGCCTTGATCCTGCGGCTGACCTCCTCCACCCGTACGGGATCGGGCTCCGGTACGGGGTGGTGGTAGAGGCCCGGGACCGGACGGCCCGCCGCCGGCTGCGGCGGCTCCACCGGCTCCCGCGCCGCGGGCGGCGGCTGCTCGTGCCGGGCCGGGTGGAGGCCCATGGTGCCCAGGCCGCTGGGGCCGCGCAGGATCCGCTGCAGGGCGGGGCTCGGTGCGCCGGCGGCGGGCGGCCCTGCGGCGGCGGGCACGGCGAGCTGCTCGGGCCGGATGCAGCCGACGGCTTCGACGCCGCGTCCGTGGCCGTACGTCCCGAAGGCGACTGCGGCGGCGGGCAGGCTCGACTGCACGGGGGAAGGCCCGGGATCGGGCATCCGTAACTCCTTGGTGAGGTAGTGGGGCCGTCCCGTCCCGGGCGCGGCCCCGGGCGGCCCGGCCTGGGGAGACGTCCCTAGTCGTGCCTGCGGGCGATCTGCACGTTCTCCAGCACGCCGAGCGCGTCGGGCACCAGGATGGCGGCGGAGTAATAGGTGGAGACCAGGTAGGAGATGATCGACCGCTCGTCGATGCCCATGAACCGCACCGACAGGCCCGGTTCGTACTCCTCCGGCAGTCCCGTCTGGCGCAGGCCGATCACGCCCTGGTTGTCCTCGCCGGTACGCATGGCGAGGATCGAGCTGGTGTTCTCCTTGCTGATCGGAATCTTGTTGCACGGCAGGATCGGGACTCCGCGCCATGCCGGGACCTGCTGTCCGCCGAGGTCGACGTGGTCCGGGTAGAGCCCGCGGGCGTTGAACTCGCGCCCGATCGCCGCGATCGTCTTGGGGTGGGCGAGGAAGAGCTTGGTACCGCGGCGGCGGCAGAGCAGCTCGTCGAGGTCGTCCGGGGTGGGCGGGCCGGAGTGGGTCTGGATGCGCTGCTTGAAGGCGGCGTTGTGGAGCAGGCCGAACTCGCGGTTGTTGATCAGCTCGTGTTCCTGGCGTTCGCGCAACGCCTCGATGGTGAGCCTGAGCTGCTCCTCGGTCTGGTTCATCGGCTCGTTGTAGAGGTCGGCGACCCTCGTGTGCACCCGCAGGACGGTCTGCGCGATGGAGAGTTCGTACTCGCGCGGGTTGAGCTCGTAGTCGACGAAGGTGCCGGGCAGTTCGGCCTCGCCGGTGTGGCCGGCGGACATGGCGATCTCGGCCTCGCCGTGCTTGTTCTGCCGCTGGTGCGGCAGGGAGCCGAACTGCTGCACATGCGCGTGCAGATGCGGTGCCGAGGACATCACTGCGGCGAAGTCGGAGCGGGACAGGGTGAGCAGGGTGCCCGCGGTGGCCGCGGTCGCGGTGTAGTCCCAACCGCCGGCGCCGTCGAGCAGGGCGTTGTCGCCGAACCGGTCGCCGTCCGCGAGCACGGCGACCGCGACCTCGTCGCCGTACTTGCCGACGGAGGTCTGGTTGATCCGGCCGTGGGCGATCAGGTGGATGTCGTTGGCCGGGGTGCCGCGCTCGACGAGCACCTCACCGGCGCGGAAGTCGCGCTGGACGCAACGTGCGGCGAGCGCGGTCAGCACCTCCAGGTCGTCGAAGCCGCGCAGCATGGCGAGTTCGCCGAGCTCACGGGGGATCACCCGGACGTGGGCGCCGTCCTGGACGAATTCGATGCGGCCGTCGCCGACGGTGTAGGTCAGCCGGCGGTTCACCCGGTAGGTGCCGCCTTTGGTCTCCACCCAGGGGAGCGTCTTCAGCAGCCAGCGGGAGGTGATCTCCTGCATCTGCGGGGCGGACTTGGTGGTGGTGGCGAGGTTGCGGGCAGCCGCCGTGCCCAGGCTGGTCTGCCGGGGCGGTTCGAGCTGCGCCTCCGGGCTGGTGTCCACGGTCATCGGGCAGGCGCTCCTTCGTCGGGGCGGTGACCGGCGACGCGCACACGTCACCGGGGGGAGGAGAAGTCAGGGGGAATTCCGGGCAATCCGTCCAGATCCGGGAGCACACTAACCGTCAACGCGGCACATCAGCCCTTTGGGCCGTCGCCATTACCTCGATACGGCGATCTTGTCCCGCGCGGTGTTTACGGGCCGGTTCAACGACATTCAAGCCAGACCGAACACCTGTCCCCACGGCCGCCTCTGACGGATCCTCACCGGTCGACGAGGAACATCGCCGCGTCGTCCGCCAGCCGGTGCCGGGTGTGCCGGAGCAGCGCCTGGTGCAACTGGTCCAGGAACTCCGGAGCGCCGGGCGCCGCCCGCACCGCCTCCATCGCCTCGGGCAGGGCGAAGAAGTCGCGGGCGCCGTTGCGGGCTTCGATGACGCCGTCGGTGTACAGGAGCAGACGGTCTCCCGGCGCGAAGGAATAGCTGTCCGCCCCGCCGGCCGGCCCGGTGATGAACTCCGCGAGGCCGAGCGGCGGCAGCGGGCAGGCGGGCTCCAGGGGGCGGACCGTTCCGTCACGGAGCAGCAGCGGGGGCGGATGGCCGCGATTGACCACCTCGACGACGGGTCCGTCCGGAACCTGCGCCACCAGTGCGGTGACGAACCCTTCCACGAGTGCTCCCGGGTCGATCACGCCCGGCACCGCCGCATCCCGCAGCAGCGCGGCCTCGCAGCGGCCCATGACCCCGGCCAGTTCGTCCTCGTAGTGCACGGCCTCCCGGAACGCTCCCAGCACGGCCGCTGCCGCCCGTACGGCCGGCAGCCCCTTGCCCCGGACGTCGCCCACGATCACCCGGACCCCGTACCGCGTCTGCACGGCCTCGTACAGGTCTCCGCCGATCTGCGCCCCGGTCTCGGCCGCCAGGTACACGCCGGCCACGCGCAGGGGGCCCAGCCGGACCGGGACGGGCCGCAGCACGGCCTCCTGCGCCGCCACGGCGATCCGGCGGACCTGTTCGAGCTCGTCCTCCCGCCGCTTGCGGACCGTGCTGCTCGTCGCGAGGCTCGCCAGCGACACCAGGAACAGGGCGAGAAAATTGGTATAGACCTGTTGGGTACCCCAGGCCCCGTTGTACGTGGCGGTGGTCACGCTCACGGCGACGGCCAGCGCCACCGCCGCCAGGGTCCCCTTGGGGCCCATCGCCACCGCGGCCAGCGCCGGAGTCGCGACCAGGACGGGGCCGGTGTACAGCACGTGCGCGGGCGTGAATTCGAAGGTCAGCACGGAGAGCGCGATCACGAAGGGCAGACACTCCGCGAGTACGAAAAGGACCTGGTGGTGGCCGTCTGCTCCCGGTCGAGGAGGTCTGTGGAAGGGCACCCGCATGGAACCAGCCTGCGCCGTCGAAGCCGCTCGCCGCCACCGTTCGCCCGTGCGGGGCCCGTCAGGCGTAGAGCCCGCGGCCTGCGGGCATGTGACGCGGTGCGGGCGTCGGGGCGCCCGCCCCCGGCCCCGCTCCTCCCCCGGAGCGGGGTCCCGCCGAGCCTTGGAGCGGTGAGTCCGGATGAGCAGCAGCCCCGAGCGCCGGGTCTCCCGTCGGGAGTTCGACGCGATCTTCGCCGAGGTCCGCACGTGGGGCCGCTGGACCCCGGCCGACCGCGGCGCCTGGAACCGGGTCACCCCCGACCGCGTACGGCGGGCCGCCGCCCTGGTCCGGTCCGGAACGGCGGTGCCGCTGGGCCTGCCCTGGGACACCCGGTCCGGACCGGACAACCGCAGGCCCGCCCTGCACTACATGTCCGACCTCGGCGACGTGGAGGCCCCGGAACCCGCCACGTACAAGGACTTCCTCGCGGTCGACTACCACGGCAAGGCCGTCAGCCACCTCGACGCACTGGCGCACGTCGCCTACGAGGGGCGGCTCTACGGGGGCCTCCCCGCCCGGGAGGCCATCGGCGCCGGGGGCGCCCGCTTCGGTGCGGTGGCCGCTCTCGGCCCCCTGGTCACCAAGGGCGTCCTCCTCGACCTGCCGGCGGTTCTCGGGGTCGAGTGGCTGGAGCCCGGGCAGGCCGTTCACGCCCGGGACGTCCTCGCCGCCGAGCGGGCACTGGGCGTGACGGTCGACGAGGGCTGCGCGGTGCTGCTGCGCTCCGGCCGCTTCCGCCGCAGCCGGGAGCTCGGCCCCTGGGATTCCGGTGCCGTGAGCGCGGGCTTCCACGTGGACGCCGTACGGCTGCTCGCCGAGCGCGCCGTCGCCCTGCTCGGCGGCGACGGGGACAGCGACCTGCGACCCTCGCCGGTCGAGGGCGTCCACTCCCCCGTCCACGCCCTCGCGGTGGCCGCCATGGGGGTGCCGCTGCTGGACAACCTGGATCTGGAGGCGCTCGCGGCCGCCTGCGCCGAGGCCGGGCGCCACGAGTTCATGATCGTCGTGACTCCTCTGAACGTGCCCGGTGGGACGGGTTCTCCCGTCAATCCGGTCGCCGTCCTCTGATACGGACAAATGGGTGGGAATATACTCAGAAAGCACTTGCTCGGTGTAAGCGCTCCGCTGCGGCGCCCCGCTGCGGCCGAGCGCTCGGCAAGGGGAAGTGATGCACATGGGGGCCACGGGAGAGCAGATCGGCCCCGCACGCTCCCGTGAGCGGTTCCTGGTGGGCGAGCCGATCGCCGGCGGGGTGCGGAGCCCGATCTTGAACTCGTGGCAGCGCTGCAAATCCCTCGGACTCTCGCCGGACCGGACGGACCTCCCCTACCGGGACGATTTCGACCCGGACAGCCGGCTCGTGCACGCGGCCCAGCCCGTGCTCGACCAGCTGGCGTCCCGGTTCGCGGGCAGCCAGATGAACGTCTCCCTCGCCGACGGGAACGGGACGGTGCTCCAGCGCCGCTTCGGGGAGCCCACCTTGGCCCGCAGCCTGCCGCCCATCCAGAGCGTCCCCGGCTTCGTCTTCGCCGAGCGGTTCGCGGGGACCAACGGCATCGGTCTCGCGCTCGCCGAGCGGCACCTGGTGCAGGTCTACGGGGCGGAGCACTTCGCCGAGCGCTCCCAGTCGAACGCCTGTTCCGCCGTCCCGATCCGCGACCAGCTGACCGGGCACGTCGTCGGCGTGCTCTGCTTCGGGTACCCGTACGCCTACGAGCACCCGGCGCTGCCCGCCCTGGTCCGCCGGGCCGCGGAATCCATCGAGCGGCGGCTGATGGAGCAGCGTTCGGCGCGGGAGCGCGCGCTGCTGCGCGCGTACCTCGACGCGGGCCCCCCTCCCCCGAACGGCGCGGGTTCCGGCGAGGGGCCGATGATCGGGCTGGAGGAGCTCGGCGACAGCGGGCTGGACCTGCACGATCAGATGATCCTCAAAGAGAGGGCCACCGAGCTCATCTCCTCGACCCAACGGGCCGCCGTCGAGGTGTTCCTGCCCCACGGGCGGGGGGTCACGCTGCTGAGCAGCCCGGTGACGAGCCGCTCCGGGGTGGAGGGCATCGTCGTCGAGGCCGTCTTCACCGGCGAGCCGCCGCCCGGGCACCATCGCTCCGCCGCGACCGGCGCGGGACCGCCGCACGGAGTGCGTGAAGTGCACGGAGTGCATGAGGCGTACGCAGCCCGTGGTGCGCCGCACGCATCACCTCCCCCGTCCGGTGGGGACCCGGTCGCCCCCGGCGCACCCGGCCCCGGCAAGGTCAGGGGCCTGGTGCTGGTGGGCGAGCCGGAAGTCGGCAAGTACGCCGTCGCGGCGCGCCGCCGCCTGGAGCTGCTGGCCGAGGCGAGCACCCGTATCGGCACCACCCTGGACGTGACCCGCACCGCGTGGGAACTCGCCGAGATGGCGGTCCCGCGCCTGGCCGACTACGTCACCGTCGACGTGCCGGAGGCGGTGCTGCGCGGCGAGGAGTCCGCCGACCCCCGGAGCGAGCTGCACCGCACGGTGGTCCACGGCATACGCGAGGACTGCCCCTTCTACCCGGTCGGCCGGGTGGAGCTGCGCGCCGGCACCCCCCACATGCGGTGCCTGGACAGCGGCCAGGCGGTGCTGCAGCCGGACCTGCGGGAGGCCGTCGGCTGGATCGACCAGGAGCCCGAGCACGCGCGGGGGATCCTCTCCCGCGGCGTGCACTCCCTCATCTCCGTTCCCCTCCTCGCCCGCGGCGTCCTGCTGGGCATCGCCAGCTTCTACCGCTCGCAGGACCCCGCCCCCTTCGGGGAGGACGACAGCTGGCTGGCCCAGGAGCTCGCGGCCCGCGCCGCCCTCTGCATCGACAACGCACGCCGCTACACCCGAGAGCACACCCTGGCCCTGGCCCTGCAGGAGAGCCTGCTTCCGCACGGCGTGCCCGAGCAGGGCGCCGTCGAGGTCGCGCACCGCTACCTCCCCGCCGAATCCGGGGTGGGCGGCGACTGGTTCGACGTCATCCCGCTCTCCGGCACCCGCGTCGCCCTCCTCGTGGGGGACGTCGTCGGCCACGGCCTGCACGCCGCCGCCACCATGGGCCGGCTGCGCACGGCCGCCCGCAACTTCGCCGAGCTGGAGCTGGCCCCCGACGAGCTCCTCACGCACCTGGACAACCTCGTGGTGCGCCTGGACCGGGAGGAGGGCGGCGACAACGACGCCGGCAGCATCGGCATCGCAGGCGCCACCTGCCTCTACGCCGTCTACGACCCCACCTCGCGGCTGTGCACCATGGCCCGCGCCGGGCACCCCCCGCCCGCGCTCGTCCACCCGGACGGCCGGGTGACGTTCCCCGAGCTGCCCGCCGGACCGCCGCTGGGCCTGGGCGGCCTGCCCTTCGAGACGGCGGAGGTCGAGCTCCCCGAGGGCAGCACCCTGGTCCTGTACACGGACGGGCTGATCGAGGACCGGGGACGTGACGTCGACGTGGCCCTCGACCAGCTGCGTCGCACCCTGGCCCAGCCGCACCGCTCGCCCGAGGACACCTGCCAGGCGGTCATCGACGGCGTGGCACCCGAGCACCCCGCCGACGACGTCGCGCTGCTCATCGCCCGCACCCGCACCGTCCCCGCAGACCGGATCGCCACGTGGAACGTGTCCGCCGACCCGTCGCTGGTGGCCGGCGTCCGCGCCGCCGCCACCCGCAAGCTCGCCGACTGGGGGCTGGACGAGCCGGCGTTCGCCGCCGAGCTGATGCTGAGCGAGCTGGTCACCAACGCGGTCCGCTACGGCACCGAGCCCATCCAGGTACGTCTGGTCCACGACCGCTCGCTGATCTGCGAGGTCTCCGACGGCAGCAGCACCGCCCCGCACCTGCGGCGGGCGGCCACCACGGAGGAGGGCGGCCGCGGCCTCTTCCTCGTCGCGCAGCTCGCCCACGCCTGGGGAACCCGGTACACCACGCACGGCAAGGTCATCTGGGCCGAATGTGCCCTGG
The DNA here is from genome assembly GCF_044455885.1 of Streptomyces sp. NPDC051109. Taxonomy (NCBI): domain Bacteria; kingdom Bacillati; phylum Actinomycetota; class Actinomycetes; order Kitasatosporales; family Streptomycetaceae; genus Streptomyces; species Streptomyces sp. NPDC051109. The sequence continues at coordinate 449,612 of NZ_JBITFF010000002.1, forward strand.
ACGCGGCCTGATAGCCGACATATCGCCCATATCTCCATAGCCGGCAGTAGCATCACCGGTGTCCTCACCGCTCCACGCCTCACCTCCCGCAGCACCACCTCCCCAGGCGGCCCCGGAGAAGTCCGTGCATGACACTCCCGCCACTCCCGTCACTCCCCCACCCCCGGACCCGCCTCCGGCGTCGTCTTCCGGCGCAGAGCCCCTCGTCCGGATGCGCGGCCTCGCCAAGCGGTTCGGCGGCACCGTCGCCCTGGACGCGGTCAGCCTCGACGTCCACGGCGGCAGCGTCCTCGCCCTCCTCGGCCCCAACGGCGCCGGGAAGTCCACCCTGATCAAGGTGCTCGCCGGGGTCCACCGCGCCGACGCGGGCGAGGTGACCGTGGCCGGACACCCGCTCGGCTCCGACGCGGCCTCGCGCAGCATGTCCTTCATCCACCAGGACCTCGGCCTGGTCGATTGGATGACCGTCGCAGAGAACATCGCCCTCGGCACCGGCTACCCGCGCCGCCGCGGCCTGATCTCCTGGCGGCAGACCCGGGAGCGCTGCGCCGAGGCACTGGGCATCGTCGCCGGGCACCTGGACGCCGATGCCCGGATCGCCGACCTCGCGCCCGCCGAGCGCTCCCTGGTCGCCATCGCCCGCGGCCTGGCGAGGCGGGCGGAGCTCTTCGTCCTCGACGAACCGACCGCCACCCTTCCGGCCGCGGACTGCGCGCGCCTGTTCGACGTCCTGCACGCGCTGCGCGACCGGGGGCACGGCATCCTCTACGTCAGCCACCGGCTCGACGAGGTGTACGAGGTCGCAGACTCCTTCGCCGTGCTGCGCGACGGCCGGCTCGTCAGCCAGGGGCCCCTCGCCGCGTACGACCCGGCCCGGCTGGTGCGCGACATCGTGGGCCGTGAACCGGCCGGGCGCCCGCCCGCCGCCTCAGCCCCCGCGCCCGCGTCGCCCCACCGCCCGCCGGTGCTGCGCCTCGACGGCGTGACGACCGAACGCACCGGGCCGGTCAGCCTGGAGCTGCGCGAGGGCGAGGTCCTCGGCATGGTCGGCCTGACCGGCGCCGGCCACGTGCACCTCGGCCGCGCCCTCGCCGGCGCACTGCCGCCGCTCGGCGGCCGGGCGCTGCTCGACGGCCGCCCGTACCGTCCCCGTACGGTCGCCGCCGCCCTCGGGGCCGGGGTCGGCTTCGTGGCCGGCAACCGGCAGGAGGAGGGCTGCGCCGCGGAACTGACGGTACGGGAGAACTTCCTGGCCGATCCCCGTGCAGCCGGAATGCCGCCCTGTCACTGGATCGCTCCGCGGCGCGAGCGCGCCGAGGCCGCCGCCCTGATCGAGCGGTTCTCCGTACTCCCCCGCGACAGCGAGGTGCCGATCGCCACCCTGTCCGGCGGCAACCAGCAGAAGGTCATGGTCGGCCGCCGCCTCCGGGGCCGTCTGCGCCTGCTGATCCTCGAAGAGCCGACGGCCGGCGTGGACATCGGCGCCAAGGCGTCGATCCACCGGCTCCTCGGCGAGGCCCTGGCCGCCGGGCTCGCGGTCCTGCTCATCTCCACCGATTTCGAGGAGATCGCCGACGTGTGCCACCGCGCGCTGGTCTTCGGGCGCGGGACCGTGGTGGCCGAGCTGGCGGGGGAAGCCCTGAGCGTCACCGAACTCACCCGCACCGCCTCGGCCCTGCCCGCGATCACCGGAAGCGCGGAGGGCCGGTGAGCCCGTGGTCGTCCCGCCCCGCGCGGCCTGCCCGGCGGTACGGGCGGTGGCGCGGGCACGGGCACTTCGTCGGCACGTACGGCCTGCTGGCCCTCACCGTCCTGCTGTTCCTGCTCTTCGCCGCCCTCCTGCCGGACACCTTCCCCACACTGGACAACGTCTCCTCGATCCTCTCCAACCAGTCGATCCCCGCCATCCTGGCGCTCGGCGTCACGATCCCCATCGCGAGCGGCAAGTTCGACCTGTCCATCGGCTACGGCCTGGGCCTGGCGCACGTCCTGGTGCTGTTCCTCATCGTCGAGAAGGGCTGGCCCTGGCCGCTCGCCTGCCTCGCGGTCGTGGCCGGGGGGACGCTGGCCGGCGCCGTGAACGGGGTCATCGTCGAGTTCGCCCGCATCGACGCCTTCATCGCCACGCTCGGCACCGGCAGCATCATGTACGCCGTCACCGGCTGGATCACCGACGGGGGCCGGATCGTCCCGGGTCCCGACGGTCTCCCGGCCGCGTTCACCGACCTCTACGACGCCCGGTTCCTCGGCCTGCCGGTCCCCGCCTTCTACGTCCTCGGCCTCGTCGTCGTCATCTGGCTGATGCTGGAGCGGCTGCCGTTCGGCCGGTACCTGTACGTCATCGGCTCCAACCCCCGCGCCGCCGGAATCCTCGGCATCCGCACCCACCGGTACTGCGTCTACGCCTTCGCCTGCTCCAGCACGGTCGTCGGGTTCGCCGGCGTGCTGCTCGCCGCGCAGCAGCAGATCGGCAATCCGAGCGTCGGCCTGGACTACCTGCTGCCCGCGTTCGTCGGCGCCCTGCTCGGCTCCACCGCGATCAGGCCGGGTCGGGCCAACGCCATCGGCACCCTCGTGGCCGTGGCCGTACTGGCCGTCGGGCTCGCCGGGATCGGCCAGCTCGGCGCCCAGTTCTGGGCCACCCCGCTGTTCAACGGCTGCACGCTGCTCATCGCGGTGGGCCTGGCCGGCTACTCGGCCCGGCGGCGGCTGCGCACCGACGCCGTCGCGACGGCGGAAGACGGCCGCACCGGCGCCGGCATCCCCTAGACGAGCTCAGGAGCACCGTGCACTCGAAGTACCCGAACCGCAGGACCGCCCTCGCGGCAGCCGCCCTGCTGGCCGCGGCCGCCGGCGCCACCGCCGGGTGCGGGGGCGGCGGCGCGCCGAACGCCACCGGTCCGTCCGCCGCCGGCTGCCCGGCCGTCCTCCGGGAGGCCGAGGCGAGCGTCCGGCGGGCCGAAAGCACCGACACCGCGTGGAACGGACCCACCAGCGGTCCCGAGGCGGTCCCCGGCAAGACCCTCGTCTACGTGGCGCAGACCATGACCAACCCGGGCGTCGCCGGAGTCGCCAAGGGCGTACGGGAGGCCGCGCAGGCCATCGGCTGGAACGTCCGGGTGATCGACGGGGAGGGCACGCCGGCCGGCATCCAGGCGGCGCTCAGCCAGGCGGTCACCCTCAAACCCTCGGGCATCGTCATCGGCGGCTTCGATCCCCGGCTGACCTCGCAGCAGGTGGCGCGGGCCGGGGCCGCGGGCATCCCGCTCATCGGCTGGCACGCGGTCAGCGCTCCCGGACCGAGCACGAACCCCCGGCTGTTCACCAACGTCACGACGAAGGTGGAAGAGGTGGCGAAGACCAGTGCGGACTGGGTCATCGCCCGCTCCGGCGGGGCCGCCGGGGTCGTCGTGTTCACCGACGACTCGATCCCGTTCGCCGGTACGAAGTCCAAGCTGATCGAGCAGCGGCTCGCCGCCTGCCCGGGCGTCACGCTCCTGGCGCACAAGAACATCCCGATCCCGGACGCGAGCCGGCGCACCCCCCAGGAGGTCGCCTCGCTGCTGTCCCGGTTCCAGAAGCGGTGGACGTACTCCGTCGCCATCAACGACCTCTACTTCGACGATGCCGCGCCCGCCTTCCGCGCCGCCGGCAAGCCCGGCGCCGGGCCGCCCCTCAACATCGGCGCCGGGGACGGGGACCCGTCCGCCTTCCGGCGCATCAACAGCGGGCAGTTCCAGGCCGCCACCGTCCCGGAGCCGCTCTCGCAACAGGGCTGGCAGATCGTCGACGAGTTCAACCGCGCCTTCGCCGGGCAGCCGGCCAGCGGATACGTGGCTCCCGTCCACATCGCGACGGCCGAGAACAGCGCCGGGGCCACCTCCTGGGACCCCGAGGGCTACCAGGAGGCGTACGAGAAGATCTGGCACGGGTGACCCGGTCGTGTTTACGTGGATGCGCCCTCACGGCCGGTGGGGGCTCCCGCGCAGCCGCTTGTAACCCTGGGGCGGCGCCGCCCGTCACATGTGCGCAACAGGGGTTTTCTACGTTGGGCGCCACGGGATCGACCTGCACACGGCCGCGGCGCCCGGGGATCTGGGGGGTCGGCCGGTGTTCTCCGAGGAGGTCTCCTGTGTCCGAGGCGGAAGCGGCGGACGGACGCGTACGGAAGGCGGTGGCCGGACCCGCAGGGGACGCGGCGACCGGGCCCGTACGGACGGTCTGCTCCTATTGCGGCGTCGGCTGCGGGATCGTGCTGGACATCGCCCGGGGCGCCGACGGCCGCCGTACGGTGGCCAAGGCGGTCGGCGACAAGCTCCACCCGGCCAACGCCGGGCGGCTGTGCACCAAGGGCGCCACCCACGCGGACCTGCTGGCGGCGCCCGGCCGGCTCGGGACCGCGCTGGTCCGCGAGGAGCGGGGCGCCGAGCCGGCCCCCGAGGACGTGGACGCGGCCATCACCCGGACGGCCCAGCGGCTGCGGGCGGTCCTCGACGCGCACGGCCCCGACGCGCTGAGCCTGTACGTCTCCGGCCAGATGTCCCTGGAGGCCCAGTACCTGGCCAACAAGCTGGCCAAGGGGTTCCTGCGCACGAACCAGATCGAGTCGAACTCCCGGCTGTGCATGGCGAGCGCCGGCAGCGGCTACAAGCTCTCGCTGGGCGCCGACGGGCCGCCCGGTTCGTACGAGGACTTCGAGCGGGCCGATGCCTTCTTCGTGATCGGCGCCAACATGGCCGACTGCCACCCCGTCCTCTTCCTGCGGATGATGGACCGGGTCAAGGCCTCCGGCGCCAAGCTGATCGTCGTCGACCCGCGGCGGAGTGCCACCGCCGACAAGGCGGACCTGTTCCTGCAGATACGGCCGGGCACCGACCTCGCCCTCCTCAACGGGCTGCTGCACCTGCTGGTCGAGGGCGGCTGGACCGATCCGGCCTTCATCGCCGAGCACACCGAGGGCTGGGAGGACATGCCGGCCTTCCTGCGGGAGTACCCGCCCGCGACGGTCGCCGCGATCACCGGGATACCGGAGGCGGACATCCGGCTGGCCGCCCGCTGGATCGGCGAGGCGGGCGAGTGGATGAGCTGCTGGACCATGGGGCTCAACCAGTCCACCCACGGCACGTGGAACACCAACGCCCTGGTCAACCTGCACTTGGCCACCGGGGCGATCTGCCGCCCCGGCAGCGGCCCGTTCTCCCTGACCGGCCAGCCCAACGCCATGGGAGGCCGGGAGATGGGTTACATGGGACCGGGCCTGCCCGGCCAGCGATCGGTCCTCGTCGACGGGGACCGGCGCTTCACCGAGGAGCTGTGGGGACTGCCGGAGGGCACCTTGCGCACCGACGTCGGGCGCGGCACCGTCGAGATGTTCGAGAAGATGGCGGCCGGCGAGATACGCGCGTGCTGGATCATCTGCACCAACCCGGTGGCCTCCGTCGCCAACCGCAGCACGGTCATCAAGGCCCTGGAGACGGCCGAACTGGTCATCACCCAGGACGTGTTCGCGGAGACCGAGACCAACGCCTACGCCGACATCGTGCTCCCCGCCACCCTCTGGGCCGAGGCGGACGGCGTGATGGTCGGTTCCGAGCGCAACCTCACCCTGGTCCGGGGCGCCGTCGACCCGCCCGGACAGGCCCTGCCCGACTGGCAGTTGATCGCCCGCGTCGCCTGCGAGATGGGATTCGCCGAGGCGTTCACGTACGAGAGCGCGGAGGAGGTCTTCGAGGAGCTGCGGCGGGCCTGGAACCCCACGACCGGCTGGGACCTGCGCGGCGTCTCGTACGAGCGGCTGCGCGGCGGGCCGGTGCAGTGGCCGGCCGCCCCGGGCGGACCGGACCGCAACCCGGTCCGGTACCTCAACGACGGAGTCAGCCAGACCCTGGTCGAGCACCCGGACGGCAGCCGTCCGCGGCTGGCCTTCCCCACCGCCTCCGGACGGGCCTCCTTCTTCGCCCGCCCCTACCTCCCGGCCGCCGAACTCCCCGATGACGACTATCCGTTCGTCCTGAACACCGGGCGCCTCCAGCACCAGTGGCACACCCTCACCAAGACGGGCAGGGTAGCCAAGCTGAACAGGCTCAACCCGGGACCGTTCGTGGAAATTCACCCGCAGGACGCGGCAGCCCTCGGCATCGCGGAAGGCGACGGCGTGGAGGTGGCCTCGCGGCGCGGCCGGGCGGTCCTGCCGGCCGTCGTCACCGCCCGGGTGCGGCCCGGCAACTGCTTCGCACCGTTCCACTGGAACGACCTGTTCGGCGAGTACCTCAGCGTCAACGCGGTGACCAGCGACGCCGTCGACCCCCTCTCCTTCCAGCCCGAGTTCAAGGTGTGCGCGGTGACGCTGGCCCGGACGCGGGTGCCTGTTCCCGCGGCCGCGCCCTGCGCCGAAGCCCCGGGCGGGTCCGGTGGCGCCGTCGCGGCGGAGGAGACCGGCCCGGGCCGCACGACGGCGACGCTGATGCACCCCGTGACCGTCCGCCCGGCGACCGCGGTCCCCGCCCTCACCTCCCTGTTCGGGCTGGACGGGCACACGCCGCCCGCCCTCTCCGACCGGGAGCGCCAGTACCTCGCGGGGTTCCTCGCCGGGCTCGCCGCCACCCCGCCCGGTACGGACGTCCCGCTCCTTCCCGTGGGCGCCCCCTTCGAGGACGGGCACTCGCTCTGGGTCGACGGGGTGCTCGCCGGGACCTACTCCCGTACGGCGACTGCCCTCGCCGTGATGACCGGGTCCGCCGCACCGGCCGCGGCTCCGCCCTCCGCTCCGGCACCGGACCCGGCCACCGCGGGTACGCCGACCCGGCAGACCGTGGTCCTGTGGGCCTCCCAGACGGGCAACGCGGAGGACATCGCCGCGACCGTCGGGGCGGCGCTGGCCCAGGACGGCTCCGCGGCGCCCGTGCACAGCATGGCCGACCGTTCGCCCGCCTCCCTCACGCCCGGCACTGATCTGCTGGTCGTCACGAGCACCTTCGGCGACGGCGACGCCCCGGACAACGGAGCCGGGTTCTGGGAGGCGCTCAGCGCGGCCGGCGCGCCCCGGCTGGAGGACGTCCGGTACGCGGTGCTCGCCCTCGGGGACTCCTCGTACGAGGCCTTCTGCGGCCACGGCCGCCGGCTCGACCGGCGGCTCGAAGAGCTCGGGGCCGTGCGCCTGCTGCCGCGCGTGGACTGCGAGCCCGATTACGAGGAGTCCGCCGGCCGGTGGCTGGAGCAGGTACGCAGGGCCCTGGCGGCAGGCGCCGCTCCCCCGGCGGCCGCCGAGCCGCCGCGGCCCGCCGCGACCCCCGCCCGGCACACCGCCCGGCTGTCCGGCAACCGGCTGCTCAGCCTGGCGGGCGCCGCCAAGGAGGTCAGGCGGTTCACCTTCGACCTCGGCGATGACGGCCCGGCGTACGAGGCGGGCGACGCCCTCGGCGTCCAGCCGGTCAACTGCCCGGAGCTGGTGGCGGAATGGCTGGCCGCCACCGGCCTGCCTGCCGATGCCGAGGTGGCACTGACCGGACACGACCGGCCCATGCCCTTCGCCCGGGCACTGCACCGGCACCTGGACATCACCCGGGTCACGCCCGATCTGCTGCGCTTCATCACCGAGCACACCGGCGACCGCAGGCTCCGGCAGCTGACGCGCCCCGACAACAAGGACGGCCTCGCCCGCTGGATCTGGGGACGCCAGCCCGTGGACGTCCTGGCCGAGTTCCCGGTCCGGCTCGGCGCCCAGGAGTGGGCCGAGCGCCTCAAAAGGCTGCAGCCGCGCCTGTACTCCATATCCTCCAGCCCCCTCGTCAACCCGCGCGAGGTCAGCCTCACCGTCTCCGTCCTGCGCTACGAGGGTCCGCGTCGCCACCACCGCAAGGGCGTGGCCTCCACCTTCCTCGCCGACGCCGAACCGGGCAGTCCCGTACCGCTGTTCGTCCAGCGCTCGGCGCACTTCCGTCCGCCCGCGGGTCCCGGCACTCCGGCCGTGATGGTCGGCCCGGGCACCGGGATCGCCCCGTTCATGGCCTTCCTGGAGCACCGCCGCGCCCTCGGCCACCACGGCGGGAACTGGCTGTTCTTCGGCGAGCAGCGCCGGGCCACCGATTTCTACTACCGCGAGGAGCTGGAGGAACTGCACCGGCACGGCACGCTCAGCCGTCTGGACCTGGCCTTCTCCCGGGACCAGCGGGCCAAGGTCTACGTCCAGGACCGGATGCGCGAACAGGGGGCCCCGTTGTGGTCCTGGCTGCAGGAGGGCGCCCACTTCTACGTGTGCGGTGACGCGAGCCGGATGGCCAAGGACGTGGACCGGGCGCTGCGCGACATCGCCGTGGCCCACGGCGGCCTGACCGAGGACGAGGCCGCCGCCTACCTGAAGCAGCTCTCAGCCGAGAAGCGGTACGCCCGTGACGTGTACTGACGGACGCGGCTGCCGGCCGTTGGTCAGAACCAGCTGATGGTGAGGGGGAAGGTGGTGGTGGCGGTGGCTGTGGTGGAGTCGGTGGCGGTTGCGGCGATCTGGAGGGTTCCGGTGGTCCAGGGTTTGCCGGTGATGCGGCCGGTGTTGGTGTCGATGGTGAGGCCGAAGGGGAGTGTGGTGGCGGTGTAGCGGATGGGGGGTGTGCCGCCGGTGGCGGTGAGTTGGATGGTGCAGGTCTGGTTGAACGTGCAGGTCTGGGGTCCGGGGTTGGCCAGCTTCAGGTCACCGGGAGTGGGCGGGGGCGTCGGCGTGGGGGTCGGCGTGGGGGTGCCGGCGCAGCCCGGGGTGGCCTCCGGCGGCAGCGGGACCCGCCAGATCTGGGTGTCGTTCTCCGAGCCGACGAGCAGGCTCGTGCAGTCGAAGTAGGTCACCGTCTCGCCCTGCGACTGCGCGGGCAGGGCGACATCGGCGAGCTTGGTCCCGGCGGTGTCGTACACGGAGGCCGTGTTCGCGCCCAGCGGCCCTCCACTGCGCAGGGTGTACGAGGCGCCCGACGGCGAGAACGCGCCGTCGGTCGTGAAGACCGGGCCGGGCCGTAGCGCGGTGAGCGTGTTGACCTGCCCGGCCTGCGGGGGCAGTGGGGCCTTGTACAACCGGCCCGCCGAGCCGATCAGTTTGCTCGCGATGTACAGCTGACCGGTGAGGGGGTCGGCCAGCAGGGATTCGGCGTCGTGCCGGCCGTCCGCGTAGGCGAACGCGTGGGTCACCGGGGTCACGGTGGCGTTGGCGAGCTGGTCGGGCTCGGCGAAGGAGTGCACGAGGATCTCGGCACGGCCGCTGAAGTTGTCCCCGATGTCGCCCACCAGGATCACCGCCCGGCCGGCCGCGTCCTTGCCGATCGCGAGCCCCTCCCAGTCGGTGTTGCCGACGCCGGAGAGGGTGTAGGTGGCCTTGAGCCGGCCGGTCGCGCCCGTGCAGTCGACGGCGAAGACCTGGTTGGTGTTGCCGCTGTCGTTGACGGCGTAGAAGACGCCCGGGTGCTTGCGGCTCATGGCGAGCCCGCTGAGTTCGGTCATGCCGCCGGGCAGCGTGCACCTGCGCTCCGGGGCGAGCGCGGCGGCCGCGGCCCCGGCGCCGGGGGCGGCGGCCGGACCGGTGGCCGCGCCGGCGGAGCCGGCTGCAAGCCATGCGGTGGCCGGCAGCACGATGGCGAGGGCCGCGGTCGCGAGGGCGGCGGCCCAGGGGGGTGTGGGGAGTCGAGACATGCGCACCATGTGATGGCACATCAGCTGCTGATCGCCAGGCCCGACGACCCCCCGTTTGAGCATCATTCAATGCCGGGCCGGCATGCCTGGCCGAAACCCGCCGGGTTCGCGTGGGGTCCCGGCGACCTCCGGCGACGTCCGGCGACGTCCGGCGACGTCCGGCGGCTCCCGGCGGCTCCCGGTCAGCGCGCCGGCTCCCGGACAGGGGCTCTGTGCCGGGCGTGCGCGATGAACGCCCGGGCAGCGCGGGTCAGCGGCCGACGCGCGTGCGCGATGCCCACCGGGCGCAGCAGCGGCGGGGTGAAGGAGCGGATCTCGGCGCGGCTGCCGAAGGCCCTCAGCACCACGTCCCGGTACCAGATGAGGGAGCCTCGGCCGTCGGTCACGCCGGTCACCCAGGCGAGCCGCTCGTCGACCTCGAACGCGGGCACGGGCCGGACCCCGAGGCAGCTGAACATGGCCTCCATCTCGGTACGCCGCCCGGTGCCCGGGGTCGGCAGCACCATCGGGAGCCCGTCGAGCATCCGGAACGGCACCGGGTCGGGCAGCCGGGCGCCGAGCGGCGAGACCAGCACCACCTCGCGCTCCTGGATGTGGTGCGTGGACAGCTCCTTGTCGACGGGCAGGTCGACCAGGGCCAACTCGGAGGTTCCGTCGAGGAGTTCCTGTACCAGCGACTCCCGGCCGTCGTGCTGGTGGAGCCGTACCTGCACGCCGGGGTGGCGCGCGGCGTACGCCGGGACCAGCTCGGAGGCCAGGTCGAGGGCCAGGGTGGGGGTCGTGACGAGGGTGAGGGTGACACATCCGCCCTTGCCGTTCGGGGACCCGATGTCGTCGATGGCGTCCACCGCGTCGAGCACGGTGCGGGCCAGTCGCACCACCCGGGTGCCTTCGGGGGTGAGGTCCACACCTCTGCCCCGGCGGGCGAGGAGCTCGATGCCGAGGTCGCGCTCCATGGCCTGCACGGCCCGTGACAGGGCGGACTGGGCAACGAAGACCGAGGCGGCCGCGCCGGTGATGGAACCGCAGTCCGCGACGGCGACGAGGTAACGAAGCTGCGCGAGTGTGGGGGTCATGACCGGACGGTAACCGCGCGAGGTTGACCCCGTAAGGGGTGCCATGGTGAACAACTGCCCGAATTTGGCCCGGCGTTCATACCCGGGGGGCGCCGAGGCATACCGGCCGGGCATGAGACCGGGCTCCCGCCGTACGCCGGCCGCGGCCCGGGCGGCGCCCGCCCGGCCGGGGAACACCGCAGGTCGGCGCTGCGACGGGAGCCGGCAAGTGACGCCGCCGAGGTGCACTCGGGCCGTCCGGTACGTGAAGGACCTTACTCCGCATAGCCGTTGACAGTGCAGGGCGGCCACCGCACGATGCATCCCGGCGTCAGGGGAATTGACCAACGTTCAAGCCCGTCCCACCCAGACGGGTCGCCCGGCCACCCGTACCGGCGGGGAGCTGCCTGCGCGCACTCCCCGCTGCCCCCGCTCGGCCCGCTCGCCCCTGCGCCCACGCTCGGCCCCGCTCGCCCCTGTGCCCCCGCAGGCCCCGCACCCCGCTCACCCCTGCGCCCCGGCTTGCCCAGGAGGTGCACCCCCACGCCTTGCCCAGCCTCTGCGCAACCGGCGACATGTGACACAGCACTCGATGAGGAGCGCCCGTGACCCCCCAGCCCATGCCGTCCCCCCGGTCCGGCGAACCGTCCCCGCGGTCCGCCGACGCCCCGTCCGCCGACGCCCCGTCCGCCGAAGGCCTCTCCGCAGACTCCCGCTCCGCCCGAGCCCCCTCCGACGGCGCGCGGGCCGCCGCCCCCCGCGACCTGGTGGTCGCACTCAGCCCCTTCGAGGAGCCGCAGCCCCGGATCGTGATCGCCGCCGAACGGGCGGGCAGCCTCGGGCTGCTCGACCTCGGCCGGGATCCCGATGCCGCGCGGGCCGCCCTCGCGGAGCTGGCCCGGCGGCTCGGCCCCGGGCGGCACTACGGAGTGCGGGTGCCCGTCGGCTGCCCGCTCGGGCCGGAGCAGCTGCCCTCCGAGGTGGACACGGTGCTGCTCGCCGACGCCGCCGAGCACACCCCGGAGCGGGTGGCCCACTGGGCGGCGGCGCCCGGGCACCCCCGGGTCTGGGCCGAGGCCACCGGCCTGGCGGAGGCCCGGGCCGCGGTGGCCGCCGGGGCCCGGGCGGTCGTCGCCAAGGGGCACGAGGGCGGCGGCCGGGTGGGCGGGGCCACCACCTTCATCCTGCTCCAGCAACTGCTCGCGGGCCCCGGCATCGGCGTGCCGGTCGTGGCCTGCGGCGGGATCGGCCCGCATACGGCGGCCGCGGCTGTCGCGGGCGGAGCCTCGGGCGTGCTGATGGACGTACAACTGGCCCTGACGCCCGAGGGCGAGGCCGGGCTGCCCGCAGAAGTGGCGGCGGCGCTCAGGGCGATGGACGGCTCGGAGACCCGGCTGGAGGACGGCCACCGGGTGTACGCACGGCCCGACCTGCCCTCGCCGCAGGGGCCGGCCGCTGCCCTGCTCGGGGCCCGGGACCTGCGTGCGCGGCTGCTGCCCGTCGGCCAGGACGGGGCCGCAGCTGCCCGGCTGGCGGCCCGCCACCGCACCACGGGCGGTGTCCTGCGGGCGGTCCGGACGGCCGTCACCGGGCACCTGGCGGCGGTGGCACGGGCACGGCCGCTCATGGCGGCCCGGCCCCTCGCCCAGGGCCCGATGACGCGGGTCAGCGACCAGGCGGCCTTCGCGGAGGCGGTGGCCGCCGCGGGCGGGGTCCCCTACCTGGCGCTGGCGGTCATGGAAGGGCCAGACGTACGCCGGCTGCTGGCCGAGACCGCCGAGCGGCTCGGGGACCGGCCCTGGGGCGTGGGCCTGCTCGGCTTCGCCCCGCCCGAACTGCGGCGGGAGCAGCTGGCGGCCGTGGCCGAGACCCGGCCGCCGTACGCGATCATCGCCGGCGGCACCCCGGCGCAGGCGGCCCCGCTGGAGGCCGCCGGAACACTGACCCATCTGCACGTGCCTTCGCCGGGCCTCCTGGAGCGGTACCTCGCCGAGGGGGCACGGCGGTTCGTGTTCGAGGGGCTGGAGTGCGGCGGCCATGTCGGGCCGCGCGCCTCGTTCCCGCTGTGGGAGGAGCAGATCGAGCGGCTCCTCGCCTGTCCCGAACCGTCCTCCCTGGACGTGCTGTTCGCCGGCGGGATCCACGACGAGCGCTCCGCGGCGATGGCGGTCGCGGCCGCCGCCCCGCTGGCCGAGCGGGGCGCCCGGATCGGCGTACTGATGGGCACGGCCTACCTGTTCACCGAGGAGGCCGTGGCGGCGGGCGCGGTCACGCCGCGGTTCCAGCGGGCGGCGGTGGAGTGCGCGGACACCGTACTGCTGCACACCGCCCCCGGCCACGCCACGCGCTGTGCGGACACGCCGTACGCCCGCACCTTCGAGGAGACCCGGCGGCGGCTCGCGCAGGGCGGGACCGAGCCGCGCGAGATGTGGGAGGAGCTGGAGCGGCTGAACCTGGGGCGGCTGCGGATCGCCAGCAAGGGCCTGCGCCGGGGCGAGAGCGCCGAGTTGGAGGACGTGGACGAGGAACGGCAGTACGCGGACGGGCTGTTCATGCTGGGTCAGGCCGCCACGCTGCGCAGCGGGATCACGACGGTCGCGGCCCTGCACGCCCAGGTGACCGAGGGGGCGACGGAACTGCTGGAGCGGCGGGCCCTGGAACTCGCCGCTTCGGCCGGCGGGGAGCAGGTTCCCGGCGGCGGGTCCGATCCGCTCGACATCGCCATCGTCGGAATGGCCTGCGCCTATCCGGGGGCCCCCGACCTCGGCGCGTACTGGGCACAGATCCTGGCCGGCCGGGACGCGGTGAGCGAGGTTCCGGCGGAGCGCTGGGACCCGGCGCTTTACTACGACGCCGATCCGGCGCGGGCCGGCGAGCGCACCCCCTCGCGCTGGGGCGGCTTCCTGGACCCGGTGCCCTTCGACGCCCTCGCGCACGGGATCCCGCCGTCCTCGCTGGCCGGGATCGAGCCGGTGCAGCTGCTGGCCCTGGAGATCTCGGCGCGGGCCCTGCGGGACGCCGGCTACGGCAAGGACCGGGAGTTCGACCGTTCGCGGACCTCGGTGGTCTTCGGGGCGGAGGCCGGTACGGAGCTGGCGGGCGCGTACGGGCTGCGGGCGCTGCACCCCGCCTACCTCGGCGAGCTTCCGCCCGCTCTCGACGAGCAGCTCCCCAGGCTGACCGAGGACTCCTTCCCCGGCATCCTCGCCAACGTGATCGCGGGCCGGGTGGCCAACCGGCTCGACCTCGGCGGCGCGAACTGCACGGTCGACGCCGCCTGCGCCTCGTCGCTGGCCGCGCTGGACCTGGCCTGCCGCCAACTGCGCGACCGGGACAGCGACATGGTGCTGTGCGGGGGCGCCGACGTGCACAACGGGATCAACGACTACCTGCTGTTCGCCTCGGTGCGCGCCCTGTCGCCGGGCGGGCGCTGCCGGCCCTTCGACGCCGCGGCCGACGGGATCGCGCTCGGCGAGGGGGTGGGCGCGCTGGTGCTGAAGCGGCTCGCGGACGCGGAGCGGGACGGCGACCGGGTGTACGCGGTGATCAAGTCGGTCGGGGCGTCGAGCGACGGCCGCTCCCTCGGGCTCACCGCGCCGCGGCCGGAGGGGCAGCGGCGGGCCTTGGAGCGGGCCTACGCGCGGGCGGGCATCTCGCCGAGCGAGGTGGGGCTGGTCGAGGCCCACGGTACGGGCACGGTGGTCGGCGACAGCACCGAACTGGGCGTGTTGAGCGAGGTGTTCACCGCGGCCGGGGCCGGGGTGGGGTCGTGTGCGCTGGGCTCGGTCAAATCGCAGCTCGGGCACACGAAGTGCGCGGCGGGGCTGGCCGGGCTGATCAAGGCGGCCCGGGCGGTGCATTCGGGGGTCCGGCCGCCGACGCTCCACATCGACCGGCCGAATCCGGCCTGGCGGGCCGAGACCAGCCCGTTCGTCTTCGACACCGAGGCCCGGCCGTGGGCGGCGCCGGTGGAGCGGCGGATCGCGGGGGTGAGCGCGTTCGGCTTCGGCGGCACCAACTACCACGCGGTGTTGGCGGGTTACGCGGGCGCCGAGGAGCCGGAGCAGGGCCGGGAGGACTGGCCCGCCGAGCTGTTCTGCTTCCGCGGCGAGGACCGCCGGGCGGCCGGGCGGTCGATGGCCCGGATCGCGGCGCGGCTGGAGGAGAACGACGCGGCCGGGCGGCCGTGGGCGCTGCGGGACCTGGCCGCGGAGGCGTGCGCCGGCGGGGGGCCGGTGCGGGTGGCGGTCGTGGCCGCCGACCTGGACGAGCTGGCGGCCCGGCTGGAGCGGGCCCGGGCGTTCACCGCGGGTGACGGGGTCCACGTACGGGAGGAGTCGGCCGATCCGGGGCAGGTGGCGTTCCTCTTCCCGGGGCAGGGCAGCCAACGGGTGGGGATGCTGGGCGAGTTGTACGTGGCCTTCCCCGGGCTGCGCGGCCTGCTGGAGACGGCTCCGCAGGGCGTCCTCGCGGCCGTGTTCCCGCCGGCGGCCTTCACGGGTGAGGCGCGGGCCGCGCAGCGGGCCGCGGTCACGGACACCCGGGTGGCCCAGCCGGCCCTCGGGCTGGCGGGTGCGGCGGCGCACCTGCTGCTGGGGCGGCTCGGCGTACGGCCGGACTGCGTGGCGGGGCACTCGTACGGGGAGCTCACCGCGCTGTGGGCGGCAGGGGTGTTCGACACGGAGGGCCTGCTGCGGCTGAGCACGAGGCGGGCCGAGGAGATCCTGGCCGCCGCCGGGGACGACCCGGGGTCGATGGCGGCGGTTTCGGCCGCGCCGGAGCAGGTCCGGGAGATCGCGGCGCGGGCCGGGTGCGTGGTGGCGAATCACAACGCGCCGCGGCAGTGCGCGATCTCGGGGCCGGCGGCGGCCGTCGCGGCGGCCGTGGAATCGCTGCGCGCGGCGGGGATCCCGGCGCAGCCCCTGCCGGTGGCGTGCGCGTTCCACAGCCCGGTGGTCGCGGAGGCGGCGGGCGGGCTGGCCACCGAGCTGGCCGGGACGGCCCTTGCCGACGCCGCCGTCCCGGTCTGGTCGAACACGACGGCGTCGCCCTACCCGCCCGGCGCGGACGCCGTACGCGGGCTCCTCTCCCGGCAGGTCGCGGAGCCGGTCCGGTTCGTCGAGCAGGTGGAGGCCATGTACGCGTCGGGTGTCCGCACGTTCGTGGAGGCGGGGCCGGGCCGGGTCCTGTCCGGACTGGTGGGCCGGATCCTGGCCGACCGGCCGCATACGGTGGTCCCGCTGGACGTACCGGGCGAGCACGGGCTGGCCCGGCTGGTCACGGCCCTGGCCGAACTGGCGGCCGCCGGCGTCCCGATCACCCCGGAGCCGCTGTTCCGCGGCCGCACGAGCCGGCTCCCGGACCGCGCCCCGCGCCGCCCGGGCTGGCTGGTGGACGGCCACCTGGTCCGCACCGCCGCCGGAGCCCCGATCCCGAACGGCCTCCAGCCTCCGCGCCGCATCGAGGCACCCGTGCCGCCCCCGCCCGCTGCGCCGGTACCGCTGCCGCCCAGCCCCCTGCGGAACGGGGCTTCCGATCCGGTGGCTGCGTCCGCATCGGCACCCACGCCCGGCTTCACATGGCACGCCGCGCCGGCACCCGATCCGGTGCCGCCTCCGGCGCCCGGGTTGCAGGCGGCGCATGGCGCCTCCGGTCCCCCTCCGGTGCCGGCGCCTGGCCCCGGCTCGCCTGGTCCCGGCTGGTATGCGGCTCCCGCGCCCGGCACGGCGTTGCCCGCGGCGGACGCGGCGCCCGACCGGCGCCAGGAGGCGGTCCTGGAGTACCTGCGCGGCTCCCGCGAGCTGATCCAGGCCCAACGGGCCGTCCTGCTCGGCTATTTGGGGACGGCGCCGTCTCCTGACGGGGCATCGTCCCGTCCCGGCGGAACGGCAGACCCGGCAGCCCTGGCCGGATCGGCGGGGGCGCAGGCCGTGCCCGGCACCGCGGGAATCGGGGCGAACGGCCAGGCTCGGCCGGGCACCGGCGGACTCGACGCGAACGGGCGTGCGCAGGTGGGCACGGCCTGGTCCGAGGGTCCGGAGGACCAGCCGGGGCTCGCAGAACCAGGGGGCGGCGCGCCCCCGCGGCCCGGCACCTGGGAGCTCGCGAACGGGCCCGGTCCGACCGGCCCGGCGGACGCCGAGGGAGTCGCCGCGGGGGGCCACGGGGCGGCGGGGCTCGGCGGGGCGGATTCGGCGGGGTACGCCGACGGGCCGGGTTCCGCCGAGGAGGTGATGGACGCCGTCCTGGAGATCGTCCACACCCGGACCGGATACCCGCGGGACATGCTCGACCCCGAGCTGGACCTGGAAGCGGACCTCTCGATCGACTCCATCAAGCGGGTCGAGATCATCGGAGCCCTCGCCGACCGGATCGGGCTCCCCACCGACCCCGGCGGCTCAGCCGAATCGGCGGTCGAGGAGCTGTCCCGGATCAAGACCCTGCGCGGCATCGTCGACTGGGTCACCACCCACGCCTCCGGCCGGGCGGCCGCCGCGGGCGGGCCGGCGCCGTCCCCGACACCGGGAAGGGCTGCGGCGGTCAAGGCCGCACCGGCACCGGCACCGGCACCGGCAGGGATGCCGTCACCGGTCGCGAGCGGGCCCACTCCGACTCCCACTCCG
This sequence comes from Streptomyces sp. NPDC051109, assembly GCF_044455885.1. Lineage (NCBI taxonomy): Bacteria > Bacillati > Actinomycetota > Actinomycetes > Kitasatosporales > Streptomycetaceae > Streptomyces > Streptomyces sp. NPDC051109. Next base: position 466,956 of record NZ_JBITFF010000002.1, read on the forward strand.
GCACCGGCCGGGCCGCTCCGGCGGATGCGCGTCGAGGTGGTGCCGCTGGCGGCGCCCGGTGGCGATCCCGGTGCACTGCGGGGGCTGCGGATCGGGGTCGTCGAGGACGGGCAGGGGGTGGCTCTCGCGCTCTGCGGGGAACTGGAGGCGCACGGGGCCCGGGCCGAGGTGCTGGCCGAGGCCGACGCCGGGTTCGACGGCATCGTCGACCTGTCCGCGCTCCGGGCCGGCCAGGAGGCCGTGCTCCCCTCCGCCTTCCCCGGGTACAAGCGCGCCCTCACCGGCGGTGTCCGCCGGCTGGTACTCGGCTCCGCACCCGGGAGCGGGCTGCACGGCTTCGCCCGCAGCGCCGCCCTGGAGTTCCCCGGCACCCTCGTGCGCGCCGTCGATCTGCACCCCAAGGAAGACCCCGGGCGGATCGCCGCCCAGCTGCTCGCCGAGCTGTCCGACCAGGATGCGGGGCCGGCCTCCGTCGGGTACACCGCCGAGGGGCTCCGGGTCACCCGTCGCCCGGTACCGGCACCACTCGCCCCGTCCGGCGGAAGCCCCCTCGGGCCCGGGTCGGTCGTACTCCTCACCGGAGGGGCTCGGGGGATCACGGCTCGGACGGCCGTCGCGTTGGCCCGCGCCACCGGATGTCACGTCGAGTTGGTCGGGCGCACCCCGGAACCGGTCGGCCGGCGGGACGAGTTCGTCCATGCCGGTGACCGCGTGGCACTGCGCGCCGCGCTCATCGGAAGCGGCCTTCGAACCCCCGCCGAGATCGAGGCCGCCGCCTCGCGGATACTGGCCGAGCGCGAGGTACGGGCCACGCTGGCCGCCCTCACCGGCGCCGCCGCATCCGTCCGGTACCACTGCGCCGACGTCACCGACGCGGCCGCCGTACGGGCCGTCGTGGCCGACGTACGGGCCCGGCACGGCCGGCTCGACGGCATCGTGCACGGAGCCGGGACCCTGCGCGACGGGCTGCTCTGCGACAAGGAGCCGGCCGTGTTCACCGAGGTGTTCACCACCAAGGTGGCCGGCGCCCGCCACCTGGCGGCCGCGGCCGCCGAGCACGGCGGCACGCCCGCACCGGCCTTCCTGGCCCTCTTCGGCAGCGTCGCCGGGGTGTACGGCAACCGCGGCCAGACCGACTACGCGGCCGCGAACGACGCCCTCGACGGGCTCGCCCTCACCTGGGCCGAGACCTTCCCGGGCCGGGTGCTGTCCGTCGACTGGGGCCCCTGGGCGGCCGGGGCGGGCGGGATGGTCACCCCCGAGCTGGAGCGCGCCTACGCCCGGCGCGGCATCCCCCTCATCTCCCCCGAGGCGGGGACCGCCGCCTTCCTCGCCGAACTCGCGTACGGCGGCGACGTACAGGTGGTCCTGATGGCCGAGGAGGGTGCGGACCATGAGTGAGCGGGCGCGGCGCGGCCCACGACCGACCGACGCCGCCATCGTCGGAATGGGCGCCGTCTTCCCCGGCGCCGCCGACCTGGCGGCCTACCGGGGCAATCTGCTCGCCGGTAGGGACTGCATCTCCGAGGTGCCGCCCGGGCGTTGGGACCCGGAGGTGTACTACGACCCGGAAGGCTCCGGCGGACCGGTGCGCGGGGACCGCTTCTACTGCCGGCGCGGCGGCTTCGTCGACGGACTGGCGGCCTTCGACCCGACCCGGTTCGGGATCATGCCGACCGCCGTGGAGGGGGCCGAGCCGGACCAGATGCTGGCCCTGCACGTGACGGCCGAGGCGATCGCCGACGCGGGCGGCGGGGACCGGCTGCCGGCCGACCGCTCCCGGATCGGGGTGGTGCTGGGCCGTGGCGGCTTCATGGGGGTGGCCACCGCCCGGCTCGACCAAAGGGTCCGCACCGCACACCAGTTGGCCCAGACCCTGCGGGAGCTCGCGCCGGAGCTCGGTGAGCGGCGGATCGCCGAGGTGCGGTCCGCGTTCCAGGAGGCGCTGGGGCCGGAGCGGCCGGACGCCTCGATCGGGCTGGTGCCGAGTTTCACGGCCGCCCGCACGGCCAACCGGCTGGACTTCCGAGGCCCCGCCTACACCCTGGACGCGGCCTGCGCCTCCTCCCTCCTGGCCGTGGACCAGGCGGTGGGACTGCTGGCGGGCGGGCGGTGCGACGCGGTGGTCGCGGGAGCGGTCCACCACTGCCACATCGCCACGCTGTGGAGCGTTTTCACTCAGCTGCGGGCGCTGAGCGTGAGCGAGCGGATCCGGCCCTTCGACCGGCGGGCCGACGGAACACTGCTGTCCGAGGGCACGGGCGTGGTGCTGCTGAAACGGCTGGCGGACGCGGAGCGGGACGGCGACCGGATCTACGCCGTGATCCGCGGCACCGCAGTGGCCGGGGACGGCCGGGCGGCCAGCCTGATGAGTCCGCTGGTCGCCGGCCAGGTACGGGCGCTGGAGCGGGCCTGGCGTGAGGCCGGTCTCGATCCGCGGGCCCCGGGCGCGCTGGGGCTGCTGGAGGCGCACGGCACCGGCACACCGGTGGGGGACGCCGCCGAACTGGACACGCTGGCCCAGGTGTTCGGCCCGAACGGGACCGCAGGTCCAGAAATCGGCTTCGGATCGGTGAAATCCATGGTGGGGCACACCATGCAGGCCTCGGGCATGGCCGGGTTGATCAAGGCGGCGCTCGCCGTGTACGAGGGGGTGCTGCCGCCGACCCTGCACCTGGAGGAGCCGCACGCGGACCTGGCCCGGACCCGGATGCGGCCGGTGACGGCGGCGGAGCCGTGGGACCGGGGGCCGCAACCGCGCCGGGCGGGGGTCAACGCGTTCGGCTTCGGAGGGATCAACGCGCACGCGGTGCTGGAGGAGGCACCGGGTTCCACCGCACCGGCGCCGCCCGTACGCCGCTTCCTGCCGCTCGGGGCCGCGGGCCGGCCGCCGGAGGCGGCCGGTGCCGGGGCGCGGGAGGACGGACTCCTGCTCGGCGCAGGCAGTCCGCCGGAGGGGGCCGGTGCCGGGGCGCGGGAGGACGTACTGCTGCTCGGCGCGGGCAGTCCGGCGGAGCTGGCGGACCTGCTGGCCGCCGGATCGGCGTCCGCGGGCGACGGGCCGTGCCGGCTGGCCGTGCTCGGGCCGACCCCGCAGCGTCTCGCGCTCGCCGCGAAGGCGGTGGAGCGCGGCCGGGCCTGGCGGGGGCGGGGCGACGTGTGGTTCGCCCCGGAGCCGCTGGGCGGTGCGACGGCCTTCCTGTTCCCCGGCCTGGAGCCGGAGTTCGCCCCGGTGCTGGACGACGTCGCGGACCGGATGGAACTGGAGCGGCCGCGGCTCGGCGGGGGCTCCGAACTGATGGAGCGGGCGCTGGACGCCCTCGCGACGGGCCGGTTCTTCGCGCGGGTCCTGCCGGAACTCGGTATGCGGGCGGACGTGTTGGCCGGGCACAGTCTCGGCGAATGGGCGGCGATGGTGGCCGGGGGCATGTACCCGCAGGATGCGGCCCTTCCTGGACTCGCTGCGACCGGGGTCGCTGAAGGTCCCGGATCTCGTGTACGCGGCACTGGGCTGCGGGGCGCGCCGGGCGGAGGCAGCGCTGCACGGCCTGGACGGGGTGGTGGTCAGCCACGACAACTGCCCGCACCAGTCGGTGGTGTGCGGGGATCCGGCGGAGGTGGCACAGGTCCTGGAGCGGCTGCGGCCTGAAGGGGTGCTCGGGCAGGAGCTGCCGTTCAGGTCGGGATTCCACACGCCGATGTGGGAGCCGTACCTGGGGCAGGTCCGGGCGGCGTTCGCGCGGCTGCCGCTGCGCAGGCGCGATCTGCCGGTGTGGTCGGCGACGACGTGTGCGCCGTTCCCGGACGGGCCGTCCGAGGTACGTGAGTTGGTGGTGCGCCATCTGCTGGAGCCGGTGCGCTTCCGGGAGCTGACGCTCCGCCTGTACGAGGAGGGCGGGGTCCGGACGTTCGTGACGATGGGGCCGGGCAGCCTGCCGGGGTTCGTGGAGGACACCCTGCGGGACCGCCCGCACCTCTCGGTGGCCACGTCCTCCCCGCGCCTGTCGGGACTGGCCGCCCTCCGGCGCACCTGTGCCGCGCTGTGGGCCGGGGGCCACGCCCCGCGCTGGGACCGCCTCCGGGACCCGGCCCCCGCCGCCCGCCCCGCCGTACGGGGCCGCTCCGTCCCCCTGGACCTGGGTTCCCCGCTGGTCCGCCTCCCCGAGGACGCCCGCACCCGCCTGGGCCTCCTCGCCGGCACGGCGCCCCTCGCCACGGACGGGCCGGGGCGGCCGGTGTTGCTGTCCTCGCTGGACGCGGCGCACGACGACGCGCCCGCGGGATCGCGGGCCGCCGCCGAATCGCGGTCGCCCGCCCCCGAGTCCGCCGCCCCCGGTCCGCTGCCGCTCCCGGGAGCGGTCGCCGGCTCCGGCGGGGGGCGCGGGGGTTCGGCGAGGGCTGCGGGGCGACACCGGCTCCGGGTGTCGCTCGACGCCCTGCCCTACGTACGCGACCACTGCGTGTACCTGCAGCCCGACGGCTGGCCGGAGGATTCCGACTGGTTCCCCGTCGTGCCCATGACGACCATGCTGGAGCTCGCCGCCGGCGCGGCCAGCCGGTACGCCCCGCCGGGCGCCGCCGTCCTCGGCTACGACGACGTACGGGCCATGCGGTGGCTCCCCGCCGCGCCCGCGCTCGACGTCGAGGTCAGCGCCCGCGCCGACGGCCCCGGACGGATCCGGATCGGGCTGGGCCCGTACGCCTCCGTCGTCGTCCTGCTGGGCCCGGTCCACCCGCAGCCGCCCGCGCCCGACCCCGCACCGCTGCGGGATCCGCGCCCCGCGCCCGTCAGCGCCGGGGCCCTGTACCGGGACCGGTGGATGTTCCACGGGCCCCGCTTCGCCGGGGTCCACGAGGTCCGGGCCGTCGGAGCGGACGGCATCCACGGGGTCCTGCGCGCGCTCCCCGACCCGGGCGCGCTGCTCGACGCCGCCGGACAGCTCTTCGGGCACTGGATGCAACTCCGGCTCCCCGTGGACCGGTTGGTGTTCCCCGCCACCGTCGACCGGATCCGGTTCTACGGGCCCCCGCCCCCACCGCACGCGCTGGTCACGGCCACGGCCCGGATCCGGGAGGTCCGCGATGTCACCGTCCGCGGCGATCTCGAACTCCTCGACGGCGCGGGCCGGTTGTGGGCCCGGATCGAGGGCTGGACGTACCGCCGCTTCGGCGCGGACGAGCGGGTGTGGCCGATGAAGTTCACTCCCGAGGTGTGCGCCATCGGCGAGCCGCAGCCTGCCGGCTGGTGCCTGGCCCGCCGCCGGTGGACGGATCCCGCATCGCAGGAGCTCGTGATGCGCCGCTACCTCGGCGCCGCCGAGCGCGCGGCGTACGAGCGGCTGGCGCCGCGCGCCCGGGCGCCGTGGCTGCTGGGCCGCATCGCCGCCAAGGACGCACTGCGGCAGCTGCTGTGGGACGGCGGCGGCGGGCCGGTGTTCCCGGTGGAGGTCCCCGTCGGCAACGATCCGGCCGGGCGGCCCGTGCCCGAGGGCGTCCTGACCCGCGGCTTCCGCCTGTCGATCGCGCACAAGGACCGGCTGGCCGTGGCCCTCGCGCACCCGTCCCACCCCGTCGGCATCGACGTGGAGCCGGTGACCGCCGATCCCGACGCGCTGATCCGGGTCGCGCTCACCCCGGCCGAGCTGCTCCTCGCCGAGCACCTGGCCGCCCGCGAGGGCACCGGGCTGCCGGCGGCGCTCACCGCCCTGTGGTGCGCGAAGGAGGCTGCCGCCAAGGCCCGCGGCACCGGGCTCGGCGGCCGGCCGCGTGACTGGCGGGTCGCGGAGGACCCCGGATCGGGCGGGCTGCGCGTCCTGTCGCCCGAGGGACGACCATACCCGGTCCGTACCACCTCCTTGCCCCCGGCCGAGACCGAGAGCGCGACCGGCTCCGGCTCCGGCTCCGGCGGGTACCTCGTCGCCTGGACCGCCCACCCCGCGGTCCCCTCCCCCGCCCCCTCCCACCTCACGGAGACCAGCCATGGCCACCACCACTGACGTCCTCGCCGAGATCACCGGCATGCTCGTGGAGATCCTCGGCGACGAGTTCCTTCTCGCGGAGGAGGTCACCATGAGTACGAGCTTCAACGAGGATCTCGCCCTGGAGAGCATCGAGTTCGTCGCCCTCGCCGAGCTGCTGCACGAGCGCTACGGGTCTGAGGTGGACCTGATGGGCTTCCTCGCGGAGAAGGACATGGACGCGATCCTCGCCATGTCGGTCGGCGAACTCGTCACCCACATCGGCCGGGTCACCCACGCCTCCCTGGCCCGTACGTCGTCGGCGGCTGCGACCGCCCCGGCGACGACGGCCCGGGAGACGAACGCCGCGGCACCGACGGCACCGGCCGCGGCGGCCTCCGCGCCGACGGCCGGCTGAGCCCGCCATGGCCTTCGTCCCCGCGGGTCCTCTGCGCTTCCACGTCCAACGGCTCCCGGCCACCGCCGGGGCCGCCGGTCCCGACCGTCCCGTCGTCGTCTTCCTGCACGGGCTGGTCGTGGACAACCTGTCCTCCTTCTACTGCCCGCTGGCCGTCCCGGTCGCCAGGGCGGGCCACGAGGCCGTCCTCTACGACCTCCGCGGCCACGGCCGCACCGAGCGCCCGGCCACCGGCTACGACAGCCGGACCGCCGTACGGGACCTGGTGTCGCTGCTCGGCGCGCTGGGCCTCGGCCACCGCCCGGTGCACCTGGTCGGCAACAGCTACGGAAGCACGCTGGCCCTGCACGCGGCCCTCGCCCGCCCGGACCTCGTCGCCGGGCTGACCTTGCTCGAACCCCCGCTCAGCGGGGCCTGGGTGGAGAACATGGTGGACACCCTCTCGGCGGCCGCGCTGAGCCTGGAGGACAGCCCGGTCCCCGCCGAGCTGCTCACCCTGCGGCTGCGAAAAGCCGCCAACCTCACCTCGATCGCCGACGAACTGCTGAACCGGACCAGCCTGATCGACGACATCGCGGCGAGCCGCACCTTCACGGCCGCCGACTTCGCCCGGCTGGGCTGCCCGACGCTGATCGTCTGCGGCGAGCACTCAGAACTGGTTCCGGGAGCAGTGGAGTTGGCGCGCCGTGCGCCCCGGGCCACGATCGAGATCCTGCCCGGCCTCGGCCACGACGTACTGAAGGAGAGCAGCGGCGTGCTGCGGGAGGCCGTGCTCGCCCACCTCGAAGCGACGGCGGCGGGCGCGGTGCGCAGGGCGCGCGCCCCGCGGGCGGGAGCGCTGGTCCGATGAGGGTGCTGTTCACGGTCCCGCCGCTGGCGGGGCACGTCAACCCGACGGTGGCGGTCGGCGCCGAACTGGCGGCCCGCGGCCACGAGGTGGCCTGGACCGGGCCGGCCGGGGCACTGGCCCGGCTGTTGCCCGCACACGCCCGCGTCCTGCCGGCCGGGGACGAGGCGGGCGGCGGCTACGCGGCCCTGCACGAGCGCTGGCGCGATCTGCGCGGGGTGGGGGCGCTGCGCTTCCTGTGGGAGGAGGCGCTGGTGCCGCTGGGTCTGGCGATGGTGCCCGGGGTGACGCAGGCCGTGCAGTCCTTCGAGCCGGATCTGCTGGTCGCCGACCAGCAGGCGCTGGCCGGCCCGGTGGTCGCCCGCCGGCTCGGGATCCCCTGGGCCACCTCGGCCAGCACATCGGCGGAACTGACCCGCCCCTTCGCCGATTTCCCGAAGGTCGGGGAGTGGGTCTCCGGGCAGATCTCCGGATTCCTCTCGGCCTGCGGAATGCCGGACGCGGACTGGGATCCGCGGTTCTCCGAGCGGCTGGTGATCGTCTTCTCAACTCCTGAACTCGTGGGTGCGGAGCAGGAGTTCCCGGCCCACCACGCCTTCGTCGGACCCGCCTTCGGGGCCAGGCCGGACGCCCCGTACTTCCCGTGGCAGCGGCTGGATCCGGAGCGGCGGCGGGTGCTGGTCTCGTTGGGCACCCTCAACCAGGAGGCCGGCGGCCGGTTCTACGCCACCGTGCTGAACTCCGCCGAACGGCTGGCCGACGACGTGCAGCTGGTGCTGGCGGCGCCCGCACCGCTGGTCGGGCCGCTGCCGCGGAACGTGCTGCTCCGAGAGCGGGTGCCGCAGCTGGAGCTGCTGCCGCACCTGGACGCCGTGGTCAGCCACGGCGGACACAACACCGTCTGTGAGGCGCTCGCGCACGGGCTGCCGCTGGTGGTCGCGCCGATCCGGGACGACCAGCCGATCGTGGCCCGGCAGGTCGTCGAGGCGGGGGCGGGGGTGCGGGTGCGCTTCGGCAGGACCCGGGCCGAGGAACTGTGTGATGCGCTCACCGCCGTGCTGGACCATCCCGGCCATCGCCGGGCCGCCCGGCGGATCCAGGCCTCCTTCGCCGCGGCCGGCGGGGCCGCCGCCGCGGCCGACCGGTTGGAGAAGCTGTCATGACACCTCCCCCCTTCCACGGGGTCCGGTGGACCTCCGCGCTGACCCTGGCCGCGCTCGGCGCGGGTACGGTGCGCGCCCGCCGCCGGCTGCGGGCGATCCCGGTACTGCCCGCGCCCCCGTCCGCGGTGGACGGGCTGCCGCGTGCCGCGGGGTGGCGGCTGCTGACCGCGCGCGGGCTCGAGGTCGACCCCGCCACGTTCCTCGCCGCGTGCGCGCACGCCGACCGGGAGGGCCTGCGGGTGCTGGACCTGCTGCCGGCCGACCTCGCAGCCGAGCGGGTGCTGGGGCTGCTGCGGCTGGTCGACCCGGTCGGGTACCGGGAGGACCGGCTCGCGGAGGGTCGCGGGGCCGGGTATGCGGTGCTCGTGGCCGAGGAGGTACTGGCGAGGGCGGGGGTGGAGCCGGGCGGGAGCGGCCCGGACGCCGCCGGCCGGGAGCCCGCCGATCTCCTGGCGCTGACCCGCCGTTTGAAGGAGTACGCCGCCGCCGCGACGGGCCTGGCCATCGCCCCCGCTCTGTCCGTCGGCCGGGCCGGCGATCCGGCGGGGGCGGTACGGGCGGCCGAGCTGCGGGCCCAGGGGCTCCCGCCGGGGGTGCTGGCCGCCGCGCAGCTCGCCGGGCTGGGGCTGCTGGCCGGGCTCGCCGTGCGCCAGGGCCGGTGGGGTGCGGCAGCGGCCGGACTGTACTGGCTGCAGCCGTACCTGGTGCTCGGGGGGCCGGGCGCCCCCGTGCGCTCCGCCGATCTCCCCGGGGTCACCGCCGCCCGGCCCGCGCGCTCCCTCGGCGCCGCCCTGCGTACGGCCGCCGCGGTCCTCCGTACGCCCTCCGACGCGGACTCCGGCGCCGACACCGCCCGCGCTGCCGCGTACCGGGCCGAACTGGCCTTCGGCACCGACCGGTTCCTGGAACCGCGGCGGACGACCTGCCCCTGGTGCGGCTCCCGGCAGCTCTTCGTGCGCGTCCGGGTGCCCGATCTCCTCCAGGGCAAGCCCGGCCGGTTCACCCTGGAGCAGTGCGCGGACTGCCGCCACGTCTTCCAGAACCCCCGACTGAACCCGGACGGGCTGGAGTTCTACTACCGGGACTTCTACGACGGGCGCGGCGAGGAGGGAGCCGGAACGGTCTTCGGACGGCTCGGTGACTCGTACCGCAAGCGCGCCGAGATGCTCCGCCCGCACACGGTGGACGCCCCGGGCTCCTGGCTCGACGTCGGGACCGGGCACGGCCACTTCTGCAATGCGGCGCGGGCCGTCTGGCCGGACACCCGCTTCGACGGGCTGGACATGGGCGACGGGGTCGGCGAGGCCGAGCGCCGCGGCTGGGTGGAGACCGGGTTCCAGGGCCAGTTCCCGGAGTTCGCGCAGAAGCTGGCCGGCCGGTACGAGGTGGTCAGCATGTACCACTACCTGGAGCACACCCGGGACCCGCTCACCGAGCTGGACACCGCGGCCGCCGTCCTCGCGCCCGGCGGGCTCCTGGCGATCGAGCTGCCCGACCCCGAATCCCGGATGGCACGGCTGCTGGGCTCCGCGTGGCTGCCGTGGTTCCAGCCGCAGCACCAGCACCTGATCCCGGCGTCGAACCTGCGCGAGGCGCTGGCCGAACGCGGGTTCACGGTCCTCGCCGAGGAGCACGGCGCCGCCCACCAGGGCAACGACTTCTTCGGCGCGGTGGCCCTGACCACCACCCGGCTGGCACCGGATCCCGACCGGCCGTGGGCTCCCCCCGCCACGCGCCGCGGGCGGGCGCTGGCTCGTGCCGTACGGGCGGCCGCGCTGCCCTGCTTCGCCGGCGCGGCGGTGCTCGACGCGCTGCGGACGGCCGCGGCCCGGCGGACGGACGGCGGGAACGCCTACCGGCTGCTGGCCCGGCGGGACGACCGGCCGGCGACGGCGCGGGAGGACCGGTGACGGCGGCCCGGACCGGCGCCTCGGCGCGCGGCGGCGGCGCCGCGCCCGGCGGCCCCCAGCCGGACGGAACCCAGCCCCTCGGCTCCGAGCCCGGCGGAACCCTCCCCCTCGGCTCCGTCCCTGTCGGCTCCGTCCCCTCTGCTCCCGCACCCGTCGAACCCGTCCCCGTTGGCCCCGTCCCCTCTGCTCCACTCCCCATGGGCCCCGTCCCCCCTGCTCCCGCACCCGTCGAACCCGTCCCCGTTGGCCCCGTCCCCTCTGCTCCACTCCCCATGGGCCCCGTCCCCCCTGCTCCCGCACCCGTCGGCCCCGTCCCCTCCGCTCCCGCACCCGTCGCCCCCGTCCCCCCTGCTCCCGCACCCGTCAGCCCCGTCCCCGTCGGCCCTCCGCCCGTCGGCCTTCCGCCCGGCGGCCCCGTCCCCGTCGCCCCCGTCGGCCCTCCGCCCGTCGGTCCCGTGCCGCCGGATCTGGCGCGGCGGGCCACCGCCGATCCGCTCTTCCGGCTCGTCGCCTACGCCCTGGAGGCCGCGCACGGGCGGCCGCCTACCGCTGTCTGGAGCGCTCCGTACGCCTTCCACCTGGGCTCGCCCGGGCTGGTCGCGGCGGCCGGCTGGCCGGTGGCGGTTGCCGCCGCGCCGCGTGTGGACGGGCTGGTGCGGCTCAGCTCCCTCGGGCACCCCGCCGACAGCTGCGATCTGCCGCTGACCCCGGACGGGCCGCCTCCCGCCGCCCCCGCGTGGGCCGTCCGCCCGTACGCCCTGCTGCGGGCGCTGGCCCGCGCCGGGTACGGGCGCGGCGGGACCGACCTGCACCTCCAGGGCTCGCTCACGGCCGCCGCCGGGCTGGCCACGGCGGAGCCCGCCGACTGCGCGGTGGCGCTCGCGGTGGCCGACGTACACACCCCACCGGACGCGGAACCCGACCGGGACGGGCTGGCCCGGCTGCTGGCGCGGGCACTGCCGGACGGCGACGACGCCCTGCGCAGGGGGGTGCTGTTCGCCCGGCCCGGCCGGGCCCTGCTCCTGGACACCGGGGAGGAGCGGCGCCACGTCGCCTTCGACCCGGCCGCTTCGGGGACGCGGCTGGTCCTCCTCGCCGTCCGGGGCGATCCCGCGGAGCGGGCCGCCGAACTGGCCCGGGCGGTGTCCTGCGCCCGCCGGGCGGGGGCGCTGAGCGCCTGGCCGCCCGGGCGGCGGCCGGGGCGGAGCGTGCTGGTGCTGCTGCCCGCGTCGCGCCTGACGGCGGTACGGGCAGCGGTGGCGGAGGACTTCCGCGGCCGGGGCCGGCCGGTTCCGCGCTTCCTGAACATCGCCGTGGCCGGTGCGGCCCGGCGGGAGGAATGAACCACTCACGAGGAATGAACCCCCACACCGAGGAGGAACCGCTCATGCCCTCACCCATGGCCGCCCCGAGACGCAGGGCCCGCCGGTCCGCGCTCGTGGCGGCGCTCGGCGCGCTCTGCCTGCTGGGCGCGTTCACCGTGGCCAACTCGCAGGCGGCCGAGACGGACTCGGCGACCTCGCGATCACCCGTGGCCGCGGCCGCCCTGCCGGCCTACGACCACGTGGTGGTCGTCGTCTACGAGAACAAGCAGTACGGCGAGATCATCGGCAGCGCGAACGCCCCGTACGTCAACCAGCTCGCGAACGGCGGCGCCAGCCTGACCGGCATGAAGGCGCTGACCCATCCCAGCCAGCCGAACTACTTCAACCTGTTCTCCGGCGCCACCCAGGGCATCACCGGCGACGGCTGCTACACCCCGCAGTCGATGAGTGCGGCCAACCTCGGCCAGGAGCTGATCGCGGCCGGGAAGACCTTCGCGACGTACAACGAGGACCTGCCGGCCGAGGGGTCCACCGCCTGCACCAACGGCCAGTACGCGCAGAAGCACAACCCGTGGTTCGCCTTCAAGAACGTACCGCTGAATACGGGGAAAACCTGGACACAATTCCCACAGAACGACTTCGCGGCACTGCCGAACCTGTCCTTCGTCGTGCCGAACCAGTGCAACGACATGCACTCGTGCTCGGTGAACACGGGTGACACGTGGACGAAGAACAACCTCGACGCGTACGCGCAGTGGGCGAAGGCCCACAACAGCCTGCTGGTGCTGACGTGGGACGAGGACAACTACCTCGGCTCCAACCAGATCGCCACGATGTTCTACGGGGCGAAGGTGAAGACCGGCAAGTACGCCACGGCCTTCAACCACCACCACCTGCTGCGGACCTTCGAGGACCTGTTCGGTACGGCGACGCACGCGGGCAACGCGGCGAACGTCCAGCCGATCACGGACGTCTTCGACGGCTCCCCGACCCCGACCCCCACGCCGACGCCGACGCCGACGCCCACCCCCACGCCGACTCCCACACCCACGCCCACACCCACGCCCGGTGACCTGAAGCTGGCCAACCCCGGACCCCAGACCTGCACGTTCAACCAGACCTGCACCATCCAACTCACCGCCACCGGCGGCACACCCGCCATCCGCTACACCGCCACCACACTCCCCTTCGGCCTCACCATCGACACCAACACCGGCCGCATCACCGGCAAACCCTGGACCACCGGAACCCTCCAGATCACCGCAACCGCCACCGACTCCACCACAGCCACCGCCACCACCACCTTCCCCCTCACCATCAACTGGTTCTGACCAGCGGCCGCGGGGGCGGGCGTGCACCACCCGCCCCTGCGGCCCCGCTTGGTTCCATGCGAAACAGTGACATGCATCACGGCAGGACAACTGATCACGGAAGCATTACGTCCGTTCAACCTTCCCCGACATGTCAATATTTGTCCCACTCGAATCGACATTCCCCTCTTCGCCCGACATGGTCATCCCGAGCAAAAGCACCGTCTGCGGCAACTCGCCACGTCACAGCCGTGCCTGATGGTGGGTTCCGATCTCACGCGGCCGGCCGACCACCCGGTCAGCACGACTCTGCGCCCTTTTCAAGCCCGGCGCCCAGCCCTGCCCCGCGGCCCGGCGGCGAGACTTGCCAGCCCGTTACGGGGCTTCTCAGAATGGCGGCCCGGCCCCCGCGCTCCAGCAGCTCAGGCGCAGGACGCATCGCAGAAACCACGTGAGGTCACGCATGCACAAGCACCGCAAGAAGACGCACTACAAGAAAATAACCATCGCCGCCGTCACGCTGGGCCTCGTGGGCATACCCACGGCCGCCATGGCATGCCTGCACACCAATGAGGCAGGTGGGGCGAAGGCCGGCGGCAGGCACGGCATGCGCCCCTCCCACACCGCACCCTCCCCCACCGAGTCGATCCTGACCCTGGCGGAGCCGACGGACGCCCCGCTCCCGGTCGAGACGGCGACGGCCACGCCGGTCGCGCAGACCACACAGGCCCCTGAGCCGACTCAGCCGGCCACCGAGCCGACGCAGCGGCCCCCCGCTGCGAAGCCCGCGCGCCCGGCCCCCGCGAAGCCGACGGCTCCGCCCACCGCGCAGCAGCCGACCGCCCCGACCGGTACCGGTTCCGGTTCCGGCCCGGCGGCCGAGGTGGTGGCCCTCGTGAACCAGGAGCGCGCCAAGGTCGGCTGCTCGGCGCTCACGGTCAATCCGAAGCTGACGGCCGCCGCGCTCAACCACAGCCAGGACATGGCCGCGCACTCCAACATGTCGCACACCGGCTCCGACGGTTCGGACCCGGGCGAGCGCATCACGCGCAGCGGCTTCAGCTGGATGACGTACGGCGAGAACGTCGCGTACGGCTACAGCACGCCCGAGCAGGTCATGACCGGCTGGATGAACAGCCCCGGGCACCGCGAGAACATCCTCAACTGCGCCTTCAAGGAGATCGGTGTCGGCCTCGCGCAGCCGAACTCCTACTGGACGCAGGACTTCGGCACGGCCCGCTGACGGCCCCTGCGCACGGTGTCCGGCGACGCCTCCGCCCCCGTCGGCCGGAGGTGTCGCCGGGCCGGGAAGAAGCAGACGACCCTGTCGTCCCGCGCGCGCTCCTTCATCGCGCCCCGCTCCTCGGCCGTGCATCCGTCGTACTTCTCGGTGTCCTGACCGTTCCGTAGGCGCTCGGCGGTACGCCGACCCGCTCGGTGAAGCGGGTGCTGAAGCTGCCGGGGGAAGGGAAGCCGACCGCGGAGCAGACCTCGGTGGCGCCGAGACCGCCCCGGCGCAGCAGCACGGTGGCGCGCTCGATGCGACGCGTCATCAGATATCCGTACGGCGACTCCCCGTACGCCAGCCGGAACTCCCGGCTGAGGTGCCCGGCCGCCATGCCGGCGCCCAGGGCGAGCGCCTCGACGTCGAGCGGCTGCGCGTACTCCCGGTCGATCCGGTCGCGCACGCGGCGCAGTCGGGCGAAGTCCTTCAGGCGCTGCGCCTCGGTGAGTGCGCGCGCCCACGCGGGATTGCACATGCGGGGACCCCCCTCTGCTCGGTGCCGCGGCTCAGCGGAGTTCTTGGATGCGGATGAGGTTGCCCGCCGGGTCGCGGAAGGCGCAGTCGCGGACGCCGTACGGCTGCTCGGTCGGCTCCTGGACCACCTCGGCGTCGCCGGCCTGGACCTTCTCGAAGGTCGCGTCGAGGTCCCGGGTGGCCAGCAGGATCCAGCCGTACGTGCCCTTGGCCATCATCTCGACGATCGTGCGGCGCTCGTCGTCGGTGATACCGGGGTCGGCGGCCGGCGGCGCCAGCAGGATGGACGTGTCGGGCTGGCCGACGGGGCCGACGGTGATCCAGCGCATCTTGCCGTGCCCGACGTCGCTGCGGACCTCGAACCCGAGGACGTCGCGGTAGAAGGACAGCGCGGCGTCCGGGTCGTCGTGCGGCAGGAAGCTCGTGTGAATGGAGATGTCCATGACCAACACGGTAGTTGGGGGGCGGCGCCCCGCGCTTCTCCGTTCCTGATCCGTCCGCCGGTCACTTTCCGACGGTGTTCATCAGGATGATCGCCGCGAGGTCGGCGAGGATGACGAAGAGGACGCCGAAGATCATGATCCAGGCGCGGCGTGATTCGTCCATGCGTCTCAGTCAAGCCCGACGGCCGCCGAGCGGCAACCAGAGCGCCTCCGGTGCGGGGTTTGTATCCGTCGCGTATCAGCGGGCGCTTGGTTGTCCATCGAAGCGGGAGGCCGGGTCGGCAGGGCCGTCGCCGCGCCCGCCACCTGCCGTATCGTTCCTTTTCGGGCCGTCCGCCGCCCCGCCCGTCCGCCCCCACAGGAGCCCTCCCCGTGTCCTCGTCCGCCCCCTTCCCGGCCGCTGCGCGCCCCGTACGCGTCTTGCTGGTGGAGGACGACGAGCTGATGCGCCGCTCCTTCTCGGTCGCCCTCGAACGCTACGGCTACCGCGTGGAGGCGGCGGCCGACGGGCTCGCGGGGCTGGAGCTCTTCCGTGACAGCGGCAGCGACTGCGGCAGCGCGGGCGACCGCGGCAGCAGCGACGACGGCTTCGACCTGCTGATCCTCGACGTGATGCTGCCCGGTCTGGACGGCATCGGCCTGTGCCGCAGGGTCCGGGAGACCAGCCTCGTGCCGATCCTGATGATGTCCGCCCGCGGCGACGGTCTCGACATCGTGGCCGGTCTGGAGGCCGGGGCGGACGACTACGTCGTCAAGCCCGTGGACACCTACGTACTCGTGGCCCGCATCCGCTCGCTGCTGCGCCGGGCCACCTACGCGCCCCCCGCCGCGGGGGCCGTGCGCGCCGCGGGCGAGGGGGCGGCGCCCACCGAGGGGGACCTGCTGGTCTTCGGGGACCTGACCCTCGACACCGGCGGCCTGGAGGTCTCCGTCTCCGGAAGCCCGGTGGCGCTGACGCCGACCGAGCTGAAGCTGCTGCTGGAGTTCGCCGCCCACCCGGGCGTCGTGCTGGAGCGGCACACCCTGCTGCGCAACGTCTGGGAGTACGGCTGGGACGGCGACAGCCGGGTCGTGGACCTGTGCGTGCAGCGGCTGCGCCGCAAGCTCGGCCGGGACCGGATCGAGACGGTCCGCGGCTTCGGCTACAAGCTCAGGCGCTGAGACCGGTGCGCCCGTACCGCCGCCTCCCCCGGCCGGACCGCGTCTCCCTCCGCTGGAAGATCGCCGCTCTGGCCGCGGCCACCGCCTGCCTCGTCGCGGCGGCCGTCGGCCTGCTCGTCCACCTGTGGACCGCGAACGACATCCGCAGCCGGGCCGAGATGCGGGCCTTCAACGGCGTGTACGCGGCCATGGAGACGTACCGGCGCACCGGGACGCTGGTGGACGGTGCCGAGCTCGATCCCGCCGAGCTGCCCCCCGTACTGCACCGGCCGGCCGACGGCGACCGGCACACCGCCTACGACGGGCACGTCGACAACAACGTCGGGCCGAGCATCTGGGCCGCCCAGCGGGTCGGCGGACCGGACAGCCCGGTGCTGGCCGTGCAGGTCAGCATGAACGCGGAGCTCCACGAGCTGCGCAGGCTCGACATGAGCATGGCGGTGGCCTCCCTCGTCTCCGTCGCGGCCGCCGTGCCGCTGGCGGCCTACGGGGCCGGGCTGCTGGGCCGCCGGCTGCGCCGGGTATCCGAGACCGCGGGCCGGATCTCCGCCGGCGACCTGGACGCCCGTACCGGGCCCACCAAGGGCGGCGACGAGGTGGCCGACATCGCCGCCACCGTCGACCTCATGGCCGACAGCCTCGGCCGGCGGCTGCGGACCGAGCGCCAGTTCACGGCGGACGTGGCCCACGAGCTGCGCACCCCGGTCGGCGGCCTGCTCGCCGCCACCGATCTGCTGCCGGCCGGCGAGACGGAGGACCTGGTCAGGGGCCGCGTACGCGATCTGCGCGGTCTGGTCGAGGACCTGCTGGAGATCTCCCGGCTGGACGCGGGGGCCGAGCACCCGGTCCGCGCCCACGTGCCACTCGGTGCGGTCGTCCGCGAGGCGGTGTCGCGTACCGGATTCGACGCGTCGGTCACCGTGGCCGACCCTGCGGGTACGGCGGCTGCCGAGGCCGAGGAGACCGTCGAAACCGATCCGCGCCGCCTCGAACGGATCGTCGGCAACCTCGTCGTCAACGCCCACCGGCACGGCGCGACCCCGGTCGAGGTCACCGTCGGGGGCCGGACCGTCGTCGTACGCGACCACGGCCCCGGCTTCCCTCCCGACCTGCTGCGCGAAGGTCCGCGGCGCTTCCACACGGGCGCCGCGGAGCGCGGCTCGGGCCACGGCCTGGGCCTGACCATCGCCCTGGGCCAAGCCAGGATCCTCGGCGCCGAGCTGCGCTTGGACAACGCCCCGGACGGCGGCGCCGTCGCCACCCTGAGCCTGCCGCCGTCCTGAGCCCGCCGCCCTCCTGAGCCCGCCGCCGTCCTGACCGCTCGGCACGGCCCGGCCCTACACGACCGATACGAAGCGACGCGGACGCCGATACACGGCGGCCCGGGTCCCGATACACGTCCCGGACACCCTTCGAAGTGCACCCACACGCACCGAAGAGGAGTCCCCGTGACCGCCGCACCCTTTGACGCCCTCGCGCCGCACCCCACGACCGGGTTCGCCGCGGCCACCAGCGACCTGTCGAAGGTCTACGGCGGCGGCGACACCCGCGTCGTCGCCCTGGACCGGGTCAGCATCGCCTTCCGGGAGGGCGAGTTCACCGCGATCATGGGCCCTTCCGGCTGCGGCAAGTCCACCCTGATGCACTGCGCAGCCGGGCTCGACCCGGTCAGCTCCGGCTCCGTGCGCATCGGCACCACCGAGCTGAGCACCCTGAACGACCGGCAGCTCACCGAGCTGCGCCGCGACCGGATCGGCTTCATCTTCCAGGCCTTCAACCTGCTGCCGACACTGACCGCGCTGGAGAACATCACGCTGCCGCTCAGCATCGCCGGCCGCCGCCCCGACCAGCAGTGGCTGGACCGCGTGGTCTCCATGGTCGGCCTCTCCCAGCGGCTCGGCCACCGGCCCGGACAGCTGTCCGGCGGGCAGCAGCAGCGCGTGGCGGTGGCCCGCGCCCTGGCCTCCCGGCCCGCGGTCGTCTTCGGCGACGAGCCCACCGGCAACCTCGACTCCCGCGCCGGGGCCGAGGTCCTCGGCTTCCTGCGCGACTCGGTGCGCGAGCTCGGCCAGACCGTGGTCATGGTGACCCACGACCCCGTGGCCGCCGGATACGCCGACCGCGTGGTCTTCCTCTCCGACGGCCGGCTGGTCGACGAGATGTCCCGCCCCACCCCGGACCGGGTCCTGGACCGGATGAAGGCGTTCGACGCCCGCTCCCGCACCAGCTGACCCCGGCCCCCTCCCGGATCCCCGTACACCCCCGTCCCCGAAAGCTGCCCATGCTGAGAACAGCCCTGCGCAACGTCCTGGCGAACAAGGCCCGTCTGGTCATGACCGTCCTCGCCGTCTGCCTGGGTGTCGCGTTCGTCTGCGGCACCCTGGTCTTCGCGGAATCCTCCGCCGCGGCCTACCGCGCCGCCGCGTCGAAGGACTTCGCGGACACCGCGGTCTCCGTGACCCCGAAATCCGCCCCGCCCGGGGCCTCCGGGGAGGAGGCCGGAGCGCTCGACGACGCGCTCGTACGCAAGCTGGCGGAGGTGCCCGGTGTCGCCGCCGCGCGGCCGGCGGCCGATGGCTCGGCCACCCTGAACGGCGCGGACGGCCGTCCGCTGCGGGTCGGCAAGGCACGGTCGAACCTGGCCGCCGCCTACGTACCCGGCAAGGACGGCAAGGACGGCCGCCATCCGCTGGTCGAGGGCCGCGCCCCGCACGGCGGCGGGGAACTCGCCGTGGACAGCGGCACCGCGGCGGCCGGCGGGTTCTCGATCGGCGACACGGTCACGCTGGCCACCGACGGCCCGGTCCTGCGGAAGCGGCTCGTGGGCATCGTCAGGACCGAGGACTCGCGGGTCACGGCCGGAGGCACCCTCGCCGTGTTCGACAAGGCGACCGCCCAGGAGCTGTTCGCGTCCCCGGGCCGCTACACCTCGATCGACGTGTCCGCCGAGCCCGGCACCGACGAGTTCGAGCTCGCCGAGCGGATCAGCGCCCTGCTCCCGGCCGACCGGGCCGAGGCCGTCACCGGCACCGCACAGGCGACCCAGCAGGCCACCTACACCGACACCCTGACCCGCGGCCACCAGAAGATGCCGACGATCTTCGCCGGGGTCTCGCTGTTCATCGGCTCCTTCCTCATCGTCAACACCTTCACCATGCTCGTCGCCCGGCGCACCCGGGAGATCGCGCTGCTGCGGGCGATCGGCTCCACACGCCGCCAGGTGGTCCGCTCCATCCTCTGGGAGGCCGTCCTGCTCGGCCTGGTCTCGTCGGCGGCCGGCTTCGTGCTCGGTCTCGGCATCGCCTCCGTACTGCCGGACCTGCTGAGCACCTCGCAGGACGCCCTGCCCGACGGCCCCCTGGTGATCGGCCCGCTCCCCGTGGTGGCGGCGCTCGGCGTGGGCGTGGGCGTCACGGTGCTCGCCGCGTGGCTGCCGTCCCGCAAGGCGGCGAAGGTCGCGCCCATCGAGGCGCTTCGCTCCTGCGAGCAGCCGCCCACCGCGACCGCTTCCCGGGTCCGCGGTGTGGTGGGGCTGCTCCTGCTCGCAGCCGGGGCCGGGCTGCTGGTCTCGCTCACGGGGGCGAAGGACGCCTCGGAGGAGAACCTGCAGAACGCGATGTTCGGCTGCGCCCTGCTCGTCGGCGCCCTGATCGTGCTGGCGCCGCTGCTCGCCGTCCCCGTGATCCGCCTGACCGGACGGCTGACCGGCCGCTTCGGGATCGCCGGGCGCCTCGCCCGGGAGAACGCGCTGCGCGATCCGCGGCGCACCGCGGCCACCGCCTCGGCCCTGATCGTCAGTACGGCGCTGGTCGCCGGGCTCGCCGTCATCGGCAACTCCACCGGGCAGGCCCTGGACCGGCAGGCCGCGGCCGGGCTCGGCGCCGACTACGTGATCGGCACCCGCAGCACCATGGCGGCCCTCGACCCGGGCACCGAGAAGCGGGTGGCCGCCACCCCCGGGGTGAGGACGGCGGCGGGCATCGCGGACTCCACCGTCTTCACCGGCGGCGGCGTCCGCAGCATCGCCGGCGTCGACCCCGCCACCGTGGACGACGTCATGAAGCTCGACTTCGCCAGCGGATCCCTGAAGGACCTGGGACCGGGCCGCATCGCCCTCTCCGCCTCCTTCGCGCGGGAGCAGGGCGTGAGCGCCGGCAGCCGGGTCAAGGCCCGCATCGGCCGGAACCAGGAGTTCACGCAGTACACCGTCGTCGGCGTCTACGAGGACAACCCCACCGCCGGGGAGGTGCTGGGCTCGCGTGCCGACGTACAGCGGGACGGCTTCCTGCCCGGCTCCGTCCAGCGGATCCTCGTCCGCGCCGACGGCGCCGCGATCTCGAAGACCACCGAGGACCGGCTGCGCGCCGCCGCGGGCAACAGCCCGCTGGTGCAGGTGAAGGACCGGCAGGCGCTCGTCGACGAGGCCGCCGGCTCCCTGGGCGACCTGCTGACCCTGATGTACGGGCTGCTCGCCATCGGCGCCGCGATCTCGCTGCTCGGCATCGTCAACACCCTGGCCATGTCGGTCGCCGACCGCACCCGTGAGATCGGCGTCCTGCGCGCCATCGGGATGGACCGCGCCGGCATCCGGCGGATGATCCGCCTGGAGGCGGTGACCGTCGCCGCCTTCGGCACGCTGCTGGGCCTGGCGGGCGGGCTGTTCGGGGCCTGGGCGGTGGGGTCGCTGGCCAACGGCGCCATGAAGGAGTACTCCCTGGCGCTGCCCTGGGAGACGCTGCTCCTCGTCTGCCTGGTGTCCCTGACGATCGGCGTGCTCGCGGCCGCCGTACCGGCCCGCCGCGCCGCCTCCCTGAGCCCGCTGGAGGCCGTGGCGGAGAGGTGACGGACGCACGCGCAGGGGGCCGGGCTGGTCGGACCCGGCCCCCTGCGCCGTGCGCTCAGCTCCCGAGCGCGCTCACCAGAGGACGGGCATCCGCTCCGGGATCCGCTTCATGAACCCCGTGCGCCAGACGAGTTGCTCGATCGGCACCGCAAGGTCCAGGCCGGGCAGCCGCTCCAGGAGCACCTCGATGGCGATCTGTGCGTGCCGCTTGCCCAGGGCGGTGGCCGGGCAGTAGTGGCCGCCGCCGCCGAACGACAGGTGCGCGTTCGGGTTCGGCCGGTCGAGGCGTACGGTGTGCGGGTCGTCGAACTCGGCCGGGTCGTGGTTCGCGGCCTCGACCAGGACGAGGACCAACTCCCCCTTCTGTACGGTGACGTCGCCGAGCTGCATGGTCTCGGTGGCGATGCGGGGCAGCCCGTCGGCGATCGACAGGTTGATGCGCAGGAGCTCGTCCACGGCGGCCGGGACGAGCGTCCGGTCCGCGATCAACTCGTCCTTGAGCTCCGGGTGTTGGATCAGCGAGACGAGTGCCATGGTGAGGAACCCCATGACGCTGATGACGCCCGCGCCGAACATCGTGACGCCGACGGTGGCGAGCATCTCGTCGGTCAGGTGCGCGTAGTCGGGGTCGTTGCGCAGGGCGGCGAGTTCGGCCATGAGGCCCGTCGTCGCCGGGTCGTCGAGCCGGTCGATCATGTGGCCCATGTCGCGGTCCCAGTTGATGCCCGCCGCGGGGATGGTGCGCGGGCTGTTCATGAACGCGACGTGCAGCGACCGGTAGAGGTCGGGGCCGTCGCTCTGGGGGATGCCGAGGATGTGGCAGTGCAGCCCGGTGGAGTACGGGACGGTGAAGTCGCGGCGCAGGTCGGCCGGCACCCCGGTGGCGACCATCTGGTCGACGAGGGCGTGCGCGTGGCCGATCAGCCACTCCTCCAGCCCGGGGGCCTTCGGGTTGAGGGCCTTCATCACGGCCTTGCGCAGCCCGGCGCCCGTGATGTTCCCCATGTTGTTGACCACCTCCGGGGGGATGGTCAGCGCGTACTGGCGGGGCGCCCCCTCGGCCGAGGTGTCCTTGAGGGAGAACCGGGGGTCGTCGAGCACCTGCCTGCACAGGCGATAGGAGGACACCAGCCAGGCTTCCGCGCCGGCTATGGTGCGGACCTTCTTGACCGGCTCATGGGCCAGGAGGTGTGCGATCTCGTCGGGCAGTCGCGTGCCGTTGGCGTCGAACGGGAACCGGGTGAGCGCGTCGGCCGCGGCCGCGGAGGTGGGTTCGATCGTGGTGGTCATGCGCGGCGGTCCTGTCCTTCGGGTTCTTCGGCGGGGGTGATGACGGCGTGGCCCTGATTGCGCGAGGCGCGCAGACCCCAGCCCCGTGCGTACAGCAGCTCGGCCAACGGCAGTGCCTGGTGGTAGCAGTTGAGCGAGGACGAGACCCCGAGGATGGCCGGGGTGTCGAGGAACAGCGGCACTTCGGCGCACACGTACTTGATGCACACCTCGCGCTGCAACCGGGTGGGCGGTTGGCCGCCCAGCTTGTCGGCGAGGAACCGGGCCGCGAGTTGGTCGCACACCTCGCGGAACTCGGGGTCGTCGGCCATGAGGGTGTCGAGCCCGGAGCGGATGCGCTGGTAGGCGGGGAGCTCCAGGAGTGCGGACATCGGGCGGCCGCGCAGCCGTTCTCCTTCGGGATCGAGCGTGGCGACGGCAGCGGTGACCTTGGCCCGTACGCCGCGGAGGTTCTTCACCGCCTTGCGCTGCGCTTCGACCTCGGGATAGCCGAGGGCCACGAACATCTCGGCCACGTGCATGTCCGTCCAGATGAGGTCGACTTCTCGGAAGTGGTCGAGTCCCCATCGTGCGAGTTCGAGCACGCGGTCGTGGGTGAAGTAGGAGTTCCCTGACGAGATGCCGATGACGGCATGGTCGCCCTCGTCGTGGATGACCTGGCAGTGAGGAGTGTAGGGACGGACGGCGAAGATGCCTTGGATGGCAGTCGTCAACGTGAGTAATTCCCCTGCGCCGCAAGTCCCGGCAGGGCCGAGTGCCCTGGGTGTGGCGGCGCGAGCATGACGCTAGCCGACAACAGGCGAGATGATCCAGAGCTACCGACCGGTTACTCTACGGATTTGCGCCGCCCAAGCTGTGTGATCGCACAATCAGCCCCCTCGGCGGATCCCCCGGGCCACCCCGCCGAGCACCCCCGACGACGTTCACCGCAGCACGTCGCGGGTAGGCGGTCCACATGAGTTACGTGACGCGCGGCAAGGAGTACTCCCGCGACGACCGGTACCTCACCACGCGGATCACCGCCGACGGACGCGACGGATATCCCGTGGAACCCGGCCGCTACCGGCTGGTGGTGAGCCGCGCCTGCCCCTGGGCGAGCCGGGCGGTGATCGTACGGCGCCTCCTCGGCCTGGAGGAGGCACTGCCCATGGCCATCGCCGGACCCACGCACGACGAGCGCAGCTGGCGCTTCGACCTCGATCCGGGCGGCCGCGACCCGGTGCTCGGAATCGAGCGCCTGCGGGAGGCCTACCTCGCCCGCGACCCCGGCTACACGCGCGGCATCACGGTCCCGGCCATCGTGGACGTACCGACGGGCCAGGTCGTGACCAACGACTTCCCGCAGATGACGATCGACATGTCGCTGGAGTGGCAGCCGTACCACCGCAGCGGGGCGCCGGCGCTCTACCCGCCCACCCTGCGCCAGGAGATCGACTCCGTGAACGAGGTGGTCTACCGGGACGTCAACAACGGCGTCTACCGGGCCGGGTTCGCCGGGTCGCAGGAAGCGTACGCCGCCGCCTACGGGCGTCTGTTCCAACGGCTCGACCTGCTCTCCGCACGGCTGGAGGGGGCCCGCTACCTCGTCGGGGACACGATCACGGAGGCGGACGTCCGGCTGTTCACCACGCTCGTGCGGTTCGACGCCGTCTACCACGGCCACTTCAAGTGCAACCGGCAGAAGCTGGCCGAGATGCCGGTGCTCTGGGCGTACGCCCGGGACCTCTTCCAGACCCCCGGATTCGGCGACACGGTCGACTTCGACCACATCAAGAGGCACTACTTCCTGGTGCACGACGACATCAACCCGACCGGGATCGTGCCCCTCGGCCCGGACCTGTCGGGCTGGCTCGCCCCGCACGGGCGCGCGGCGCTGGGCGGACGGCCGTTCGGCGACGGCACACCCCCCGGCCCCGCCCCGGCGCCGGAGACCGTTCCGCCCTCGCACACCCCGTCGGCCGCCGCCTCCTGAGCCGGTGATGATGCCATGCCCGTACACGTCGGTACCTCCGGATGGCAGTACCGGGACTGGTCAGGGATCCTCTACCCGCCCGACCTGCCCCAGCGGCTCTGGCTGGAAGCGTACGCGGAGCACTTCCGCACGGTGGAGAGCAACAACGCGTTCTACAGACTGCCCTCGCCGGAGATTTTCGCCCGGTGGCGGGAACGCACGCCCCCAGGCTTCGTCATGGCGGTCAAGGCCAGCCGGTACTTGACGCACATCAAGCGACTGCGCGACCCGAAGGAACCGGTCCACCGGCTGATGGAGCACGCGGCCTCCCTGGGGGAGCGGCTCGGGCCGATCCTGCTCCAACTCCCGCCCACCTTGCAGGCCGACGCGGGTGCGCTGGACGCGTGCCTGGCCTGCTTCCCCGCCGGCACCCGCATCGCCGTCGAACCGCGCCACGCCTCGTGGTGGACCGCCGCAGTACGCGGGGTCCTCTCGGAGCGCGGTGCCGCCCTGTGCTGGGCGGACCGCGGCTCACGCCCGGTGACACCGCTGTGGCGGACCGCCGACTGGGGTTACGTGCGCTTCCACGAGGGGCGGGCCGATCCGGCTCCCCGCTACGGCCGGACGGCGCTGCGTTCCTGGGCGGAGCGGATCGCCGACGCCTGGCCGGCGGACGCCGACGTCTTCGCGTACTTCAACAACGACCCGGGCGGGGCCGCCGTCGTCAACGCACACTCGTTCGAACGACTCACGGCGGGCGGCGACCCCTGACCTCGCAGCGGTCGACCGGGTCCCGGCTCCCGGCCGGGGCCCGAACGTCCACGAGTGGCTGACGGGCCCGCCGCCAACCCGGGGGGGTCAGCCGCCGGACTTCCCGCCCTCCTCGTGGGGGATCTCGCGTACCGGGCCGGGGCCCTTCTTGGGGACCTCCCCCGGCCTGTCGAGACGACTCGCCTCGTCGGTGTCCGCCGCCCGGACGGCGTGCTCGTCCTTGCCGGGCCCGGTCCGTTCGGCGTGCGGGGCGCGACGGCGTTGCTCGTCGCCATGACCGTGCAGGGGTGCGCCTCCGGCGCCGCCTTGGTCTTCCATGACGTGTCACTCCTCGAAAAGCATCGTGTACCCCCGCGCAGGGGCGCCTGCCCGCCCACCGGTGCGGGAAACCCGCCCCCCGCCCGCCCTCACCCGCGGTCCGCGTCGGTCCTGTCCTTGGCCTTGCTGCGCAGGAGCATGCTGGGCATGACCAGCCAGCAGACCGCGAACCAGCCCGTGACGCAGGCCGTCACCGGCCAGGCGATCCAGTGCGAGGTGGCGACCCGCAGCAGGAGCAGCACCGAGAGGGTCACGGTCATGGCGAGGAGCACGATGCCGATGGAGACCAGACGGCCCGCCGCCCGGACCAGCTGCGGCTTGAGGTGGTGTCCGGCCAGGAGTTGGTGGTAGGCGACCGGGGCGATCATGGTCCCGGTGGCCAGGGCGCCCAGCGCCACCGTGACGACGTACAGGCCCCGGTCGAAGGGGCCCAGCTGGGCGAAGCGGGGGGTGAAGGCAACGCTCAGCAGGAAGCCGAAGAGGATCTGGGCCCCGGTCTGGGCGACGCGGACCTCCTGGAGCGTTTCGTTCCAGCGGCGATCGGCCCGCTCCGCCGGGGTCTCGTCCCGCTCGTCGTCTGACATGGGCGCGGGCCTCCTCCGCATGGGGACAGGGACAGGGACAGGGCCCGGTACGGGTACCCGCGACCGGGTCGGTCATTCTCGGCGGCTCTCCGTCCGCGTCCACCCTCCGGCTGCGGCAGGACGGTCCGTTCCCCGACCCTAGCCCGACGCCGGGCGACAGCGCGGCGGTGGCGAGGCCGTTCGGCCTCCGGCCGCCCCGGCAGCAACCGAATGGCCGCAACCCCGGGCCGGGCACACCGGTCCTGACGCCGGCGGGCACACCGGTACGGCGAGCCCGCCCGGCGCTGATTGAGACGCGCCCGTGCGGGCAGGCGTCCCGATGCGAGACGGGCCCGGGACGTTCGCGCCCCGGCACCCGAACCGAACCTGTACCGATCCGGCACCGGCCCGACAGCCCGGCCGCGTCCCGGCGACGCGCCCGGGGTGCCGGAACCACCCGACCGAACGAGGGGGTACGAGATGCGTATCGCATTCCTCACCGCGCCCGAGGGCGTCGAGGAGATCGAACTGACCCGGCCATGGCAGGCCGCGCTCGACGCCGGATGGAATCCGCGGCTGGTGTCGACCGGGCCCGACCGCGTCCGCGCGTTCCGGCACTTCGACAAGGGGGACACCTTCGCCGTCGACCACGTCCTGGCGGGTGACACCTCGGAGGCCTTCGACGCGCTCGTGCTGCCCGGCGGCGTCGCCAACCCCGACGCCCTGCGCATGAACGAGATGGCCGTCGGCTTCGCCCGCGACTTCTTCGAGGCGGGCAAACCCGTCGCCGCGATCTGCCACGCCCCTTGGACGCTGGTGGAGGCGGACGTGGTACGCGGCCGGACGCTCACCTCATGGCCCAGTCTCGCGACCGACATCCGCAACGCGGGCGGCACTTGGGTGGACGAGGAGGTGCACGTCTGCCGTGCGGAGCCCGCCACGCTGATCACGAGCCGCAAGCCGGACGACCTGGACGCCTTCTGCGGCGCGTTCGTCCAGGAGTTCGCCGCGTCCGGCGCACGAGCCGGCTCCGGTCGCGTCTGACCCGTGCGACGGAGGGCACCCGCACACCACATCGACGAGCCCCCTGAACGGAGGCCCACCATGTCAACAGGAACACTGATCGCCATCATCGTGCCCGTGGCGGTCGTACTGATCGCGCTCGCTGCAGGACTGTGGACGATGTCGCGACGGCGCCGCTTGCAGGACCGGTTCGGACCGGAGTACGAGCGCACCGTCGAACAGGAGGGCGGCCGGCTGGCCGCCGACCGGGAGCTGCACGCCCGCGAGGAGCGCCACGCCTACCTCGCCATCAAGGAGCTTCCGGAGGACCGCCGCCAGGCGTACGCGCAGGACTGGAGCGACGTACAGCAGCACTTCGTGGACCGCCCCGAAGGGGCCGTGACACAGGCCGACGAGCTGGTGTCCCGGCTGATGAAGGAACGGGGCTACCCCACCGAGGGGTACGACGAGAACGTCCGCGACCTCTCGGTGGACCACGCGGGCACCCTCCAGCACTATCGCGCGGCGCACGCGGTCAAGGTGCGCAGCACGGACGGGCAGGCGACGACGGAAGAGCTCCGCGGGGCGATGGTGCACTACCGCGCCCTGTTCGACGAGCTGCTGAGCGACCGAGGAGGTCGATGACATGCGCGACAACGGCGAGTTCGAGGGCCGTGCCGAGGGCGAGGAGCGCCCGGGCGGCAGCGGGCTGAGCACGCAGGACCTGGCCGATCCCGGCCGGGAGGCGGGGACGGCGGTCTACCCCGGCGAGGCCACTCCGGAGGCCGCGGCGGAGCAGGACGACGCCCGCGGCACCGAGGCGGAGTCCGGCACCCCGGCGACGGAGCAGAACGCTCCCGACGAGGCCGAGGACCAGCCCCTGCTCGACAGCAAGGACACCGAGGAGTACCGGACGGCGTGGCGCGAGATCCAGGGCCGTTTCGTGGACGACCCGCAGGACGCGGTCCGCTCCGCGGACACCCTGGTCGCGGAGGTGATGCAGACGCTCGCCCGTTCGTTCGCGGACCACAAGCAGTCGCTGGTCGGCCAGTGGGGCCGCGGCGAGGAGGTGCCCACCGAGGAGCTGCGGCTGGCGCTGCAGCGCTACCGCTCGTTCTTCAACCGGCTGCTGAAGACCTGAGGTGGCCGCGACCGGGCAGGCCGATGCCATGGGCGACCCCGCTACGCACTCCGCGCGGAAGCGGAATCGGGACAGCGAGACCCGCTTCACGGTCTGGGTGGCCCTCGCGGCCAATCTGGTCATCGGCGTGGCCAAGGCCGTCGGCGGTGTCATCGCCGCGTCTCCCGCGTTGCTGTCCGAGGCCGCCCACTCGGTGGCCGACAGCATGAACGAGGTCTTCCTGCTGGCCTCGCTCAAGCGCAGCCGGCGGCCGGCCGACCGGCGACACCCCTTCGGCTACGGCAAGGAGCGCTTCTTCTGGTCCCTGCTGGCCGCCGTCGGCATCTTCGTCACCGGAGGCTGCTTCTCGGTGTTCCAGGGCATCGAGGCGTTCCGCTCGGGCGGCTCCGAGACCCACGAGGGCTACCTGATCGGCTTCGCCGTGCTCTTCGTGGCGCTGCTCGCCGAAGCGGCCTCGCTGGTCCGCGCCGTCCGCCAGGTCCGCGGCGCGGCCGCTGCGGCCGGCCACGGCGTGCGCGAGGAGATCCGGGCGGGCCGGGACCCGGCGCTGCGGACCGTCCTCGCGGAGGACGGCACGGCTTGCGCGGGCGTCCTGCTGGCGATGGCGGGGATGGGCCTCCACATGGCGACCGGGCAGGTGGCGTACGAGGCGTCCGCCTCGGTCCTGATCGGCGTCCTGCTGGTCTACGTGGCGTACACGCTCGGCAAGGGCGCCCGGGCCCAGCTGATCGGTGAGGCGGCCGGTTCCGAGGTGCAGCGCGGGGTGGGCGAGCTGCTGCGCAAGCAGCCGGAGATCGACTCGGTCACCGCCCTGCTGACCATGCGGCTGAGCCCGGATTCGGCACTGCTGGCCGCGAGCGTCGACCTGACGCCCGGGTACGACAGCGAGACCGTCGAGGACGCGATGGTCCGCATCAAGGAGGAGCTGAAGACGCGCTGGCCCGAGCTGGACCAGGTGTTCCTCGACGTCACGGACGCCGCGGCGGCCCGCCGCACGGCCGCTCGGAGCCGGGGCCCGGCGGGGGCCTGACCACCCCGGCGGCCGCGTGCCCGTGCTTCCGATCCGAGGTGGTGCCCGCCCTGTCCTTGGCGGCAGGGCGGGCGGCGAGCGGGGGCGGGTTCAGGTCTGCAGGCGGCAGTTGGGGCCGTCCTGGCCGTCGGCGCCCTCGTCGTTGAACCAGTAGTCCCCTGCCGCGAGGTAGCGGAAGGAGTGGGTGGCCTTCGCCGGCAGCGCCACCGTCACCGCGCGCGTCCCGTCGGGGCGGGGTTCGAGGACGTGGGAGCCGGGCTGCCAGCCGTTGAACGTTCCCACCACGCTGACCGGGCCGGGCGGGTCCCCGTCGGGCAGCACGAACGTGACTTCGGTGGCGTTCTTGCGACGCTGTCTTTCGAGCACGGACAACTCCTTCTCACTGTCAGGGGGCCATCCTGACGGCACGGCCCGTCCCCGACCCGCGACCCGCCGTACGGCGGGACACGTCACCCGTCCGGGCCGGTCCCGTTCATCGGAAAACCCGCCTTTCCTGAATTCCTCAGCGTCCGGAAGAGTTCTGCGTGTTCTCGTGGCGGTGCGGTCTGCGGTGCGCGACCATACGGACGCCCAGCAGTCAGCAGCAGAAGCACAAACAGCCAAAGACACCGAGACAGGAAGAAGGGCGGACGTGTCCGGCAGCGAAAGCGAGAACCCAGTAATTCCCTCCCCGACCCCCGCGCCGGCTCGCCCCAGGACGAACCGGGACTGGTGGCCGAACCAGCTGGACCTCCAAGTCCTCCACCAGCATTCACCCCTGTCCGATCCGATGGGCGACGACTTCGACTACGCGAAGGAGTTCGCGACCCTCGACGTCGACGCGCTGAAACGGGACGTCTTCGAGGTGATGACGAAGTCCCAGGAATGGTGGCCCGCCGATTACGGCCACTACGGTCCGCTGTTCATCCGGATGAGCTGGCACGCCGCGGGCACGTACCGCATCGCCGACGGCCGGGGCGGCGGCGGCGCCGGCGCCCAGCGCTTCGCCCCCCTCAACAGCTGGCCGGACAACGCGAGCCTCGACAAGGCGCGCCGCCTGCTCTGGCCGGTCAAGCAGAAGTACGGACCGAAGATCTCCTGGGCGGACCTTCTGATTTTCGCCGGTAACTGCGCCATCGAATCCATGGGGCTCAAGACGTTCGGATTCGGATTCGGACGAGAGGACACCTGGGAACCCGAGGAGATCTTCTGGGGTCCCGAGGACACCTGGCTCGGCGACGAGCGCTACAGCGGCGATCGGGAACTCTCCGGTCCTTTCGGCGCGGTGCAGATGGGATTGATCTACGTCAATCCGGAGGGGCCCAACGGCAACCCGGATCCACTGGCCGCCGCCCGGGACATTCGCGAGACGTTCTCGCGCATGGCCATGGACGACGAGGAGACGCTCGCGCTCATCGTCGGCGGCCATACGTTCGGAAAGTGCCACGGCGCCGTCGATCCCTCCTACATCGGTCCGGAACCCGAGGCCGCCCCCATCGAGCAGCAGGGCATCGGCTGGAAGAACACGCACGGCACCGGCAGCGGCGTCGACACGCTCACGAGCGGGCTCGAAGGCGCGTGGACCACCGCGCCGACGAAGTGGGACAACGGGTACCTGGACAACCTGTTCGGATACGACTGGCAGCTGACGACCAGCCCCGCCGGCGCCAACCAGTGGACTCCCACCGACCCGGCGGCCCAGGGCACGGTGCCCGACGCCCATGACCCGTCGAAGCGGCACGCTCCGATGATGCTGACGACGGACCTCGCGCTGAAGGTCGATCCGATCTACGCCCCGATCGCGAAGCGCTTCCACGAGAACCCGGACCAGCTCGCGACGGCCTTCGCCAAGGCCTGGTACAAGCTGCTGCACCGCGACATGGGGCCCCTCCCGCGCTACCTCGGCCCGTGGGTCGCCGAGCCGCAGCTGTGGCAGGACCCCGTCCCCCAGGTCGATCACCCGCTGGTCTCGGACGCGGACGTGGCCGCCCTCAAGGCCAAGATCCTCGCCTCGGGACGGTCCATCCCCCAGCTGGTCACCACCGCCTGGGCGGCGGCGGCCAGCTTCCGCGGCACCGACAAGCGCGGCGGGGCCAACGGGGCCCGGATCCGGCTCGCGCCGCAGCGGGACTGGGAGAGCAACGCCCTGCCCGAGGTGGGCGAGGTGGTGGGGACCCTCGAAGAGATCCAGCAGGACTTCAACGCGTCGGCGACGGGCGGGACGAAGGTCTCGCTCGCCGACCTGATCGTGCTGGGCGGATGCGCGGCGGTCGAGCAGGCCGCGAAGAACGCCGGGTACGACATCACGGTCCCGTTCGCGCCGGGGCGTACGGACGCCTCGCAGGAGCAGACCGACGTGGAGTCGTTCGCGGTGCTCGAACCCAGGGCCGACGGGTTCCGCAACTACCTCCGGCAGGGGGAGAAGCTCGCGCCGGAAACCCTCCTGCTGGACCGCGCCAACCTGTTGAACCTCACCGCCCCCGAGATGACGGTCCTGATCGGCGGCATGCGCGTCCTGAACACCGGCTTCGGGCAGTCCGCCCACGGCGTCTTCACCGACCGGCCGGAGACGCTGACCAACGACTTCTTCGTCAACCTGCTCGACATGGGTACGGAGTGGAAGGCGTCGGCAGCGGCCGAGAACGTGTTCGAAGGCCGCGATCGGGCCACGGGCGAGGTCAAGTGGACGGCCACCGCCGTCGACCTCGTCTTCGGTTCGCACTCGCAGCTGCGGGCCCTGTCGGAGGTCTACGCCTCCCAGGGCGCGGGAGAGAAGCTCGTACGTGACTTCGTGTCCGCGTGGGACAAGGTCATGAACCTCGACCGGTTCGACCTCCGCTGAGCCGGGGCCGGGGCCGGGGTCGGGGCCGGCCCCGGCCCTGACCCGACGGCCACTGCGCCGACGGGGCGGGCGTCCCGGCTCGCGGGGTACCTTGGGAGCGTTCTCCGCTTCGTATGCTCGCCTGCCGGTCGGCGGTGTGCCCGCCCGACAGGTCTGCTCCTTGCCCTTGCCCCACTCCACTGTGTACCTGCCCGCGCGGCTGCGCGGGTTCCGGCCGTCCTGGCTGTCGCCGAAGGTGCTGCGCACCGAGGTGCTGGCCGGGCTCGTGGTCGCGCTGGCGCTGATCCCGGAGGCGATCTCGTTCTCGATCATCGCCGGGGTGGATCCGGCGATCGGGCTGTTCGCCTCCTTCACCATGGCCGTCACCATCGCCGTCGTCGGCGGGCGGCCCGCGATGATCTCCGCCGCCACCGGGGCCGTCGCCCTGGTCATCGCACCGCTGAACCGGGAGCACGGGTTCGGCCACCTGGTGGCCGCCGTCATCCTGGCCGGGGTGTTCCAGATCGTGCTCGGCGCGCTCGGCGTGGGCACGCTGCTGCGGTTCGTCCCGCGCTCCGTGATGGTCGGCTTCGTCAACTCCCTCGCCATCCTGGTCTTCATGGCCCAGGTGCGGGAGGTGAGCGACGTGCCGTGGGCCGTCTATCCGCTGCTGGCGGCCGGCCTGGCGCTCATGGTGCTGTTCCCGAAGATCACCACATTGGTCCCGGCCCCGCTGGTGTCGATCGTGATCCTGACCGTGATCACCGTCGCCGCCGGCATCGCGGTGCCGACCGTCGGAGACAAGGGCGCGCTCCCGTCCTCGCTGCCCGTCCCCGGGCTGCCCGACGTACCGTTCACGCTCGACACGCTGACCACCATCGCCCCGTACGCGTTCGCCATGGCGCTCGTCGGGCTGATGGAGTCCCTGATGACGGCGAAGCTGGTCGACGAGATCACCGACACGCACTCGTCGAAGACCCGCGAATCCGTCGGGCAGGGCATCGCGAACATCGTCACCGGGTTCCTCGGCGGCATGGGCGGCTGCGCGATGATCGGCCAGACCATGATCAACGTGAAGGTCTCCGGCGCCCGGACCCGGCTCTCCACGTTCCTCTCGGGCGTGTTCCTGATGGTGCTGTGCGTCGTCTTCGGGCCGGTCGTCTCCGACATCCCGATGGCGGCCCTCGTCGCCGTCATGATCATGGTCTGCTTCGCGACCTTCGACTGGCACTCGATCGCACCCAAGACCCTCCGGCGGATGCCGGCGGGCGAGATCGCCGTCATGGCCGTCACCGTGGCGTGCGTGGTCGCCACCCACAACCTGGCCGTCGGTGTCGTCGCCGGATCCGTCACCGCCATGGTCGTCTTCGCGAAGCGGGTCGCCCGGCTCGCCGACGTCACGGCGGTCGTCGACCCCGACGGCGGCCGGGTCGTCTACGCGGTCAGCGGCCAGCTGTTCTTCGCCTCCTCCAACGAGCTCGTCGGCCGCTTCGACTACGCCGGCGACCCGGACAAGGTCGTCATCGACCTGTCCGCCACGCACGTCTGGGACGCGTCGTCCGTGGCGGCACTCGACGCGATAGAG
Source organism: Streptomyces sp. NPDC051109 (assembly GCF_044455885.1). Classification (NCBI taxonomy): domain Bacteria; kingdom Bacillati; phylum Actinomycetota; class Actinomycetes; order Kitasatosporales; family Streptomycetaceae; genus Streptomyces; species Streptomyces sp. NPDC051109. The sequence goes on from NZ_JBITFF010000002.1 coordinate 500,543, forward strand.
CACCGCTACGCCCAGCGCGGCAAGACGGTGGAGATCGTGGGCCTGAACGGACCCAGCGCCCGCCTGCACGAGACCCTCAGCGGGGAACTCAGCGCGGCCGGCTGACCCTGACCGGGGGCGCGTTGCCCTGGCCGCCGGGGGCGCCGCCACGGTCGCCGCGGGGCCCTGGTTCAGCGCATCCGGGCACGGGAGGGCCGGCTGCCCCCGGTCGGGCGGGAGCGCTACGGCTCGCAGTGGGTGCCGGCCTCCGCCTTGACCGCGTACACCGTGGGCGCGCTCGGCGGGGCCCTCGCCATAGCCCGTCGGCAGCCGCGCTCGCCGGGCTGGGCGGCCTTCGCCGGGCTGGCGGCGTACGGCGTCGGCCCGTTGCGCCTGATGCTCCTGGTGTCGTACGTTCTGGCACCCGTCTGGCTCGCCCCGATCGCCCCCGCCACCGAGCCCTTCGGGGCAACGGCGGTACTGGTACCCACCGCCCGCCACTTCGCCGGCCCCGGCACGGCGACGACGGACCGAAACACCGGCACTCGGCAAACCCGCCGGCCCGGGTGGACCCGCGCGGCAGGAATCTCTCCGGGTGGAGATCTCCAAGGCGTGGACGCAATTTCTCTGCCCCAGTGCGGGGTTACGTCGGCCGTACAGCCCGCACAAAACCCCTCTGCATAGGGATTCCCGCGTACGCGGGGTGCACTATCCCTCTTACAGAGGGTTCCGCAGTCTATTAACGGTGTGCACTGTCTTCAGCTGACAGGGCTTTGGAATGGTCTCACTCAGCTTCCGAGGTCCGTTTCGGGGGTGGCTCCCCCGGGCGGCCTCGTACTCATGGAGCACATGTCCAGGCGGCCGCATCCCCCAGGGGGTGCGGCCGTCTCGCGTTTACCGAGCGACGGGCGGACCGGACCAACAACCTTTGGGGAGAGCTTTGTTGAATTCCGATCCCGGGCTCGTCTCGCGACCATGGACACGAATTCCCTCCACGAGGAGCGAATTTGGGGCCGGGTCACTCAGGTGGCGTATTCTACGAGCCAGCCGGTTCGACCCCTCGCCAGGGTTCGCGCTCAGCCGGTCATGCGTCGCAGATAAGGGACCATTCCAAAGCTGCGGTCGAGCTGCGCCCTCCCCTTCGGGAGCGGTACGGCTCGGCCGCCGTACCCCTGAAGGTAACCGTGTCCGAAGGAATTCTCGCGGCTGTCCTGATCGTCGCGATCGTCGTGGGAGCGGCCTGCTTCACCATCCGCCACCTCGACAAGACCGCCGGCCGCATCGCGGTCGTCATCGGCTCCCTGGCCGCCCTCGTGGCCGCCCTCGCGCCGGTCGTCAAGATCCTCGTGGAGTCGCCGTCTCCGGCGCCCGCCCAGGTCGTCGCGCCCGTCGCCCCGGCCGCGCCCGGCCAGGGGCTTCCCCAGGCCACCGGCCTTGGAGGCGATGTCCGATGACCGACATCCTTGAGGTCTACGACCCCGGAACCAAGGTGCGGTCCTGGCCGTACGAGGCGATCTCCTCCCACTTGAAGTCGCTGGGCCTCCCCTCGTACGCGATCGAGTCCCTGATCTCCGCCGGGCGGGTCGAGGCCCGCCCGCGAGGCGACATCGTCGCGTACGGCCAGGAGTGGATCCACATCGTGGCCCGGGGCGTCATCAAGGAGACCACCCCCCACGGAACCACCCGCCTCTGGCGCAGGGGGGCGATCCTCGGGGACATCAGCCGGGTGATGCTCAGGAAGGGGACCACCGACGAATCGGGTTCCCGGGGCGCGGGGCCGCACATCACCTTCCTGTCCACGGGTGCTGCTCTGAGCCTCACCGCCCGCACGTTCGCGACTCTGATCCAGAAGGAGCCCGTGCTGGCCCTCCTCCTCGCGCAGCTGGCCAACGAACGTGCGCAGACCGTCGAGTCGGTCTACGCGGCCTCCAAGGCTGACCCGGTCATCCGGGTGGCCCGGCTCCTGGAGTACCTGGTCCCGGCCGGCAGGTTCACGAGGGGAGTCGAGCGCTTCAGGTGGACCAGGACCGGGATGCACCCGGTGCCCAACGAGGCGGCCACCATCACCGGCCCCAGCCAGGCCGATATCGCCGACGCGCTCGGCCTCGGCCGGACCACGGTCGAGAAGGCGATCGCATCCCTCCGTGCCGAAGGGATCCTCACCGCCCTGGCGCCCGGTACCCGGTCGAACCGGTACTACGAGATCATGGACTTCAGCCGTCTGAGGTCCACGGCCCGCTCGGAGGCGTGACCCCCACGGCCCCGGCCGGGCCTTGTCCGGTCGGGGCCCGTCGCGGTACCGCGTCTGGCAAGCTGCCGTCCATGACCGTGTTGCAACCAGTCGATTTCGCGCAGATCACCCGCCCGCGGGAGCTGCCCGCCGAACTCCGGGAGCAGCTCGTCGACTGCTGGGTACGGGTCATCAACACCGGGGGCGCCGTCATCCCCCTGGGGCTCCCCATGCCGCCGGTGAGCACCGGCCAGGCCGACCCCGCCCTGGGCCTGCTCGTCGGCACGCTCGATCCGCGCCGCGCCCGGATGCTGATCGCCACGGTCGGCGGGAAGCTCGCGGGGTGGCTGGTTCTGCGCCGCGACCCGCATCCGCTCGTCGCGCACTGCGGCGCCGTCAACCACGTCATGACCCACCCCGACTTCCGGGGCCGCGGCATCGGAACGGCGCTGATGCACCGGGTCCGTGATCTCGCCCGGCAGGAGATGGGGCTGGAGCAGCTGCACATCGGCGTCCGCGCCGGGCTGGGGCTGGAGGAGTTCTACGGCCGTCTGGGCTGGCGCGAGATCGGGCGCTGGCCCGGCGCTCTGCGGGTCGCTCCCGACGACGACCGCGACGAGGTCCTCATGCACCTCGCACTCTGACCGCGCCGTCGCATTTCGGCCAACTACCGCCAGCGCGCGTCCACACCATGCCGGCAGGGCAGGAACAGGGCCGCGAGGAATATCGTCGTACGATCGGCGCGCGGGAGGAGCAGCTGGGATGGACACCGGCCCCCTGTACCTGGAACCGCGGTTGGCCGCGCGGCTCGCCGCACTGCTCGACTCGGCCCCGTTCCTGCACCTGCTCGTCGACGCCCTCGGCTCGCCCCTCAACGTCCTCCTGCCCGACCAGATCACGGAGAACACCGAGGCCTTCCGGTCCGTCTACCGCCGCCACCGGCTCGGCGGGCAGGTCTTCTTCGCCCACAAGGCCAACCGCTCCCGGTCCCTCGTCCGCCGGCTCGCCGCCGAGGACGCCGCCGTGGACGTGGCGTCCGTCGGCGAGCTCCGGCACGCCCTCGGCGCCGGTTTCACCGCGGACCGCATCATGGCGACCGGCCCCAAGGATCCCGCGTTCCTCTGGCTCGCCGCACGGTCGGGGGCCACCGTGAACGCCGACGGCCCCGATGAGTTGGAGGCGCTGGCGGGCCTCGTACGCCGCCACGGCCTGCCCCGCCCGAAGGTCTTGCTCCGCCTGTCCGAGTTCGAGGCCTCGGGACCGAGGACGCTCTCCCGCAGGAGCCGGTTCGGTACCTCCGTGAAGGCGTTCGGGCCGCTGCTGGACCTGCTCGAACGCCACCGGGACCGCGTCGATCCGATCGGTGTCGCCTACCACCTCGACACGACGAGTCCGGACGAGAAGGCCATCGCCCTCGAAGGCTGCCTGCGGGCCATGGACGACCTGGGATCACGGGGCTTCCAGCCGCGCGTGGTCGACATCGGCGGCGGCTTCGGGGTCAGCTACCTCGCCCACGCCGCCCAGTGGGACCGCTACACGAGCGAGCTCGCCGCCGCGGTGATGGGCCGCCGCCCGCCCCTGGCCTGGGGCGGTCACGGGTACGGCCTGCACGCCGAGGGCGGTACGCTGCGCGGCGCCCTGAGCATGTACCCCGGCCACCGCCCGGTGGCCGGCGCCGGCTACCTCGACGCGCTCCTGTCGCAGCCCGCCCCCACCCTGGGACGGGGCCTTGGCACCCTGCTGCTGGAGAGCCTCTACGACCTGTACACGGAGCCGGGCCGGGCCCTGGCCGACCAGTGCGGGCTGTCCCTGGCCCGGGTGCTGGAGGTACGGCACCCGGACGCCGGCCCCGCGCTCGTGCGCCTCGCCATGAACGCGAGCGACGTCGCCCTGGAGGACCACGGGATCCTCATGGACCCCGTACTGGTGTCCCGCGAGGGCGGACCCGCCGGCCCGCCGGAGCCGGTCGGCGTCCACCTCATGGGCAACCTCTGCCTGGAGGCCGACCTGATCACCCGCAGAACGGTGTTCCTACCGCGGCTGCCGCGCCCGGGCGATCTGCTCGGATTCGCCAACACGGCCGGGTACTGCATGGACTTCGGCGTCACGCGCGCCCAGCAGCAACCGGTGGCGCGCAAGGTGGCGGTCCGTCAGACGCAGGGCTCTTGGCGCTGGTGTCTGGACGAGGAGTACTGGCCCATCGAGGAGTACGGGCCGATCACCGATTCGGGGGGACGGGCATGAGGTACGACAGCATCACCGAGGCCATCGGCAACACCCCGCTGGTCCGCATCGACCCGGCCGTACACGGCCTGCGCCACATAGATCTCTACGCCAAGCTGGAAATGCTCAACCCCTTCGGCTCGGTCAAGGACCGGGCCGCCTGGAACATGGCCCGGGCCGGGCTGCCCGGCGCCCGGGAGCGCGGCGAGACGCTCGTCGAGCTGTCCAGCGGCAACACGGCCAAGGCGCTGGCCGTGATCGCGGGCATGCACGGGCTGTCGTTCAAGAGCGTCACCAACCGGATGCGCATCCCGGAGGTCAAGGACCTGCTCCTGCTGCTGGGCGCCGAGATCGAGGAGCTGCCGGGCCGCAGCGAATGCCTGGACCCGACGGACACCGAGGACCCGCTGACCCTCTTCCACCAGAGGCTGAACGAGTCCGGCAGCGCCCATCTGCACACCGACCAGTACTTCAACGCGCTCAACACCGAGGCGCACGCGACGGGCACGGGCCCGGAGATCGTCGCGGATCTGGACGGCCGGGCCCCGGACTGGTTCCTCGCCTGCGTCGGCACGGCCGGATCCTCCACGGGCGTGGCCCGGTCCCTGCGCGCGCACGATCCCGCCGTACGGGTGATCGGGCTGGTGGGCGAGAAGTCGGACTTCATTCCCGGCATCCGCAACATCGACGAGGTCCACCAGGTCGGCCTCTTCGACCCGGCCACGTACGACACGATCGAGTCGGTGGGCGCCGACGACGCGATCGACGGCATGCTCACCCTGGTGCGGCGCTGCGGGATCCTCGCCGGCCCGACCGGCGGCGCCGCGTACCAGGGCACCGTGCGCCATCTGCGGCCGGTCGACGCGGAGTTGACGGGCGCCCCGGAGCGCAGGACCGCGGTGTTCATCGTCTGCGACCGGGTGGAGAGCTACCTCGGCTACGTCAAACAGCGCCGCCCGGAGCTGCTGGGCCGCCCGCCCGCGCGCAACTCCGTGTCCGCGCTGACCGATTCCGAGGTACGGGCGGCGCAGGTCATCGAGGTGGCCGACGCGCAGAAGTGGATCGCGGCGGAGCGGCCGCTGGTGGTCGACCTGCGCAGCTCCTTCGCCTACGCCGCGCTGCACATCGACGGCTCGGTGAACATCGTGGACGAGCTCTTCGACGAAGTGGTGCGGGGCGGGCTGCCGTTCGGCAAGCGGCAGCCCGTGCTGCTGGCGTGCCCGGTCGGCGAGCAGTCCGCGCGCTACGCCGCACTGCTGACCCGGATGGGGCATCCCGACGTGCGCAGCCTCGCGGGCGGGATCATCGCGTGGCGGGACGCGGGCGCGCCGCTGGTGCGTGACTGACGTGGCCGACGCCCTGGAGCAGCTGCGCTCCTGGCAGCGCCCGCTGCGGGCCCAGTTCCCGATCGTCGTGGCGAACCCGGAGCTGGCGTACCTGGACAGCGCTGCCACCGCCCAGAAGCCGGGGGCCGTACTGGACGCCGTGCAGCACTACCTCACCACCTCCAACGCCAACGCCGGCCGCGGCTCGTACCCCTGGGCCAACGCGACGACGGCCGCGGTGGAGCGGGCCCGCGAGCGGGTCAAGCGGTTCCTGGGCGATCCCGCGCCGGACCGCTCGTCCGTGCACTTCACCAGCGGGACCTCCGAGGGGCTGCGGACGGTCGCCCGGGACTGGCTGGCGGGCCGGCTCTCCGACGGGGACGAGATCGTCGTCCCGTTCGCCGACCACGAGGCGAACCTGGCCCCGTGGCTGGAGGTACGGCAGCTGCTGGCGCGGCAGGGCACCGAGATCCGGGTCCGGGAACTGCCGTACCAGGACGGCTCCGGCGACTACGATCCGGCGGCACTCGCCGCCACGGTGGGCCCGCGCACCCGCTTCGTGGCGGCCACCCACGTGCACCACGTGTACGGCGCCGACATGAACGTGCACCGGATACGCCGGGTGGTCGGGCCGGACGTCCCGATCTGCCTCGACGCCGCGCAGAGCATCGGGCACCTGCCGCTGTCCGTGGCCGGACTCGACGTGGACTTCGTCGTGTTCTCCGGCCACAAGGCCATGGCGCTGCCTGGTACGGGTGCGGTCTGGGCCCGGGGCCGACGCGGGCCGGAGTTCCGGCCGGGCGGCTGGGCCGGAACCCCGAACACCGTCGGCATCGTGAGCCTGGCAGCCGCCCTCGACTGGCTCGGCGCGGCCGGCACGGACCGGATCGAGGCGTGGACGGTGGCCCTGGCGGCCCGGCTGACCGACGGCCTGAGCCGGCTGGACGCGTACGAGGTGCTCGGCTGCCGCTCCAGCCTGGCGGCCGACTCCGAGGTGCAGCGGCGCCGGAGCATCGTGGCGTTCCGGCATCGTGAGATACCCTCCCGCGACCTCGGGTTCATCCTCTACAGCCACGGCTTCATGGTGCGCTCCGACGGCCACTGCCAGGCGGGTGCGGGGGAGGCGGACGGCTCGGTGCGGGTCAGCCTGCACGTGCACAACACGGCCGAGGAGATCGAGGGGTTGCTCGCCACCCTCATCAATCTGCAATGATTTTCATGTGGAGTTCAGGGCCGTGAGAACGGCAGAAGCACGAGTGGACAGAAACATGAACGTGGGCAGCGCGGGCACGGTCGCGGCGGCCAGCCGGTGGGTGGAACGCTGGGAGCGCCAGCAGCAGCGGTACGCGATCGACCGCGAGGAGCGGTTCACGGTCATCACCGACGTGGTCGAGCGCGTCACGGCGGGCCACCCGGCTCCCCTGCTCCTCGATCTGGGCTGCGGGCCCGGCTCCCTGGCCGCGCGGCTGGCGGAGCGCATGCCCGCGGCCGAGGTCGTGGGCGTCGACGCCGATCCGCTGCTGCTGGAGCTGGGGCGGGCGCACCACGGGCCGGCCCTGCGCTTCGCCGAGGCCCGGATCGGGGAGCCGGGCTGGCTCGACGCCCTCGTACTGGACCGCCCGGTGGATGCGGCCGTCTCGACGACCGCCCTGCACTACCTCGGCGAGGACACGCTGCGGCGCACGTACGAGGGGCTGGCCGAGCGCATTCGCCCTGGCGGGGTCCTCGTCAACGGCGACCACCTCGACCCGGACTCCCCCAAGGTCCACGAGCTCGCCGCGGACATCGGCCGGCGGCGCGCCGAGCGCCAGCAGGCCCTCGCGCACGAGGACTGGGAGTCGTGGTGGTCGGGCGTGCGGGCCGACCCGGAGCTGGCGCCCCTCTTCGCCACCCGCGACCGCCGCACCCACCCGCACTGCGAGGGCAACGCGCTGACCCTCACCGCCCACCTCGCACTGCTGCGCGAGGCCGGCTTCGAGCACGTCGGAACGGTCTGGCAGTTCGGCAACAGCCACGTGGTGGTGGCGGTCCGCTGATTCAGGCGGCGGTGACGTGGAGGCCGCAGGAGAGGGAAAGGCTTCCCGGGAGGCCGTGCGGTCCCAATGACGACGGGGAGCGACCGGGAGGATACCCGGAGCGCACGATCGCGGCGTTCCGGAGCGGGCGGGGTCCATCGAACATACGATGGGCGGGAAACCGGCGCGGGCGGCTCGCCGGGCGGCCCGCCCAGAAGCACTCGGGGTGGAGACGTATGGCACAGGCCGCCGATACGGCGCGGACCGTCATCCTGACCGTGGACGACGACCCGGGGGTCTCCCGTGCCATCGCCCGTGACCTGCGGCGTCACTACGGCGCCGACTACCGGATCGTGCGCGCCGAGTCCGGCGAGTCCGCGCTGGAGGCCTTGCGCGAGCTGAAGCTGCGGGGCGACCTGGTGGCGGTGATCCTCGCCGACTACCGCATGCCGCAGATGAACGGCATCGAGTTCCTGGAGCAGGCCCTGGCGGTGTACCCGGGCGCGCGGCGCGTGCTGCTGACCGCGTACGCCGACACCAACGCGGCCATCGACGCGATCAACGTCGTCGATCTCGACCACTACCTGCTCAAGCCGTGGGACCCGCCGGAGGAGAAGCTCTACCCCGTCGTGGACGACCTGCTCACGGCGTGGCGCTCCAGCGACTACCGACCGGTACCCGCCACCAAGGTGGTCGGGCACCGCTGGTCGGCGGGGTCCTCGCGCGTCCGGGAGTTCCTGGCCCGCAACCAGGTGCCGTACCGCTGGTACTCCTCCGACGAGCCCGAGGGGCAGCGGCTGCTGGGCGCCGCCCGGGCGGAGGGGGCGGACGGGCAGCGGCTGCCCCTGGTGGTCACACCCGACGGCACCGTGCTGATCGAGCCGGAGCCGGCCGAGCTGGCCGCCCACGTGGGGCTCGCGACCACGCCGACCGCCGACTTCTACGACCTCGTCGTCATCGGCGGCGGACCGGCCGGGCTCGGCGCGGCGGTGTACGGGGCCTCCGAGGGGCTGCGTACCGTCCTCGTCGAGCGGTCGGCGACCGGCGGGCAGGCCGGCCAGAGCTCCCGCATCGAGAACTACCTCGGCTTCCCCGACGGCGTCTCGGGCGCGCAGCTCACGGACCGGGCCCGCCGCCAGGCGGGCCGGTTCGGCGCCGAGATCCTCACGGCGCGCGAGGTCACGGGACTGGAGGTCAACGGCGCGGCCCGCGTCGTCCACTTCTCCGACGGCTCGGCGGTCGCCGCGCACAGCGTCATCCTGGCGACCGGCGTGTCGTACCGGCAGCTGCTTGCACCGGGCTGCGACTCCCTGACCGGCTGCGGGGTGTACTACGGCTCCTCGCTCACCGAGGCGGCCGCCTGCCAGGGACAGGACGTGTACATCGTGGGTGGCGCCAACTCCGCCGGGCAGGCGGCGATGTACCTGGCGCGCGGCGCGAAGTCGGTGACGGTGCTGGTGCGCGGGGAGTCCCTGAAGGCGTCGATGTCGTACTACCTGATCCAGCAGATCGAGGAGACGCCGAACATCACGGTGCGGCCCCGGACCGTCGTCGAGGAGGCGCACGGCGACGGGCACCTGGAGCAGCTGACGCTGCGGGACGTCGACAGCGGTGCGACCGAACTCGTCGACTGCCAGTGGATGTTCGTGTTCATCGGCGCGGCCCCGCTGACCGACTGGCTGGACGGTACGGTGCTGCGCGACGACCACGGCTTCATCCTGGCCGGGCCGGACCTCACTGCGGACGGGCGGCCGCCCGCCGAGTGGGAACTGGATCGGCCGCCCTACCACCTGGAGACCAACATTCCCGGCGTGTTCGTGGCGGGCGACGCGCGCGCCCAGTCCGCGAAGCGCGTCGCGTCCGCCGTCGGAGAGGGAGCCATGGCCGTGATGCTCGTCCACCGGTACCTGGAGCAGTCATGAGCGGTGGCCGGTCCATGCCCTGCAGCCCGCAGGAGATCTCCTCGCTGTTCCTGTTCGAGAAGCTCACCCCGGAGCAGCTCGGGCGGCTGTGCGCCGAGGGGCGGGTGGAGCGGTTCGACGCCGGCCCCGTCTACACCGAGGGCGACCCGGCCACGTGCTTCTACGTGATGATCGCGGGAACCGTCGTACTGTCCCGCCGGGTCGGGGGCGACGACGTCGAAGTGAGCCGGACCTCGCAGCGCGGCGTGTACGCGGGAGCCATGCAGGCGTACCTGGGCGACCAGGTGCCGCAGACGTACACCAACTCGATGCGGGTGACGGAGCCGACGCGGTTCTTCGTCCTGCCCGCCGAGTCGTTCGCGGACATCATGCGGGACTGGTTCCCGATGGCCGCGCACCTGCTGGAGGGGCTGTTCTTCGGGTCGAGGAACACGCAGCGCGCCATCGGCCAGCGCGAACGGCTGCTGGCGCTGGGATCGTTGTCCGCCGGTCTCACCCACGAGCTCAACAACCCGGCGGCGGCGGCCGTACGGGCCACCGCGTCACTGCGGGAACGGGTGGGCAAGATGCGGCACAAGCTGACCGTCATCGCCCGGGGCCCCTACTCGCGCGAGGCGCTCGCCGAGCTCATCGAGATCCAGGAGCGCACCGCTGAACGCGTGGCCAAGGCACCGGTGCTGAGCCCCCTGGAGGCCTCCGACCGGGAGGACGAACTCGCCGACTGGCTCGACGACCACGGCATCCAGGAGGGCTGGCGGGTCGCCCCGACCTTCGTACAGGCCGGGCTGGACACCGACTGGCTGGAGCAGGTCGCGGCGACCGTGGCCGAGGACATCCTGCCGGGGGCCATCGGCTGGCTCAACTACACGGTGGAGACCGAGCTGTTGATGGACGAGATCAACGATTCCACCACCCGCATCTCGCACCTCGTCGACGCCGCCAAGCAGTATTCGCAGCTGGACCGCGCCCCGCACCGGGTCGTCGACGTGCACGAACTCCTCGACAGCACCCTGCTGATGCTGTCCGGCAAGATCGGCCGAGGGGTGCGCGTGGTGAAGGACTACGACCGCTCCCTGCCCGAGGTGCCCGCCTACCCCGCGGAGCTCAACCAGGTGTGGACGAACATCATCGACAACGCCGTCTTCGCCATCGGGAGCACGGGTGGCGAGGGCACGCTGACGGTCCGCACGGCGCGCGAGGGCGACCGGCTGCTGGTGGAGTTCCGCGACACCGGGCCCGGCATCCCGGCGGACATCCGCAGCCGCATCTTCGACCCCTTCTTCACCACCAAGCCGGTCGGCGAGGGCACCGGTCTCGGCCTCGACATCTCCTGGCGGATCGTGGTCAACAAGCACCACGGCAGCCTCCAGGTCGAGTCCGCGCCGGGCGACACCCGGTTCCAGGTGCTGCTGCCGCTGACCGCCCCCGAACCCGAGACCTCCAAGGAGCCGGCATGACCGACGACATCAACGGCATCGACCCGACCGTCCCGCCCACCGGAACCGGCTGCGCCGACTGCGACGCGGTGGGCGGCTGGTGGTTCCACCTGCGCCGCTGCGCCCAGTGCGGCCACATCGGATGCTGCGACTCCTCCCCGGCCCAGCACGCCACCGCGCACTGGAAGTCCGCCGGCCATCCGCTCGTGCAGAGCTTCGAGCCGGGGGAGGACTGGTTCTGGAACTACGACACCGACGCGCTGTACGAATCCGGACCCGCGCTGGCCCCGCCGTCCGCCCACCCGGCGGACCAGCCGGCGCCCGGCCCGGCGGGCCGGGTCCCCCAGGACTGGACGCGCCAGCTGCACGGCTGATGACGCCGCGGGTCCCCCGGGGGCCGAGCTGCGTGCCCCGCCCGGCGACTGCGGGGCCCAGCCGGCGTACGGGCATGCCGATCAGCGGTGTTCGGCACGCAGGGGCCGTGTGCGTCCGCCTGCGAAGCCCCGGCGCTGCCGGCCGGCGCGGTGGTGCCGGCCTCCTGCGAGGAGTGCCCGGAACAGGCCTTCCGCATCGGCGCCGGCGCCTGGGGCATCCACGGGGTTCCGCCTCCGGTCGTGCCCTCCCTGGCGTCTCAGCCTCCTGATCAGCGTCCTGATTGGAGTTTCCGCTGATCGAGTCCGGCTTCCGTGGTGGGGAAGGCGCATTGCACGGAGGGGTGGTGAGGGCTTGGCTTGACCCAGGAACGGGACCGAAGGAAGACAATGGCACCCATGCTCGCCGGCTGCACGCCCTGGCCCGAGGAGTTCGTCGACCGCTACTGGGCGGCCGGGCACTGGCGGGGCAACACCCTGGACAACCTGCTGCGCGGCTGGGCCCAGCAGTACGGACCGCGGACCGCTCTCGTGCACGGCGGTGGCACCCGCATCACGTACGCGGGCCTGAACCGGCGCGTGGACCGCATGTCCGCCGGATTCCGGCTGCGGGGCCTGCGGCCCGGACAACGGGTCGTCGTCCAGCTGCCGAACGTGGCCGAGTTCGTCACCACCGTCTTCGCGCTGATGCGCATCGGCGCGGTCCCGGTGCTCTGTCCGGTCTCGTACCGCGCGTCCGAGGTGGCCCACGTCGTCCGGGTCGCGGAGGCCGTCGGCTACGTCGGCCCCTCGACGTACCGCGGCTTCGACCACACGGCGATGGCGGCCGACATCGCGGCTCAAGGGCCCTTCCTGCGAAGGGTGTTCACCTTCGAGGCGCCGGGCGCGTCGTCCCCGTACGGCGGCTTCTCGACCGACCCGGCCGGCTGCCACTACTTCCCGCTGGGCTCCCTCGACTCCCCGCCCGGGCCGACGCTCGCGCAGGGCGCGGGCCAGGTGGCGTTCTTCCTGCTCTCCGGCGCTGCCGCCGAGCCGACCAGGCTCGTTCCGCGTACGCACGACGACTACGCCTACCAGGCGCGGGCCGCCGCCGAGCTGGTGTCCCTCACCGAGAACGACGTGTACCTCGCCGCGCTGCCCGCCGAGACCAACCTCGCGCTCGGCTGTCCCGGCATCGTCGGCACGCTGTCCGCCGGCGGCACCGTCGTCCTGGTCGAGGACCCGGACCCCGCCGAATGCCTTGCGGCCATCGCACGGGAGCGGGTCACCATCACCTCGGTGACGCCCGCCGCCGCCCGGCACTGGCTCGACGTACTTCCCACGGTCCAGGCGGACTTGAGCAGTCTGCGCCTGGTGCAGGTCGGCGGCGCCGCGCCCTTGCCGCGGGCGACCGCCGAGCGGATGGGCCCCGAACTGGGCTGTCGCCTCCAGCAGGTCTTCGGCGCGGCCGAGGGGCTGCTCACGTTCACCCGGCCCGCGGATCCGGACGAGACCGTACTCACCGCGCAGGGCCGCCCGCTCTCGCCCGACGACGAGATCCGCATCGTCGACGCCGGGGGCAAGGACGTGCCCGACGGGGAGCCCGGCGAACTCCTCGCCCGCGGCCCGTACACCCTGCGGGGCTACTACCGGGCTCCCGAGCACAACGCACGCTCCTTCACCGCCGACGGCTACTTCCGCACCGGCGAACTCGCCCGGCGGACCCCGCAGGGCGGCCTGCTCATGACCGGCCGCCTCCGGGACGGGCCGCGGCCGTAGGCGACCTTCACCCGTCCGGAACCCGAAGCCGCCGCTCCGCGCCTCGCCCCTACGGGAACGGCGGCGGGTCCTGGCAGGTCACGTCTGCGGCGGGCAGCCGGCCCGTGGCGAGGTACGTGTTGACCGTGGCGTCGGCGCAGGAAGCCGGGTCGGAGAGGTACACGCCGTGCTTCTCGCCGCCCAGCGCCAACACCATCCGCGAGCCCTTCAGCGCCTTGTGCAGGCCCTGACCGCTCGCCAGCGGGGTCACCAGGTCCCACTCGTTCTGTACGGTCAGCACGTCGGCCCGCGTCTTCATGGGCGTCGGGGGCTCCGCCGGACGCTGCCAGAAGGCGCACGGCTTGATGTTCGACGCGAAATCCCCGTACAGCGGATACTTCGCCTTGTCCCGCACCGCGTCCCGCGCGTACTGGTCGGGATCACGCGGCCAGGCGTCCGTGTCCCCGCAGACGACGGACCAGTAGACGGCCGTGGCCTCGTCATCGAAATCGGGGGCGGCTGCCGGGCCGGCGGCCGCCGCGGCGTTCGTGGCGGAGGCGCTCGCCCCGGAGGGCCGGGGACCCGCGAGCAGTTGCTTCAGGTCCGGCGCGTCACCGTCCGCCGGCCGGGATCCGTTCTCGGCCAACGACTTGAGGTGCTTGACGACGGCCGAGGCCCCGTACGGGGAGGAGAACAGGGACGGGTCGGCCCTGATGTCGTCACCCGTGACCTTCCGCCCTTCGTAGACGATCGGATCCCGGTCGGCCCGGGCCACCAGGGCCCAGAAGGTGGCGGACACCTCTTCGGGGGTGGTGCCGAGCCCGTACCGGTCCGAGCGCTCCGCGGCCCACCGCGTCCACCGCGCGAAGGCGGGCTCCGCCTCGGTGGCCCACACCTGGATCATGCCGCGCCAGACGCGCTGCGGGTCCACCCCGCTGTCCAGTACGAAGCGGTCGGTGTGCTGGGGGAACATCTGGGAGTACACCGCGCCGAGGTAGGTCCCGTACGAATAGCTCAGGTACGAGATCTTCCGCTCGCCGAGCGCTTCACGGATCACGTCCAGGTCGCGGGCCGTGTTGCGGGTGGTGATGTGCGGGAGGACGTCGCCGGACTTCTCCCGGCACTTGTCGGCGATGCCCCGCGCCCAGGCCACGTCCGAGGCGAAGGTCTCCGGGCGGTACGCGCCCCCGATGCCCTGCTCGGCCCGGCTCAGCCCGCCACAGGTGACCGGGCTGCTGTTGCCGACCCCGCGCGGGTCGAAGCCGATGAGGTCGTACTGGTCCCGGACGTCCTTGGGCATCTCTGCGTTCAGGACCATCGGCCGGAACAGCCCTGAGGTGCCGGGACCGCCCGGGTTGAAGAGCAGGACTCCGCGCCGCTTGCCCGGGTTCTCGCTCTTCATCCGCGATATCGCGAGGTCGAGCGTGCGTCCCTCGGGGTGCCGGTAGTCGAGCGGCACCTTCAGGGTCGCGCACTCGTACGCCACCGGCTGGTCGGGGCTGCAGCGGTGCCAGTCCGGTTTCTGGCGCATGTGGCCCGGGGTCTGGGCGGCGGCCGCCTGGGGAGCCGTCAGCAGGGGCAGGGAGGTCGCTACGAGTCCGACCGTGGCGAGCAGCGGTGCGAGGCGTTTCATGGGCGTACCGTCCTTCATCCGGTGAAATCCCTGGTGTGCCCACTGTGTTGCATCGGGGCCAGCCGCGAATCCCCTGGAAGAGCCGTCCCGGGTCCCTCTCCCGTACCACGCGAAATCCGGTCAGTTGACCGAAATCAGGCTCCGGGATCCCTCCCCTGCCCCACGGACACCGCCCGAGCCGCCGGTAGTCCACTCCGCCTCAAGTACGACGTCCGGTGATCCGGACGGAGCGCGCGCTCTCACCTGGTGCAGGTGGCGCCGGAGCCGCGGGATGCCCGCGGCTCCGGCAGGTTCCTGCTCCTGGCCGGCCCGTGGCGCCCTACAGGGCGCCGTCGGGGATCCAGGAGCCGTGGAGTCCGGCGCTCACCCTGTGGGGAAGGTGGACGGTGGCGACCCGATCGAGGCCGGAGGCGTCGAGCACCAGGAGCTGCGAGGCGTCCTGCTTGAGGTCGGAGACGACGGTCAGCAGATAGCCGTCGTCCTCGCACGTGGCGTCGGCGGCGGGGACGAACACGGCCTCGCCGGGCATCCGTGCATCCCCCACCCGGTGGATGCGGCGTGCACCGCTGGCGCGGTCGTACTTGACGACGCCGTAGCCGCCGAGCCCCTCCTCGTTCGGGAAGGAGATCGCGTACTGGTAGCGGTTCTCGGTGCCCAGGTACTCCTCGTTGAGGGTCGGGAACTCCACCGGCAGGTCGTCGACGATCTGCTCGTCGACGGTGCCGGCGGACATGTCGAGCACCCAGCGGCGGGTGTACGAGCGGCTGACGGGCTCGCTGCCGCGCCCGGGCGCGCCGACCCACCAGTTCCAGGAGAGCCGGAAGCCCTCGCGGTCCACGGTGGGGCCTTCCAGGACGACGCGGCCCTGGCCGTCCTCGTAGGCGTTGGAGACGTGGAGCATGTTGCCCGGTTCGATGGAGAACCAGCGGATGTGCCGGGCACCGTCTTCGACGCGGGGCATGACGCCGATGCGGGCGGGCTGCCGATCGCTCCAGCTGTAGGGGATGCCCGAGGCTTCCGTGTGGTCGAAGGTGACGTTGCCCTCGACGAAGACCACGTGGCGGCGGGTGAGGGCGAAGTCGTGCTTCAGTGCGGCGGTCGCCCCCGGCACCTCGGCGCTGTGCGTGATCGATCCCTTGGCGTCGGCCACGTAGTGGGTCAGGAACGGCGGGAACGGCGAGGACCCGAAGAAGTGGAGCTCCCCCGTCACCGGGTCCTCCTTGGGGTGCGCGGTCATCGCGCCGCGCAGCTTTCCGTCGTAGTCGTAGGCACCGACCGTTTCCAGCTCGGGGGTGAGCTCGAAGGGGAGGTTCGCCTCGCACAGCGCCAGCAGGCGTCCGGCGTGTTCGATGACGTGCGTGCCCGCGGCGCTGGCGGTCAGGTCGGGTCCGTGCTCGGTCACGTAGGGGGCGCCGTCGAGGGCGGGCGTGTGCACCCAGCGGTTGCGGTACCACTCGGCGCGGCCTTCGCGCAGCCGGATGCCGTGCACCATGCCGCTGCCCTTGAACCAGTGGGTGGGGGTGACGCCGGGCTTGGGGTTGTGGCCGTTGCGGAGCAGCCGGCCGGTCAGCTCCGGGGGCAGGGTGCCCTCGACGGTGAGGCCGGTGGCGGTGATCTCGTCGGCGACGGGGGTGAAGTGGCCGGTCAGGTACGGCTTCGCAGTGGTCATGGCTGGACTCTCTCTCCGTGGTGGTGACGTGTGCTCAGGCAGCGTGTTCGGCGACGGACTTGAGGTGGGCCGGTGTGGTCGGGGTGGTGGGTGTTCGTGAACCCTTACGGCGGGTGAGGAGCAGTGCGAGGAGGGCTGTGGCGGCCAGGACCGCGGCCGAGACCGTGAAGGCGGTGCGGTAGCCGGCCGTGAGGGCCTCCAGTGGGGGCGTACCGGCGGACGCGCCGGCGGTGACGGAGCCGGCCAGCGTGGCCAGGGCGGCGAGGCCGATCGCTCCGCCGACCTGCCGGGTGGTGTTCACCAGTCCCCCGGCCAGGCCCGCGTCGGCGCGCGGGACACCGTCCACGGCGAGGGCGGTGAGCTGGACGAAGGCGATACTGAGGCCCAGGCCCACCAGGATGCTCGGGCCGAGGAGGTCCGTCAGGTAGCTTCCGTCGGCGCTGATCCGTGACAGCCAGAGCAGTCCGGCGGCCTCGGTCAGCAGGGCCGTGGTCACCGTCGCGGTGGCTCCGATGCGCCGGGAGACGCGTGGTGCGAGGGCGGAGCCGAGCATATGGGCCACGGCGAGGGGGAGTTGTCCGGCTCCGGTGGCCAAGGGGTCCGATCCGAGCACCTGTTGCTGGTAGAGCGGCAGGAAGAAGAACAGGGCCAGCCATACGGATCCGAGCAGGGCCATCAGCAGATTGCCCGCGGCGACCCGGCCGGTGGCGAACAGGCGTGCCGGGATCAGTGCGTCGGGCCGGCGGACCTCGATCACGGCGAACGCCGCGAACAGTGCGGCGGCGGCGCCGAGTGCGCCCAGCACCCGGGCGTCGGTCCAGCCGGCTCCGCGCGCGGTGGTCAGACCCCAGACCAGGCCGGTCAGTGCCAGGGTGACGGTGGCGGTGCCCAGCAGGTCGAACCGCCCGGCGGACTGCCGTCCGGCATCGCGTCCCGCGTCCCGTGGGACGAGTACGGTCACCGCGGCCAGGACCAGGGCCGCTCCGAGCGCGACCGAGTGAAAGGTCCAGGGCCAGCCCCATGCCTGGGTGAGCGCGCCGCCCAGCAGGACGCCACCCGCCGCTCCCGCGCCGGAGACCGCTCCCCACACGCCCAGGGCGCGGCCGCGCTCGGGGCCGGACGATGCCCGGTCCATCGCCAGGGCGAGGGCGGCCGGGGCGATCGCGGCGGCCCCCAGGCCCTGCACCGCACGGGCCGCGATCAGCACTTCGGCGGAGGTGGCCAGTCCCGCCGCCAGCGAGGCCAGCGCGAACAGGGCGAGGCCGGCCATCAGCACCCTGCGGCGGCCGAGGAGGTCGGCGACCCGCCCGCCCGCCAGGAGCAGCGCCCCGAACGCCAGGCCGTAGGCGTTGACCACCCAGGTGGTGCCGCTGTCGGTGAGCCCGGTGCCGGCCCGGATCTGCGGGAGCGCCACGTTGACGATCGAGGTGGCGAGCATGACGGTGAACTGGGCGGCGGCGAGGGCCGCGAGGACCGTTCCCGGCCGGGGGGTCCGGCGTGCCGCCCGGTCGGTCTGCGCGTGTGCAACGTTCATGGCGCACAGACTCGGCGCGGAAGGTGTCCACTATCCAGGCCCGACGGGGAGGGCCGCTGTCCACCCCTGTCCGCACCTGCCCATCCGGCTCCCGCGTCCACCCCGGTCCGCCGGTTCCGCCCCGGGCACGTCGGCCGCCGGTGCTACCTGGGGTCGTGCAGCTCCTGCTGCCACAGGGCTTCCGAGAGCAGGTCCAGGCCCTGGCGCAGGTGGCGACGGTAGGTGCCGTACGGAAGGCCGAGTCGCCGGGCGGCGGCCTCCTGGGTGGGCGCACCGGAGAAGTAGCCCGCCGCCAGGGCCTCGCGTGCGCGTACTCCGCGCGGATCACGGGCGAGGTCGTCGACGGCCCGGCGCAGCAGCCCGCGCAACTCCCCCACCGGATCGCCGAGGTCGGCTGCGAGGCGCGTGCGCATCAGGGCGCAGGCCGCGAAGGCGCCCGCATCCCGCCAGTGGGCCAGCGCTTCGCGCACGGCCTGGTCGAACGCCGTACGCGAGACGGGCGACGGTCCGGAGCGGACCGGCTCGTCGGTGGCCGGGGATATGAACCGCAAGAGCCATGTCTCCACGGGGACTTGGCGCCAGTCGACGCCGAACAGCCCGTACGTGTGCTCACCGACTCGCGGGCGGGCCCCGGTGTCGCTGAGGGTGCCCTTGACGCGCTCCGCCCAGGTCTCGGCATCCCGGAACACGGCGAATCCGTACGCCCGACCGCGGGCGCGGGCCGCCTCCGCCTGAGCCCGGGAGCTGCTCAAGTCAACGACACGGGAGGGGACTTGGTACTGCTCGGGATAGATCGAGAAACGGCTGACGCCGATGTGTTCGCCGGGGCTCACCGGCTCGGTGGCATCGGTGTACCGCCACGCGGCGGCGACGACGGGATCGGTGGCCAGGTCCTGGGGGTCGGGCGGGGACGGCAGGGCCAATCGGGCCGTGAACGCCACGATCCGTCCCGTGCTCACGAGCCGGTAGACGCTGAAGGCCTGCGGCTGGCGCCGCGTCCAGTACCGGACCAGCTCCGCGGAGGCGGCTCCCTCGGTCTCCTCGGCCATGCACAGCACGGCATCGATGTCATCGGGGTGCAAGGGACGGTCGTGCACCTCGTCCTCGCGGGACCAGGACCGCAGTCGGGCCAGGGTCTCGCCCTCCCGGTAGAGGTAGAAGAGCTCGTCGGTGACGGTCCACACCCGCTCCTCGGGCGCTTCCCGCAGTATGCGCAGGTACTCGTCCGCGAGGCGCCGGCGCATCGCCTCGAACGCGTTGGGCGCCCGCCAGCGCAGGTCGGCGGCGAGCGTCTCGCGTGCGGCGTCGTGCGGGTGGAGCCCCCGGTGGGTCGACTCCATGAAGGGCAGGTCCCGCAGCCAGGAGAAGAGCAGATGGGCGTCCTCTTCGGGCAGCACCGCGGCGAGCAGTTCCTCGGACGTCGAGTGGGCCTGCGCCGCCACTTCCAGGGCGCGGCGGTGGGCCGCGGTGGGCACCTCCCCCACCAGCCCCGCCAGCAGGGTGCGCAGCACGTCCGCCGTCGGGGCCCAGATCTCCTCCCGGCTGCAGCCCGCCGATCCCGCCGCGGCCGCGAGGGACAGGGCCAGCGGGTTGCCCCCGGCGAAGCGCAGTACGCGGTCCCGCAGTTCGGGGCGGATCTGCGCCGCCACCAGCAGGCTCCGGGCCTGCTCCTCGGAGAACGGCCCCAGTTCGGTCACGTGCAGGAGACGGGACCAGGCGGGGTCGGCGGTCCACTGCGGCTGCGGAGCGCGCCGGCCGGCCAGGACGACCAGGGTGTCGTCCGCGGCCCGGGGCAGGAGGTGGTGCCACAGCCAGCTCTCCAGCCACTGGCAGTACTCGAAGGAGTCCACGAACAGGACCGTTCCCGGAACGTCCAGGAACGGACCGGCGGCGCGCTCGAAATCGGCCGGGTCCCGGCTGACGAACCGGCCGTCGAGTTCGATGAGGAGTCGGCCGGCCGCACGGGCGTGGTCCGCCAGGCGCCGCAGCAGCGTCGACTTCCCTATGCCGCCCGGTCCGCACACGTAGAACGCGAACGGCGCCTGCGGATCGCCGGCCAAAGCCTCCTCGAAACGCCCGAGTTCCTCGTCCCGGCCGACGAAGGCCCGTACGCGCGCTCTGCTCAGTCTTTCCCCCACGGACACCATGGCGGCTCCCAACTCCCTTGTGCGCCGCCCGGCTTCGACCGGGCGAACGGCGATCCTAATGGAGGTGTCACGTGGCGGGTCCGGGTCCCGTCAGCCGAGGTGGACGGGGGTGAAGTCCAGCGACAGCGAGAGCGGGCCCCGGGTGTACAGGCCGGCCTCCCGGTAGTGGAAGCCGGGGCTGTAGCGGACCTCTTCGAGCAGGGGCAGGAGCATCGCGGCGACGGTCTCGATCTCGGCGCGCGCGAAGGCCGCGCCGACGCACTGGTGGAGTCCGGTGCCGAAGGCCAGGTGCTGGGCGGCCGCGGTGAACGAGCGGGCGGTGCCCAGGTCCGGGCGGTGGATGTCGAAGGCGTCCGGGTCGGTGAAGGCGGCGGGGTCCCGGTTGGCCGCACCGATCATGCAGAAGACGGTGGCACCGGCGGGCACGGTGCCGCCGGCGAACACGGCGTCCTCCTCCGCCTGGCGGGGGATGAGCTGGACCGGCGGGGTGTGGCGCAGGGTCTCGGCGATCGCGGCGGCCAGCAGGTCCGGGTCCCTGCGGACCTGCGCCAGTTGCCCGGGGTGGTCGATGAGGTGCTTGAAGAGCAGGGCGAGGGTCTTGTCCGCGGGCTCGGTGGCGGCCGCCAGAACGTTGATGATCAGTGCGGTGACCTCGCGGTCGCTCATGGCGATGCCGTCGAACTCGGCCGTGCACAGCTTCGATATGAGGTCGTCGCCGGGGTCGCGGCGCCTCTGTTCGATGACGGGGCGCAGGTACGCCTCCAACTGCTCGGCGCAGTCCAGGCAGTGGCGGCGGCGCTCGGGGGTGAGGGCCAGGCTGGTGATGAACTCGGCGACTCCGCTGTGCCAGGCGGCGACCTGCCGCCAGTCCCGTCTCTCCAGACCGAGGACGTCGAGCGCCACGTGGACGGCGAGGGTTTTGCCGAAGTCGTTGACCAGGTCCATCCGGCCCCGGGCGAGGAAAGGGGCCATCAGCTCGGCGGCGTTGGCGCGGACGGCACGCATCTGGTCCTGGAGGGCCTGGCCGGTGAAGCCCCGTATGACGATCTTCCGCTTCGCGGTGTGCTCGGCCCCGGTCATCTGCGCGAGGACCGGCCCGCGCATCACCGGCTCCGCGCGCACCTGCAGCGTCTCGGTGGTGAACGCCTCGTGGTCGGTCAGCACCCGTTTCACGTCCTCGTGGCGCGAGAGGAAGTAGCCGTCGATCGCCGGCTCGTGGTGCACGGGAGCCTGCACCCTCAGCTGTGCGAAGTACCGGTAGGGGTCGGCGGCGAAGTCCTCGGACAGCACGCTGAAACGGGTGTCGGCAACGAGCACGGGTGAAGGCCTCTCACAGGACGCAGTACACGGAACGGGCAGGGCCGGAACGGGACACGAGAGCCGGCGCTCACGCCGAACCGCGGCCTCGCCCTCGTCCTCGCCCTCCCCTTCGGCTGCGCTGCAAGACGAGCGGATGACCGCGCGGGTTCCGCTCGGGGCTCAGACGCCGCGGACCGGGACGATGTCGGGGGCACCCAGGCGTACCGCGTCGGCGGTGCGGTCGTCCGGCTGGAGCTGGGCCTCGCGTTCGGCGGCCACCCGCTTCTCGTAGTGGTCGACTTCGCGGTCCTGCTGCGCCCGGTCCCAGCCCAGGTGGGGTGCCATCAGTTCGGCGACGGTCCGTGCCGCGTCGACCCCGCGGTCCCAGGACTCGATGGAGATCCGGGTGCGTCGCGCGAGGACGTCGTCGAGGTGGCGGGCTCCCTCGTGGGTGACCGCGTAGACGGCTTCGACCCGGAGGTAGTCGTCGGAGCTCGGGAGGGGCTCCCCGAGCGAGGCGTCCTCCGCGACCAGGGCGAGCAGTTCGTGGACCAGGGAGCCGTAGCGGTTGAGCAGGTGCTCGATCCGGGCGACGTGCAGTCCGGAGCGGGCTGCCAGCCTGTGCCGCGAGTTCCAGAGGGCGGAGTAGCCGTCGGCTCCGACCAGCGGGACTCGTGCCGTGGCGCAGTCCGGCACCTTCTCGTCCAGGCCCCGGGCCGCCTCGTCGACCGCGTCCTTGGCCATCACCCGGTAGGTGGTGTACTTGCCGCCGGCCACGACGACGAGCCCGGGAACCGGGTGGGCGACGAGGTGTTCCCGCGAGAGCTTGCTGGTCTCGGCGGCCTCCCCCGACAGGAGCGGGCGCAGGCCCGCGTACACGCCCTCGACGTCCTCGGGGGCGAGGGGCGTGGAAAGGACCGCGTTGACGTGCTCCAGGAGGTAGGCGACGTCCTCCGAGCTGAGGGCCGGGTGCGCCTTGTCGAGGGTCCAGTCGGTGTCGGTGGTGCCGATGATCCAGTGCCGTCCCCAGGGGATCACGAACAGGACGCTCTTCTCGGTGCGCAGGATCAGCCCCGTGCGGGAGTTGATCCGGTCGCGGGGAACCAGCAGGTGGACGCCCTTGGAGGCGCGGACGTGGAACTGTCCCCGGGTGCCGGCCATGGACTGGGTCTCGTCGGTCCACACACCGGTGGCGTTGATGACCTGGCGGGCGCGGACCTCGGTCGCGCTGCCGGTCTCCAGGTCGGTGACGACGGCGCCCACCACGCGTTCGCCCTGGCGCAGGAAGCGGTCGACGCGGGTGCGGTTGGCCGCCAGTGCTCCGTAGCCGGCGGCGGTCCGGACGAGGAACATGGTGTGGCGGGCGTCGTCGACCTGGGCGTCCCAGTACTGCACGGCGCCGACGAGGGCGTCGGAGCGCAGTGCGGGCGCTTCGTGCAGGGCCTGCCGTTTCAGCAGGTGGCGGTGGTGGGGCAGGCCTCCGGTGGTGCCGGAGGCGGCGGCCATGGCGTCGTACATCAGCACGCCCGCGCCGACGTAGGGCCGCTCCCAGATCCGGTGCGTGAGGGGGTAGAGGAACGGCACCGGGCGGACCAGGTGCGGGGCGAGGTACCGCAGGAGGAGTCCGCGTTCGCCGAGGGCCTCGGCGACGAGGCGGAAGTCGAGCATCTCCAGGTAGCGCAGGCCTCCGTGGATCAGTTTGCTGGAGCGGCTCGACGTGCCGGAGGCCCAGTCCCGGGCCTCGACGATGCCGACGCCCAGTCCCCGGGTCGCGGCGTCCAGGGCCGCACCGGCGCCCACGACGCCGCCTCCGACGACGAGGACGTCGAGTTCGTCCTCCCCCATTGCTTCGAGGGCCTGCGCCCGCGCCCCGGGCGAGAGGGCCGCCGTGGTCGCCATGGTCTCCTCCTCGTGCTGCGGGGCCGTACGGGCGGCCCCGTGCGGTGGGGGCGGGGGGGCCCCCCCCCCCCCCCCGCGGGGCGAAAAGAACCTCGGGCCGGCGGGCGGGGGGTGGAAAGGCGGGGTGACCCCCGCCGAAGACACCCACGGGCCGAGAAGGGGCAC